>JAOPVE010000370.1 GCA_025963185.1 Actinomycetes bacterium
GCGGAGCAGCGCGCGCACGGCGGCCACGTCCCCGGCGCCGAGCCCGCGGGCGATCAGCGCCTGGGCGGCGATCGCGAGCGCGTCGAGCATCAGCGCGAGCAGGTTCCACACGTTCGAGGCCAGGGTGTGCGCGGCGACCGCCACCGTGCCGTACCTCCCCGCGACCCAGACCGAGGCCAGCAGGTAGATCCGCAGGGCCACGGTCCGGAGGAACAGGGCGGCCGACGCGCCGCCCGCGGCCCGGATCGCGGCCAGGTCCGGCCGGGCCCTCGCGCCGCTGGACCGGACCGCCCGCGCGGCCACGGCGACGTAGGCGACCGCCATCCCGGCCTGGGCGAGGACGGTTCCCAGGGCCGATCCGGCGACCCCGAGGCCCGCCGGGAAGACCAGGAGGTAGTTCAGCGCGGTGTTCGCGGCGAACCCGGTGACCGCGACGACGAGGGGCGCCCGGACCGCGTGCAATCCCCGCAGGATCCCCGTGCCGGCGAGCACGAGCAGCATCGGCGGGACTCCGGCGGCGGAGATCCGCAGGTAGGTGACGGCGTACGGGACGGCGGCCGGGGGCGCGTGCAGGATCCGGACCAGCGCGGGAGCGGCCGGCAGCAGCGCGGCGGCGAGCACCAGCCCGAGGGCGAGGGCCAGCCACATCCCGTTCACGCCCTGCTGGATCGCCCCGCGCCGATCCCCGGCACCGAGCAGCCGCGCGACGGATCCGGTGGTGCCGTAGGCCAGGAACACGCACATGTTCACGACGGCCGACAGCGCGGCACCGGCCACGCCGAGCCCGGCCAGCGGGGCGGCGCCGAGGTGCCCGACGATCGCGGAGTCGGCGAGCAGGAACAGCGGCTCCGCGGCCAGCGCGCCCAGTGCGGGCAGCGCCAGCCGCAGGATCAGCCGGTCCTGCTCGCCCCACCTACCCGACGAGGGTCTTGACCGCGGCGACGAGACCGAGGACCGCCTTCTTCGCATCGCCGAAGTACATCCCGGTCTTCGGATCGGTGTACAGCTCGTTGTCGATCCCCGCGTAGCCGTGGCCCATCGAGCGCTTGATCACGATCACGGACCTGGCCTGGTCCACGTCGAGGATCGGCATCCCGGACACCGGCGTACCGGACCGGCGCGCGGCCGGGTTCGTCACGTCGTTGGCGCCGACGACGAGGGCGACGTCCGTCCGGGAGAATTCGGGGTTGATCTCCTCCATCTCGCGCAACTGCGAGTACGGCACCTTGGCCTCGGCCAGCAGCACGTTCATGTGCCCCGGCATGCGCCCGGCGACGGGGTGGATCGCGTAGGAGACCTCGCAGCCGCGCTCCTCCAGCAGCGAGGCCAGTTCGTGGACCTCGTACTGGGCCTGCGCGACGGCGAGCCCGTACCCGGGCACGATGATGACCTTGCTGGCGTACGCGAGCTGGATCGCCGCGTCGTCCGCCGAGAGCACCCGCACCTGACCACCCGCGGCCTCGACGGGCGCGGCGGAGTCACCGGTGCCGAAGCCGCCGATCATGATCGCGCCGATCGAGCGGTTCATGGCGTCGGCCATGAGCTTGGTGAGGATCGCGCCGGACGCCCCGACGAGCGCCCCGGCGATCATCAGCACGCTGTTGCCGATCACGAACCCGGCCATCGCTACCGCGGTGCCCGTGAACGCGTTGAGCAGTGAGATCACGACCGGCATGTCGGCGCCGCCGATGGGCAGCACCATCGTCACGCCGAACCCCAGCGAGGCGAGCAGCAGCAGGATCAGCAGCAGCACGCTGTGCACCCCGGCGATCAGCACTCCACCGGACCCGACGACCACGGCGATCAGCGCGAGGTTCACGAGCTGGCCGCCGGGGAAGGTGATCGGCTTACCGGGGATCAGTCCCTGGAGCTTGCCCGCGGCGATCAGCGAGCCGGAGAACGTCACCGATCCGATGATCACGTCGAGGACTACCGCAACCGCCACGTACGTGGCCACGGGCTCCCCCGCGGCACCGAAGTGGAACAGCCCGACGAGGGCCGCGCCGCCTCCGCCGACCGCGTTGAACAGCGAGACGAGCTGCGGCATCGCGGTCATCGGGGCGGTCTGCGCGAGATAGAGCCCGGCGAGCCCGCCGGCGGCCGTGCCCGCCACGAGCACCAGCCAGGCCGCCCCCGACACAGTTCCCGAGTGGATCAGCAGCACGACGGTCGCGAGCACCGCCGCGGTCATGCCGCCCGCCGAGATCGCGTTGCCGCGCCGGGCCGTGACCGGGGAGTTCATGAACCGCAGCCCGAGGACGAAGCAGACCGCCGCGCCCAGGTAGATCACCGCTACCACCAGCTCGAAGCCGCTCACGCGTTGTCTCCCTGCTTCTGGGGGACCGGCCTGGCGCGGAACATCGCGAGCATCCGGTTGGTGACGACGTACCCGCCGACGACGTTGGCCGAGGCGAACGCGGTAGCGACGAACAGGATCAGGTAGCCGACGAACGAGTTCGCCGACAGGGCGATGAGCAGGGCTCCGACCAGGACGATCCCGTGGATCGCGTTGGCCGCGCTCATGAGCGGGGTGTGCAGCGTCGCCGGCACCTTGCTGATGACCTCGAACCCGACGAGCAGGCTCAGGACGAAGATGCTGATCGACGCGAACAGGGCAACGGTCATGCGGGGCTCCCGCTGGTTCGGCGCTCGGGGATGCACATGCTCATTCGGCCGCTCCGGCGGTGCTCGGGCGCAGCTCGGCGATCCGGGCCGCGGTGGCCGCGTGGACCACCTCGCCGCCGTGGGTGACGACCACCCCGGCCTGGATCTCGTCGTCGAGGTCGATCGCGATCTGCCCCTCGTGCACCATGTGCATGAGGAGCGCGGAGATGTTGCGGCTGTAGGCGTTGGAGGCCGCGATCGGCATCGCGGCCGGCAGGTTCGACGCCCCGACGATCGTCACGCCGTTGCCGGTGACGATCGTGCGGCCGGGCTCGGAGAGCTCGCAGTTGCCGCCGAGTTCACTCGCGGCGATGTCGACGATCACCGATCCGGGCGCCATGGCCTTGACCGCCTCGGCGGTGACCAGGAGCGGCGGCCGGCGGCCGGGCACCTGCGCGGTGGTGATGACGATGTCGTGCCGGGCGATGTGGTCGGAGAGTTCCTTCTGCTGTGCCTGCTGCTCCTCCGGGGTCAGCGCGCGGGCGTACCCGCCCTCCCCGGCCGCGTCCGCCGCGGTCTTGAGCACCAGGAACTTCGCGCCCAGGGACTCGACCTCGGTGCGGCTCGCGGGGCGCACGTCGTAGCCGCGCACGATCGCCCCGAGCCGGTCCGTCGTGCCGATCGCCTGGAGTCCCGCTACGCCGGCGCCGAGGACCAGCACCTCGGCGGGCTTCGCGGTGCCGGCCGCGGTGATCAGCATCGGCATGTACCGCTCGAAAGTGCTCGCCGCGACCAGGGCCGCCTTGTACCCGGCGACGCTGGCCTGCGAGCTGAGCGCGTCCATCGTCTGGGCCCGGGAGAGCTGGCGCGGCAGGCCGTCCAGGCTCACCGCCGTCACCCCGCGCGCGGCCAGGTCCCTGGCGTACCGCGGATCGATCAGTGGCGCCAGCATGCCGATCACGATCTGGTTCTCCCGGACCTGTTCCCGCGGCGGGCGGCCGACGGACAGCAGCACGTCGGCGCGCTCGAACAGTTCCGAGAACGGCACGACGGCGGCCCCGGCGCGCGCGTACGCGTCGTCGGCGAACCAGGCCTGTTCCCCCGCACCGGCCTCGACCAGCACCGTCATCCCCGTCTGGACGAGCTTGGCGACACCGTCGGGCACGAGCGCGACCCGCCGCTCCCCCTGCCCTGTTTCCTTGACGACTCCGACTGTCAACGCCGTCATGCGACCTCCGTCACCCGAGAGTGGACGTGCTGGGCTAGCGCGCGGTGCGTACCAGAGCAAATCGCCGTAAGCCGGTACTGACGCTATCAGCGGCCAAGGACGGCTTCGGCGCATTCCGGATCGTTGACCGGAGCATCACCGCACCCCCCTGACACCCCTGTTATACGCCGGGAAACGGCGTCCGGTTCGGCGTTCCCCCAGGCCGGGACCGTGCGGGACGGACCGCCGGCCGCCACAGTGGCCGTTCGGCCGGGCCACAAGTGCGGCGAAGCGCCGCACCGACGCCGAAACCTCCGCGCCCACACACGGCCCCTCGCACTTCACCGAAGTGCGGTAATCGCGACCGGCTGGGACCGGCCGTGGTTACCGCGCTTCGCGGAGCTGGGCCTCGGTGAGCAGCGGGGTTCCGGCCGGGACTATCGCGCCAGGGTGGGCGACGACGACGGCGGCGACCTGTGCGGCGACGGCCGCCGCGGCGACCGGGTCGCGCCCCGCGAGGCGCGCGGCGAGGTACCCGCCGGCGAACGAGTCGCCGGCCGCCGTGGTGTCCGTGACCGACTCGGCGCGCGCGGCCGGGACGTGCTCGAAGCGGCCGCCGGTGAGCACGTGCGCGCCGGCCGGCCCGTCCTTGACGACGACCTCGGCGGGTCCGAGCGCGGCCAGCCGGTCCGCCGCCTGGGCCAGGGTGCCGCAGCCGTGCAGGGCGGACTCGTCGTCCCAGGTGGCGAGCACGATGTCGGCCGACTGGCAGAACTGGTCCATGACCTTGGCGGCCTCGGCCCGTCCCGGCCAGCCTGCGGCGCGGTAGTTGGTGTCGAGGCTGACCCGGGATCCGCTGGCACGCAGGGCGGCGATCCGGTCGAGGAGGGCGGCGCGGGCCGGCTCGGAGGCGATCTGCAAGGTGATCCCGGACAGGTGGATCACGTCGCCGCCGACTCCGGCGACCCAGTCCGTTCCGGCGAACAGCGCACGGGCGGCCGACTCCGATCGCCAGTAGCCGAACCGCCGTTCGCCGGAGCCGTCGACCCGGACCGTGTACAGCCCCGGCAGATGCCCCTCGACCAGCACGGATCGGTCCCGCACCCGCTCGGCGGCCCAGGCGGACCGCATCCCGGCGCTGTACTCGTCGGATCCGACGCCGGTGAGGAAGCCGACCTCGGCGTCGACTCCGAGCAGGTCCGCGACCCGGCGCGCGTACACCGCGGTGTTGTACGTGTCGCCGGCGTACCCGAGCCGCAGCAGGTCCGCCTCGCCCGAACCGGGCATGTGGCGCAGTTCCAGCATGCACTCGCCGACGGCCAGCACCTCTCTCACGCCGCCCCACCCCTTCGCTGTCCCGGTCGCGGCCGCGGATCAGCCTGTCACAGCAGGCCGGACGGCACCTCCACGGGGACCGTCAGCGGAAGCGCGGCCGACGACGGGCCTACCTCGATCAGGTACGGACCGGGCGTGACGGCGAACCGGCCGTCCTCCCAGCGCTGGAACGCCCGCGACGGGATAGCGATCGTCACGTCGACCGCGTCCCCCGCCCCGACCTCGACCCCGGCGAACCCGGCGAGCCACCGGACCGGCCGGTCCAGCGCGCTACCCGGACCGGTCGCGTAGACCTGGATCACCTCGCGCCCGCGCCGGGACCCGGTGTTGCGCAGCCGGACAGTCACCGACACGCCACCCGCCTCCAGTACGGACGCCTCCGCGTGCTCGTACGCCCAGCTCGTGTACCCCAGCCCGTGGCCGAACGCGAACTGCGCGGGCCGCCCGGACCGGTACCCGAACAGCAGCCCTTCGCCGTACTCGAGCGCACCGGACTCGTCCGGAGTGGTACTCGGCAGCTCGTCCTCGTTCGCGGGCCAGCTCACGGGCAGCCGCCCGCCGGGCTCGGTGGCGCCGAACAGCACGTCGGCGAGCGCGTGGCCGAACTCCTGCCCGGGGAACCAGGTGGCAAGTACGGCCGGCACCTCGTCCGCCCAGGGCAGCAGTACGGGCGCGCCCGAGTTCACGACGGCGACCGTCCGGGGGTTCGCGGCCGCGATCCGGCGGACCAGCTCGTCCTGGCGGCCGGGCAGAGCCAGCGAGGACCGGTCGAAGCCCTCGCTCTCGACCTCCTCCGTGGTCCCGACGATGACCACGGCGAGATCCGCCCCGGCGGCGAGCGCGACGGCCCGCTCGATCTCGGCGTCGTCGCCCAGGTAGGGCCGCGCGGCGCTCACCTGGAACGCGACGCTGCCGTCCTCGTCCAGCCACTCCTGCGGCCGGATCAGCCGATAGTGCAGCAGGTACGGCACCTCCTGCCCGGCCACCAGGTCGACGCCGAAGGTGCGCTGCGGCGGCTTGGACAGGGCCTCGACGACGTCCGCCCCGGGGGGCAGCTCCACGGATCCGTCGAACAGGGTCTTGCCCGCCACGTCGATCCGGTACGAGCCGATGCCGGACGCCCCGAGCTGGTAGGTGCCGTCCGTGCTGGCCGTGACGACGGCGTGCACCTCGACGGCGGCGACCCGGCCGATGGGCAGCTCGGGGGTGAACCGGCTGAGCCAGTTGAACGCGGTGACGGTGCGGTGCTCTGCGGCCAGCACGGTGCCGTCCGCGGCGAGGAACCGCACCTCGACGCCGGGGTCGCCAGCGGGGGTCCGGACGAGATCCAGCGGGGCCGGGGGTACCCGGTCGGTGGCCCAGACGCCCGGCGCGTGGCTGATCGTGACGCCGGTGCCGAGCGCCTCGGCGATCCCCTCGACCGCGCTGACGGTGTACGGCGGGAAGACGGTCGCGCTGCCACCGCCGAGGGTGCGGGCGACCGCCGCGTTGGGGCCGATCAGGGCCACGGACGTCAGCGCCGACGGATCGGCGGGCAGCGCCGCGCCGTCGTTGCGCAACAGCACGAAGCCGGCCGCGGCGGCGGACCGCAGCTCGTGGGCGGTGTGCGCGGGCGTGAGCTCCCGGCACGGGCGGGCGGGGTAACCGGCCAGCGCGCCCACCCGGGCGGCGAGCCGCAGCAGCCGCAGCACCTTGGCGTCGACCGCGGCCTCGCTCACCGCACCGGACTCCACCGCGGCGACGAGCGCGTGGCCCCACGGGCTACCCGGGCCGGGCATCGCCAGGTCGAGCCCAGCCCGGCCGGACTCGACGGTGCCGCGGGTCGCGTACCAGTCGCTGACGACCACCCCGTCGAAGCCCCACTCTCCCTTGAGGACCTCGTCCAGCAGTGCGTTCTCGGTCATGGTCGCGCCGTTGACCTTGTTGTACGCGGCCATCACCGCCCAGGCGCCGGCCTCGGTCACGATCACCCGGAACGGTTCGAGGTACAGCTCGCGCAGCGCGGTCTCGCCGATCCGGGCGTCGTAGGTGAAGCGCTGGGTCTCGGAGTCGTTGCCGACGAAGTGCTTGACTGTCGCGGCCACCCCGCCGTCCTGCACGCCTCGCACGTAGGCGGCGCCGATCCGGGCCGTGAGCAGCGGATCCTCGCTGAGGCACTCGAAGTGCCGTCCGCCGTAGGGGCTGCGGTGCATGTTGACGGTCGGGGCGAGCAGCACGTCGACGTGCTTGCGACGGGCCTCCGCCGCGAGCAGCCCGCCGATCCGCTCGATCCGGTCCTCGTCCCAGGTGGCGGCCAGCGAGGTGGCCGACGGGATGTTCGCCGACGGGTCCCGCTCGTCCCAGATCTCGCCGCGCACCCCGGCCGGCCCGTCGGAGGTGACGATCCGGCGCAGCCCGATCGCCGGCTCGGCGTGCAGCGACCAGAAGTCCGCGCCGGTGAGCAGCCGCACCTTCTGGGCGAGCGTGAGGACGGCGACGCGGCCGCGCAGGTCCCGCTCGGCCTCCTCGCCGAGGCCCAGGCCTAGGCCGGACGGCACGGGCGGCGCGGGCCGCTCGTCCGTGGGGTGTTGCGTCGATTCTCCGGACTGGGTGGCGGTCATCCGATCCTCCGGGGCGTGGGGCTGCCGGTGTGGGGCCGGCGGGGAGACGTCCGGCGAGTATGCCCTGTTTGCGTACGCAAGGCCCCGCCCGGGGGCGGGGCCTTCCACGTGCGCGTGCCCGGCTGGCTCGTCAGGCCTGCTCGGCTGGACTGGTTACGCCTGCTCGGCTTGGAACATCCAGTACTGCTTCTCGAGCACCGCGGTGATCTGGATGAAGAGGTCCTGGCTCACCGGATCGGGCTCGTCGGTGACACTGATCCGCTCGCGCATGCGCTCGATCACCGACTTGAGCGCGGTGACGAAGTGCGCGACGACGTCGGCGTCGCGCTGCCACCCGCCGGAGAGCTGCGGGACTCCGCTGCCCTGGCTGATCGCGCGGGCGGACCCGTCCGGCGGGAACCCGACTGCGGCGGCCCGCTCGGCCACCGTGTCGGAGTACTCGCGGGCGGCGTCGACCACCTCGTCGAGCTGGAGGTGGATCGAGCGGAACTGCTTGCCGACGAGGGTCCAGTGGGCCTGCTTGCCGACCAGCGAGAGGTCGAGTAGGTCGACGAGGGCGTCCTGGAGTGCGCTGCCGACGATCTTCTGCGCGTCGTCGGTCAGCGGGGAGGAGATGGATGTCATGTTTCCTGCCTTCGTGTCGCTCTCGGGCGGTGCCCGGGCGTCTGTTCTTTCCCTGTGGTCCTCTCTCCGGCTACCCCGCGATGTGCCCAGGCAATCCTTGCGTGGCACGCGGAATCCGACTTTGAGGCATCGCGAGTAGGCAAAGTGGATTCGTCGGACCTTATGCCCACCAGTGATCTCCCAGGCGAATAACGCGCCTAGTGCAAATTTGAATGAATCCGATAAGTGGGGAAAGCTTGTAGCTGGCCTGGGGCGTCGCTACCATCTGCCCCGAGATCGATCTCACCGCACATTGAGTTCCGGACCGGGGCGATGCGGCCACGGCATAACCGGTGATGTTGTTGGCACGGGGAACGGCTAACGCACCATTGAGCAAGCCTGAGAGGATCTCATGACAGTCAGCCTTAACGGCGCGAAGCGCGCGGCGCTCGTGGCCCTTATCTCCGTTTCTTCGCTCTTACTCGCGGGGCAGGCCTTCGCGAACACGGCGAAGTCCGCACCCGGTCTCGACGCACCTCCCACGGACGAGATCACCGCCGAAATCGTGACCATCAACGGATCCGGCTGCCCGGCCGGCACCGCCAAGGCGTCGGTTTCGTCGGATAAGACCTCGTTCAAGATCCGGTACGCGGATTACGTCGCGCAAACCGGGCCCGGGAACGCGACCGAGTTCCGCAAGAATTGCCAGATCAATTTGCTGGTCCACATCCCGCAGGGATTCACATTTGCGATCGCCAAGGCCGAATACAAGGGCTTTGCCGGTCTCAAGCCCGGATCCTCGGCGGTCCAGCACGCCTACTATTACTGGGCCGGCTCCCCGGACACCCGCGTAGCCGACAAGTCGTTCGACGGCCCGTATTACGGATCGTGGAACAACATCGACGTGACACCCGTTGCCGAACTGGTGTACGCGCCGTGCGGTGAGACTCGCAATCTCAACATCAACACGGATCTGAAGGTCACCGCGGGCACGTCGGCCCCGGGCGCGACCAACTGGATCTCGATGAGCTCGGCCAGCGGCAGCGTCGACACGATCTACCACGTCGACTGGAAGCACTGCTGAGCACGGGCCACCGGCCAGGCATCACCCCGTTCGGAACCAAGGCACCCCGTTAGCGGGGCCCGGCCGCCGCCGGGCCCCGTGGCACTCGCTCCCGCTCGCGAAGTGCGGTAACCGCGGCCGGTCCTG
>JAOPVE010000373.1 GCA_025963185.1 Actinomycetes bacterium
GGCGACCACCCGATCATCCCGGCTACCGTGATCAGCACCCAGGGCCTCGCCGCGATCCGGTTCGTGCTGGTCGGCGTCGCGCTGATCCTGCTGATGGCATTCCGCCCGCAGGGCATTTTCGGAGACCGCAGGGAGGTCACGCTCGATGCCCGCTGACACCGCGCCCACCGGCACCACCCCCGGCAGCGTCGTCACACGCAACCGGGAGGCGCTCGCGTCCGTCGAGCAGGTGCCCGGCGTTCCCAAGCCCGATCCGATCATGGTCGTCGACAAGCTCACCCGGTCGTTCGGCGGCCTGACCGCGGTGTCGGTCGACCACCTGGAGGTCCAGCGCAGCGTCATCACCGGGCTCATCGGCCCGAACGGCGCGGGCAAGACGACGCTGTTCAACCTGCTCACCGGGTTCGACAAGCCCAACACCGGCACCTGGGACTACTACGACGTCCAGGACGGCGGCGGGGTGTGGCAGCCCCGCAGCCTGCGGGGCCTGGCCGCGCACAAGGTCGCCCGGCGTGGCGTCGTGCGCACGTTCCAGCTCACGAAGGCCCTCGCCAAGCTGACCGTGCTGGACAACATGAAGCTCGGCGCGACGGGCCAGTCCGGCGAGCGCTTCCTCACCGCCCTGGTGCCCTCCCTGTGGTCCAAGCAGGAGAAGGAGATCGAGGCGCGAGCCCTGGATCTGCTGGCCCGCTTCAAGCTCGACACCAAGAAGGACGACTTCGCGGGCACCCTGTCCGGCGGTCAGCGCAAGTTGCTGGAGATGGCCAGGGCGCTGATGACGGATCCGAAGGTCGTCATGCTGGACGAGCCGATGGCCGGGGTGAACCCGGCGCTCACCCAGAGCCTGCTCGGCCACGTCAAGGACCTGCGCGAAGAGGGCATGAGCGTGATCTTCGTGGAGCACGACATGGACGTGGTTCGCGACATCAGCGACTGGGTCGTCGTGATGGCGCAGGGCAGCGTGATCGCGGAGGGACCGTCCGACTCGATCACCCGCAACCGCGAGGTCGTGGACGCCTACCTCGGCGCCCACCACGACCAGGCGCTCTCGTTCGACGAGGAGCAGGCACGGATCGCGGCCGCCGAGGCGGAGCTCGCGAAGGTGGCGGGCCTGGACGCCGACGTCCTGATTGCCCAGGCCACGTCCGGCAACACCGGCCTGGCACGGATGGCATCCGACCCGGGCGAGAAGCAGAAGCCGAGCGACCGGATCGCTCACGACGACAAGGACGAGCGATGAGCACCCCCTCCGCCGCCATCCCGGGCGACGGCAGCACCCCGCCGCCCGGCAGCACCGAGGCCGACGACGGCCTGGAACCCGCCGGGCCGGCCGCGCGGGTGCTGACCCCGGCCGAGCTGGCCGCCACACGGGAGCAGCACGAGATCCTCGCCGAGGGCGCGCTCCTGCGGGCCGACCAGCTCGTCGCCGGGTACGTGGCTGGGGTCAACATCCTCAACAGCTGCGACTTCTACCTCAAGCAGGGTGAGCTGGTCGGCATCATCGGCCCCAACGGCGCCGGCAAATCGACGCTGCTCAAGGCCCTGTTCGGCCTCATCCCGGTGCGCAGCGGCAAGGTGACCCTGCGGGAGGAGGACATCACCTCGGCAGCCGCCCATGTGCTGGTCTCCGCTGGCGTGGGCTTCGTGCCACAGAACAACAACGTGTTCCCCTCGCTCACCATCGAGGAGAACATGCAGATGGGCTTGTACCTGCGGCCCAAGAAGTTCACCGAGCGGTTCGAGTTCGTGACCGGCATCTTTCCGCTGCTCGGTCAGCGCAAGCGGGTCAAGGCTGGATCGCTCTCGGGCGGCGAGCGCCAGATGGTCGCCATGGGCCGGGCGCTGATGATGGAGCCCAGCGTCCTGCTGCTGGACGAGCCGTCGGCGGGCCTGTCCCCGGTACTCCAGGACGAGGTCTTCATCCGCTGCCGGCGGATCAACGCGGCGGGCGTGTCGATCATCATGGTCGAGCAGAACGCCCGGCGCTGCCTGCAGATCTGCGACCGCGGGTATGTGCTCGACCAGGGCCGCAACGCCTACACCGACACCGGCCAGAGCCTGATGAACGACCCCAAGGTGATCGAGCTGTACCTGGGCACGCTCGCCAAGGCGTAACCGCACGGCGAAGGGCCCGGCCGAACCGGCCGGGCCCTTCGTCGTTGCGGTGCTGGCTAGCTCAGCGCTTCGGGCCGATGCCCTGCTCGTTGAGCTGCTTGATGATCGTCGCCGACTCGTCGAAGCCGATGACCACGATCGCGTCGGGGTTCGCCTGCTTCATCGCGCCGACCTCGGCGCTGAAGTCCTGCGCCTTCGGGTCGTAGATCTTGTTGGTGATGTTGCCCGCGCTCACACCCTGGGCCGCGAGGTCCTTCTGGAGGTTCGTAGCCAGGCCCGTGCCGTACGGGTCGTTGAGCTCGAGGATGCCGACCTTCTTCACGCCGTCGGCGATCATCTTGTCCGCGAGCGCCTTGGCCTGGAGCGTGTCCGGCGGGGCGGTGCGGAAGTACAGGCCCTTGTCGGGGTACGTCGTGAACTTGTCGGACGTGTTGGCCGGCGAGATCTGCACGACGCCGGCGCCGGTGATCTTGTCGATCACCTTGAGGCTGACGCCCGAGGACGCCGCGCCGACGATCGCGCCCACACCGGCCTGGATCAGGCTGTCGACACTCGTCGTGGCGATGTCGGTCGAGGTGTCACCGGAGTCGGTGTTGGTGACGGTGATCGGCTTGCCGTTCACGCCGCCGGCCGCGTTGATGTCCTGGACGGCGAGCTTGACGCCGGCGAACTCCGGCGGCCCGAGGAAGGCGAGCGAACCCGTCTGCGGCAGCAGCGTGCCGAGCTTGAACGCCGGGCTGCCGGCCCACGCCTGGGTCTGCGGCGGCGCCTGCACGGTGGCCGTCGAGGCCTTCGACTCGTCGCCCGCGAGGACGTACTGAGTCTTCGCGTCGTCGAGCTTGTTGTCCGCGCCGAACTGGAGCAGGCCGAAGCTGGCCTTCGACGGCTCGCCGGCCTCGGTGAACGCCAGCGGACCGGTCACGCCGTCGTAGTCGACGTCCTTGCCGGCCTTGATCAGCGCGAGGCACGACTTGTAGTCGGTGCACTTCTCGCCGCCGGTGGTGGTCGAGTTGATGAACTTGCCGAGGTCGGTGCCCTTGCTGCTGCGGGCCGTCTCGGCGGCGAGCGCGACCAGCACGGACGCGTCGTAGGACTCGCCGGCGTAGTTGAAGTCGACGAGCTTCGGGTCGACCGTCTTGAGACGGGTCTTGAAGTCGTCCCCCAGCTTGGTGAGCGGCGTCGTGCCGCTCATGCCGGCCAGCGCGCCCTTGTCCTTGAACTTCGCACCGAGGGCGTTGCCCATGTTGCCGTCGGTGCCGTAGACCTTGACTTGCTTCTTGGTGGTGTCACTACTGCTGCTGCTACCGCTGTTGTTGCTGCAAGCTGCTGCCGAAGCTGCCAACAACACCACGGAGGCGGCAGCGGTCGCCCGTGCGAGCGTGCGCTGAGCCATTTACGTCTCCTTGACTTGGCCTACCGCTGAGCCGCCATTGCGGACGTGCCCATACGTCAGTGCCGAAGACGTTAGTCGTCCGGACCCGTCCGATCAGCGCCGATGCACGCCTCGTGACCGTGTCGTAATCAGCCACACTTGTTACATATGGACCAACGAGATAACACGCCTAACTCTGTTTCAATCCCGTTTCGAGGACCGCTTGGGCGATCGCCTTCATCGACGTCCGGCGGTCCATGGCCGTGCGCTGGATCCACTTGAACGCTTCCGGTTCGGACATGCCCTGTTCCATCAGCAGTCCCTTGGCGCGCTCGATCACCTTGCGGATCTCCAGCCGCTCGGTCAGATCGGACACTTCGCCCTCAAGCGCGACGATCTCGGCGAACCGGGACGCGGCCATCTCGATCGTCGGCAGCAGGTCCTTCTTCTGGAAGGGCTTGACCAGGTACGCCATCGCGCCGGCGGCACGGGCCCGCTCGACCAGGTCGCGCTGGCTGAACGCGGTGAGGATCACCACGGGGGCGATCCGGGCGCCGGCGATCTTCTCGGCCGCCGCGATCCCGTCCATGACCGGCATCTTCACGTCGAGGATCACCAGGTCGGGCCGCAGCTCCTCGGCGAGCCGCACGGCGGTCTCCCCGTCGGCCGCCTCGCCCACGACGTCGTAGCCCTCCTCCTGCAGCATCTCGGAGAGGTCGAGCCGGATGAGGGCCTCGTCCTCCGCGATGAGCACGCGGCGGGCTGGGGCGGCCTCGGTCACGCGGCCTCCTGGTGGCTCGGGCGGCAGGCGCCGCGGGTCGGGCTACGGGCAATCGGCTAGCGGGAGTCTGCGGCTCGCCCCTCGGGTGTCACCACGGTCCACGCCGAACGGGTTTGCCGACAGGGAAGCGTACCGGGCTAAGCTGTCGGGGCCATCCAGCCGGGATGGAGGAACGGCAGACTCGGACGCCTCAAAAGCGTCTGCCCGAAAGGGCGTGCGGGTTCGAATCCCGCTCCCGGCACTCCCTCAGCGCCCGGGCGGCCGGTCAGGCACGGGGCGCAGGAGCCCCTCCTGCACGGCGGTGGCGAGGTGGCGGCCGTCCTCGGAGAAGAACCGGCCGGTCGCGAGGCCGCGCGCGCCCGAAGCGGACGGGCTCTCACAGTCGTAGAGCACCCACCGGTCGGCCCGGAACGGGCGGTGGAACCACAGGGCGTGGTCCAGGCTCGCGCCGGCGAACCCGCCGGACCCCCAGACCTCGCCGTGGGTCGAGAGCACCGTGTCGAGCAGGGTCATGTCGCTGGCGTAGGTGAGCGCGCAGGCGTGCAGCAGCGGATCGTCGGGGAGCTTCCCGTCGATCCGCATCCACACTCGCTGGCGTGGCTCGGCTGGCCGGTCGCCGCTGGCCACCCACCCCGGGCTGCCCAGGTAGCGGACCTCGATCGGGCGGGCGATCTGCGCGAAGACCCCCATCCGCCTCGCGTTGGGCTCGATCTGCTCCGCCATGGTCGGCAGGCTGTCCGGGCCTGGGACCTGCGGCATCACGCCCTGGTGGTCGAGCCCGTCCTCGGCGATCTGGAACGAGGCGGACAGGAAGAAGATCGGCTTGCCGTGCTGGACCGCCACCACGCGCCGGGTGGTGAACGAGCGGCCGTCGCGCACCCGCTCGGTGGTGTAGATGATCGGCACCGACGGATCCCCGGGGCGCAGGAAGTACGAGTGCAGCGAGTGCACCGACCGGTCCGGGGAGACCGTGCGCCCGGCCGCCACGAGCGCCTGCCCGGCCACCTGGCCCCCGAAGACGCGCTGGAGGGTGATGTCCGGGCTGCGGCCGCGGAAGATGTTGACCTCGAGCTGTTCGAGGTCGAGGACCTCGACGAGATCGTCGACGGCGGCCTGGCCGGTGAGGATGTCAGTCACAGTGCCCCGATGTTACTGGTGGGTAGCAAGAGCTCGCCGCATTCTCGATACGGCGAGCCCCGGCAGCGGCCGTCACGGCATGTCGATGGCGGTGCCGATCTGGTGCACGCGCAGCGCGTTGGTCGATCCGGCGGTGTTCGGCGGGCTTCCGGCCACGATCACCACGTAGTCACCGGGCTGGACCCGTCCGGCCTCCTGCAGCAGCGTGTCGACGGCCCGGACCATGTCGTCCGTGTGGGTCACCGAGGGGGACAGGAAGGTCTCCACCCCCCACGAGGTCGTGAGCTGGCTGCGGACCCCGGGCCGGGGCGTGAACGCCAGCAGGGGCAACGGGGTGTGGTGACGGGCCAGCCGCCGGACCGTGTCGCCGGTCAGCGTGAACGCCACCAGCGCCTTCGCACCGAGCACCTCGCCGATCTGCTTGGCCGCGGCCGCGATCGCCCCGCCCTTCGTGCGCGGGTCGTGCAGCAGCGGCGGGACCGACGGGTCCTCGTGCTCGACCGAGGAGATGATCTTGGCCATCGTGCGGACCGTGAGCACCGGGAACTTCCCGACGCTGGTCTCGCCCGAGAGCATGAGCGCGTCGGCCCCGTCGAGGACCGCGTTCGCGACGTCCGACGCCTCGGCCCTGGTCGGCCGCGAGTTCTCGATCATCGAATCGAGCATCTGCGTCGCCACGATCACCGGACGGGCGTTCTCGCGGCACAGCTGGACCGCGCGCTTCTGCACCAGCGGGACCTGCTCCAGCGGCAGCTCGACGCCCAGGTCGCCGCGCGCCACCATGATCGCGTCGAACGCCACGACGATCGCTTCGAGGTGCTCGACCGCCTCGGGCTTCTCGATCTTCGCGATGACCGGCACCCGCACGCCGACCTCGTCCATGATCTGGTGCACGAGCTTGATGTCGTCGGGCGAGCGGACGAACGAAAGCGCGATCATGTCGGCGCCGAGGCCGAGCGCGAACCGCAGGTCGTCGGCGTCCTTTTCGCTCATCGCCGGGACGCTGATCTTGACGTTCGGCAGCGAGATTCCCTTGTGGTTGCTGACGGTGCCGCCCTCGACAACCAGGCAGCGCACGTCCGGGCCGTCGACATCCGTCACCTCGACGGCGATCTTGCCGTCGTCGATCAGCAGGCGGTCGCCGGGCGCGACCTCGGCCGAGAGCCGGTCGTAGGTGGTCGAGACGCGGTCGTGGTCACCCTGGATCTCGTCGGTCGTGATGACGACCGTCTCGCCGGTCTTCCACTCGGCGCTGCCCTCGGCGAACCAGCCGAGGCGGATCTTCGGGCCCTGCAGGTCGGCCAGGATGCCGACCGCGCGGCCACTGGCGTCCGACGCCTCGCGGACCAGGGCGTACGCCGCCGCATGGTCTTCGTGGGTGCCGTGGCTGAAGTTCAGCCGGGCAACGTCCATTCCGGCGTCGACGAGAGCGCGCATCCGCTCCGGGGTCGCGACGGCGGGGCCGATGGTGCACACGATCTTGGCGCGACGGTTCATGGTGTCAACTTAGCCCCACGCGTGAACCGACGCAGAGCCCTCCTGGGCACTGTCCCACATTCCGCCTAGCGGTGCCCGTGACCAGCACAGATCCCGTGGTGCGCACTGATCGCGGCACGGCCGTCTTTCGGCACACCCGTTCACGGACGTTACTTATGCTTGGCTGAGGCGACCCTTAAGACCAGCTCAAGGATCGTCAGCCCTGGTGCGGATGACGCCATAGTCGGCCCCGCGCCGGTAAACCGCGGCGTCAGCTCGCCCGCCGCACCCCGGGTGCGCACCACGAGGACTCCCCACGTCCGCGACTTTCCGAGGTGACCACAGCTCGTGTGGACCGCTCTGAGCAAACGGGCCAAGTACACGATCGCCGGCGCGGCTGCCCTCGCGCTGACCTCCGCCGGACTCGCGACCGCCGCCCTCAGCGGCAACGCCAACGCCGACCGGCTCGCCCAGCAGCGGGCGACCTCGCAGGACCTCACCGGGGCCGCGGAGACGCCCAGCTCGTCGCTCCTGCCGTCCACGGCGGCGAGTTCGGCCGCGCCGCAGGTCGGCCAGCCCGCCCAGGCTCCAGCCGGTGGCCCCGGCGCCGGCCCCTCCGCCTCTCCCCCGGCAGCCAAGCCGGCACCCCCGAAGCCCAAACCCAAACCCAGGCCCAAGCCGAAGCCCAAGCCGCGCCCGCCGGTGCCGCCCGCGACCGACGGCAGCGTCGGCGCCCAGCTGCTGGTCTACATCAACACCAAGCGCGCGGCGATAGGCCTATACGCCTACAAGATGAGCCCGGGTCTGGTGAGGTCCGCGACCCTGCACAGCCAGTGCATGGCGGCCACGCAGACGCTCACCCACCTGTGCACGAAAGCCATCGACACGGGGAAGGCCGAGAAGCCGATCGGCGAGCGGTTCATCGGGGTCCCGTGGCGAGGCGCGTCCGAGAACGCCGGGCAGGAGAACGCGAGCAACACCACCGCCTCGATCCTCGCGGCGGTAGAGCGCTCGACGGACGCCATGCTGGGCGAGGCTCCCGGTAACGACGGCCATCGCAAGAACCTCTTGAGCAACAGCAGCAAGCTCATCGGGATCGGCGTCGTGCGCGACAGCGGCGGCAAGATCTGGCTCACCCAGGACTTCGTCAACCCGGCCTGACCTGCTCACATCGCGACCGGGCGCCCGCCGAGCCGTCCAGCGCGACACCGAGACCACTCGCCGGGGTGGGGCCACAGCCCCCCGGCGTCCCGCGGCGGGCGGAACCCGAGCCACCCGCCGCAGCGCCCATCCGGAGCCCCGCACGCGCACGGCGGGACGCTCCGGATGGGCGCACCCAGCTCTCGGGTCCTCCCCGGGCACCAGCACCACGAAGTGCGGTAACCAGAGCCGGTTATAGCCGGTCACAGTTACCGCACTTCGTGAAGGCGAGCAGTTAGTTCAGGCCAGGATCGCGTCGATGGCCTTTTTCATGGCGCTTGGCTGGGACGGCTTGTGTGGCGCCTTCTCCTTGGCCTCGAGCAGGCGCGCGCCGATGTCCTGAAGCTGGTTGCGGCCCAGGCCCTCGCGGACCTTCGGGAACCACTCCTGCTCCTCTTCCTCGATGTGGTGCTCGACGTTCTCGATGAGGACCGTGGTCTTGGCGTCGAAGTGCTCGTCCTCGGCGCTCATCATCGAGAGCTCCAGGCACAGCACGTCGGCCACGTGGTGCTCCTCGTAGGACTCGAGGATGTCGTCTTCGAGATCCGGAAGCAGCTTGCGGACCTCCGGGTACATGACCTCGTTCTCGATGTAGGTGTGCACGGTCAGCGCCTCGATGATCCGGGCGACGATCTTGCCCTTCGTCTTGGTGGCGTTCTCGCCGGCCGCCTCGAAGTCGCGGAACAGCTTCTTGACCTGCTGGTGGTCTTCCTTGAGCAGGACGATCGCGTCGGTCGACATCAGTTCTCCCATGCGCAGGGGCACAGCTCGGACCTGGAAAGCCCTACCCCGGCCCGGCGGGCCACTAACACGACACGCCCCGCCCGATTTCCGGGCGGGGCGTGTCGGGAAGGCTGACAGATCAGCGGGCCACGAGTGGGCGCGAGGTCGGGCGGACCGGGGCCGGCAGCGAGGACGATCCGGTGAGGTGGGCGTCCACGGCGGCCGCGGCGGCCCGCCCCTCGGCGATCGCCCAGACGATCAGCGACTGGCCGCGCCCGGCGTCCCCGGCGACGAACACGTCCGGAGCCGTGGTGCGCCACTGGTCGTCGCGGACCACGTTGCCGCGGCCGTCGACCTCGACGCCCAGGTCGCCGAGCAGCGCGCCGGGCTCGACGCCGGTGAAGCCCATGGCGAGGAACACCAGGTCGGCACGCAACTCGCGGTCGGTGCCGTCGACGCGCTCGAAGCGGCCCCCGGAGAACGCGACCTCGTAGAGCGCGAGCCCCTGCACGCTGCCCTCGCCGGTGAACCGCTCGGTGCTGACGGCGAAGACCCGCTCGCCGCCCTCCTCGTGCGCGCTGGACACCCGGTGCACGAGGGGCCAGGTGGGCCAGGGCGTCGAT
>JAOPVE010000412.1 GCA_025963185.1 Actinomycetes bacterium
TTGCCGTTCGCGTTGCCGTTCGCGTTGCCGTTCGCGTTGCCGTTCGCGGGGAGGCTGACCGGACCGCGGCGGCCGCCGACCGCTCCCCGGGCGAACACCACCCGCTCGGCGTCGTGGTCGACGGCGAGCACCCGCCAGCCGGCCTCGTTCCACGCGTGCTCGGATCTGCCGTCGTTCGCCCACCAGGACGATCCGGTGCGCGCGGGCTCGGGCAGCGGGCCGACGAGTGCTTCCACGTCGGTGAATGTCAGGGTGAGCTGCGGGAGCGCGTCGCTGCGTGCGGCGAGGTAATCCCGGAGCGGGTCGTACTTGCTCACGTCACCTCCGCGGGAACGCACGGCCGTCGCCACCTAAGGTAACGGCGTAAACACCGTACGCATGTACCCGTCCGCCGGATCCGCGGCGATGTGACGAGATCCACCCCCCTTCGCCGAAGCGCGGTAACCGCGGCCGGTCCTGGCCGGTCGGAGTTACCGCACTTCGGCGAAGGGGATCGTTAGCCGACCACCGTGAGGAGGTTCTGGTCGGCGACCGCGCTGAGGGACAGGGTCCGGTAGCCGACGTCGGTGAACAGGACCGTGACCCGGTCCGGCTCGGCGCGCATCACGATCCCCTCGCCCCACTCGGTGTGCCGGACCCGGGAGTTCAGCGGGTACGCGTCCTTGCGCCGGCGCCGGGATCCGCGAGCCGGGCTCACCGGCCGCCCCGGGCTGACCGGCCGGGCGCCGCTCACGGGGCTGACCGCGCTGACCGGCGGCGAGCACGTGTCGCAGTGCCCACACGGATCGCGCAGCTCCTCGCCGAAGTACGCCACGAGGAACTGGCGGCGGCAGCCCTCGGTCTCGGCGTAGCCGCGCATCATGTCGATCCGGGACTGGTCGACCTTGCGCCGGGACTCAGCCAGGTCGGTCGCCTTCGCCTCGGCGTCCTCGATCGGATCCCCGCAGTAGCGCACCTGGGACCGCTTCCCGATCCGCACCACCCCGGACTCGTCGAGCAACTGCACCGCGCGGGTGACCCGCTGGGCGCTCAGCTCGGTCCGGTCCTTGAGCTCGGTGCGGGACAGTGGCTTGTCGCTGGTCGCCAGCACGGCGATGAGCTGGGCCAGAGCCTCGGTGTCCGGGCCGCCGGATCCGAAGAAGCGCCGCAGGCCCAGGTCCTCGGACCGGTAGAACAGCACGGTGTTCGCCGGATCGCCGTCCCGGCCCGCCCGCCCGATCTCCTGGTAGTACGCGTCGATCGACTCGGAGATGTCGGCGTGGATCACGAACCGCACGTTCGGCTTGTCGATCCCCATCCCGAACGCGGACGTCGCGACCACGACCTCCAGCGAGTCGTCGAGGAAGCCCTCGTGCACGGCCTCGCGTGCGTTCGACGTCATCCCCGCGTGGTAGCAGGCCGCCGCGACGCCACGCTGGCGGAGCGCGTCGGCGTACCACTCGGCGTCCTTGCGGGTGGCCGTGTAGACGAGCCCGGGGAACCGCTCGGCCGTGACCCGGTCGAGTACGGCGGCGCGCTTCTCCGGATCCGTGACGCTGCGCCGGACCTCCAGCCACAGGTTCGGCCGCGCGAATCCGGTGATGACCTGGGCCGCCCCGGCGATCCCGAGCCGGTTGAGGATGTCGTCGCGGACCGGCGGCGACGCGGTCGCGGTCAGCGCGATCACCCGGGGGTGCCCGAGCCGCTCGACGGCCTCGCCGAGCAGCAGGTAGTCGGGCCGGAAGTCGTGGCCCCACGAGGAGATGCAGTGCGCCTCGTCGACGACGAAAAGCGACACCTTCGCGGCGGCGAGCGCGTCCCGCACGTCCTTCTTGGTGAGCTGCTCGGGCGAGAGGAACAGGTACTCGGCGGATCCGTCGGCGATCGACTCGAACGCCTCCCGGTTCTGCGCGGCGGTCTGGGCGGAGTTCACCGCGACGGCGTGCTGCCCGGACCTGCTGAGCAGCCCGCTCACCTGGTCGCGCTGGAGCGCGAGCAGCGGCGAGACGACGACGGTCGGACCGTCGATCAGCAGCGCGGGCACCTGGTAGACCGCCGACTTTCCGGCGCCGGTCGGGGCGACCATGAGCACGTCCCGGCCGGCCATGACGTGCTCCATCGCCTCCAGCTGCCCGGGGCGCAGATCGCGCCACCCGAACGTGCCGGCCGCCATCTTGCGGAGCTGGTTACGGGACGTACGGCGTTCAAGCAGGCGGCGGATCGGCATGCGAGGCGGCCTACCCCTCTCGTCAGGCGGGTAAACGATTGCGCGTCGCGGGGCGGCGTGCGCGGGCTGCGCTACGTTGTGTCGCGGAGGTGAAACCCATGTCCGCACAGCTCATGCCGGCCGCGTTCATCGGTCACGGTAGCCCCATGAACGCGCTCGAAGAGAACCGCTACACGGCGGCCTGGCGCGAGTTCGGCGCCTCGGTGCCGCGGCCGCGGGCGATCCTCGTCGTGTCCGCGCACTGGTACATCAACGCGACCGCCGTGACGGCCATGCCGACGCCGCGGACGATCCACGACTTCTACGGCTTCCCGGACCAGCTGTTCGCCGTCGACTACCCGGCGCCCGGCCTTCCCGAGCTCGCGGACGAGGTTGCCGAGATCGTCAAGCCGACCTGGATCGGCGCGGACCTCGACAGCTGGGGCATCGACCACGGCACCTGGTCGGTCCTCGTGCACGCGTTCCCCGGCGCGGACATCCCGGTCGTGCAGCTCTCGATCAACGCGTTCAAGTCGCTGGACTACCACCTCGAACTCGGCGCCAAGCTCGCGAAACTGCGCGAGAGCGGGGTGCTGATCCTCGGCAGCGGCAACGCCGTGCACAACCTCGGCGGCATGGACCGCCACCTCGAACACCGCGGCTTCGACTGGGCCCAGCGCTTCAACGAGGCCGTCCGGGACGTGATGACCGGCAGCCCGGACCGCGCCGCCGCCCTGAGCGACCACCGCGACTGGAACCTGGCCGCGCCGACCCCGGACCACTACATCCCGCTGCTCTACGTGGCCGGACTCGGGGCGGCGTCCCAGCGCCCGGCCGACGTGCTCGTCGACGGGTACGCCTACGGATCCCTCTCGATGACCGCCTTCACCCTCGACCTGCCGTGCCCCCAGCAGCCAGGCGCGAGCGAGGACGCGGGCTCGATCCCCGACTCGATCGACCCCGAGAACTCGAACATCTAGGGCCCGCGCCCCCGTGGCGAACTGCGGTAACTGAGGCCGGCCGGGACCGGCCTCGGTTACCGCACTTCGCGGGGGTTGGGCTTGACGGCGGTGAGCGTGTAGCTGTGCGGGAGGCGCCACGGGCGGTCGGTGAGGCGCCACTCGCCGCCGCCGATGTCGGTCATCTGGCCGGGGAACGGCTGCCACGGCAGACTGTCGTGCTCGGTCAGGCCAGTAAGAACCAGGCCCTCGCCGAGTAGCGCGGTGATGATCTCGCCGAGTCCGTGGTTCCACTCGTGGGTCGTGGAGTTGACCAGCGGCTTGTCGACCGTCACGTAGGTGCCGTCGTCGGTCCAGACCAGTGGCTCCGCGCGCTCGAAGTAGGGGTACTCGACGGCGAGCAGCCCGTCGGTACGCACGTCGTCGAGCGCCCACAGCATCGGGTGGCCCTCGCGGATGAACAGCCGGCCGCCCGGCCGCAGCAGCGCGGCCACGACCCCGGCCCAGCGGCGGATGTCCGGAAGCCAGCCGATCGCGCCGACACCGGTGAACACCAGGTCGAAGCCCTCCCGGCCGAGCAGGGCGGGTGCGTCGTAGACGTCCCCCTCCACGAAGGGGACCTCCGCGCCTGCCGACTCGGCGAGCCGCCGGGCCTCGGCGAGCGCGACCGGCGAGAAGTCCAGGCCGGTCATCGAGGCGCCGAGGCGGGACAGCGAGATCGTGTCGGTGCCGATGTGGCATTGCAGGTGGACCCCGCGCAGGCCGGCCACCTCACCGAGCCGCGGCAGGTCGAACCGGACCACGTCGGAGATGAATTCCGGATCGTCCGCGAACCGGGCCAGTCCGTACTCCGCCGAGGCGGCGTGCAGCGGAGCCCGTTCATCCCAGTTCGCCTTGTTGATTTCCCGGTAGTCGTCCATGACGAGCACCTTCTCATGTCCGCCGATTGAGTGACTGGATGATTTCCGACAGTTCACAGTGGCCTCACAGAGGCGCTGCGAAGGTCAATACCGGCACGGTCGTCTGGCGGCCTTTCTGGCACCGCGGCGCGCCTGCCTTCCAATCCACTCCAGCGGGGAGAATTGTCATGTCCACATTCACGCGAACTATTGCCCTGGCCTCTCTCGCGGCCACCGCGGCGGCTCTCCTTCCGGCGGTGGCCTCGGCCGCGGCCGCCAGCGACCTCGCCGCGTACGCCTCCTACGACCAGGGCGTGCGGACTCCCGGATCGGTCATCAGCCAGACCGTCGGCGTCGCGAACCTCGGCGGCACCGCGCGCCGGGTGCGAGTCACCGCGGCGCTGCCGGCCGGCGTCGAGTACCGGCGCGGCACCGGGGGGAACGCCGCGTACCCCTTCGACTGCTCGGCGAGCACCAGGTCCACGGTGGACTGCAGCCTCACCGGCGATCTGCCGCCCGTCGCCGACTCGTCGAAGTGGCCGTCTCTGCAGCTCACGCTGCGTGTCACCAAGAAGGCAGCCGCCGGTCGGTCCGCGGTGTCCTTCGTCGCGCACAGCGCCACGCCGGACGCCGATCACAGCAACGACGCCGCGACCGTCTCGGTGCCGATCGCGACCACGTTCGGCACCATCACGGGCCGGGTGTGGGACGACCGCAACCACAACGGGATCCAGGATCGCGGCGAGCATGGCCTGGCCGGGCACAACGTTGTGCTGTGGCAGGTGCCGTGGGCGGACCCGTCCACCTACACGAGCCTTGCGGTGACCGACAAGAACGGCCGCTACACCTTCGGCCACGTGCCGGCCTACACGTACCTGCTCAATCTCAACACCGAAGACCTGCGCCTCACGCCCGTGGGAATGGGAACCGACAAGACCAAGGACTCCGACTTCGACCCCAACAACGCCATGGAGAACTGGGCGCAGTCCCACGAATTCACTGTCGCCGCAAAGGCGCGAGTCGCCGTTGACGCGGGCCTCGTCGCCCAGCAGTAATCCCTGTGCCCGGCGGGCGATTCCCATTCCGGGAATCGCCCGCCGTTCTCGCTCAGCTCTGCTGCGTGGCCAGAGAGCGGCGGGGCTGCGGGACGAACTGCGGACGGTCCGTGGGCACGATCTCCTTGCCCAGCGGCAACACCGACAGGTACGCCATCTTCAGCGCGGCGATGCCGAACGGGATGCCGATGATGCTGACGAAGAGGGTCACCGCGAACGCGATGTGGGTCAGGGCCAGCCACCAGCCCGCGAAGACGAACCAGATCACGTTGCCGAGCAGCGACCCGACGCCGGCGCCGGGCCTGTCGACGACCGTGCGCCCGAACGGCCACAGCGCGTACAGCGCGAGCCGGAAGGAGGCGATGCCGAACGGGATCGTGATGATCAGTACGCACGCGATCAGCCCCGCGAGCGCGTACCCGAGGGCGAGCGGCAGCCCGACCAGCAGGAACCAGATGACGTTGGCAACGAAGCGCAGTAACGCCACGACGGCCTTCCTCGTTTCTTCACTTCTCCGATCCGCCATGGCGGCGGCCACCAGGAGAACGAGCGGCGCGCGGGCCGCGTTCCGGGCTGGCTCAGGTGCCGGGCTTGCGGCCGAAGATGTGGACCGACGTGCCGGGATCGGTGAGCGAGAAGAGGTCCGCGGAGTCCTTACGGGTCATGTTGACGCAGCCCAGCGATCCGGAGACGTTGGGGTCGTGCAGGTAGCTCCAGGCCTGGTGGAAGCCGTAGCCGTCCTGCATGTGCTGCCAGTACTCCATCGGCGTGCCGGTGATCGTCGAGACCGTGTGGCGCTTCTTCTCGTGGATCGTGAAGTCGCCGGTCGGGGTCTCCTCCCCCGCCTTCCCGGACCGGATGATCGTCGGCCCGAGCACGACCTCGCTGTCCCGCACGGCCCACATGGTCTGGGTGGTCAGGTCGACGCAGATGTTCACGGCGGGGCCGTTCGTGTCGCAGCTGCCCACCGGGGCGGAGTTCAGCCGCGAGATCAGGGCGCCGGTCAGCGCATCCGCCGATCCGCTCGGGTTGCGCACGTCAAAACGCTCCTGCAGCGTGCGGATCGCCGTGCAGTCCTCTGGCGACTGCACGCCGTCCGTGGTGACGTGCCCGTACCCGGGGTGCGCGGCGATGTAGGTCTCGACCTCGCGCTGGGCCGGGCCCGCCGCGCAGGGCGCCGACGGGGCGGGTAACGGGATCAGCGCCGTGTCGGGTGGCGCCTTGCCGAACGTGGGCAGCGGGTGCAGCAGCGGCACGGTGGCCAGGGCCGCGGTGACGCCGATCGCGCCGGCCATGGCGAGCCCGCTGATCCGCCTCCGGCGCCGGCGCCGGACCGGCTGGCCGTGGGCGTGTGCGCTGCTCATGAATGCATCGTGCATCGCGATTGTGAAGAACTTGTTCGGATCCGAATAGCTGTGCGTGAGCGGCCGCCGAGTGTGGCCACTGTCACCTCCCGAGGGTGTAGCGCTGAAGTCCACCCTCTCGCACGCCCGCAAGCTGCCGTCCGTCAGGCTCGCAGTAGGGACTGAGGGAACGCGAAGATGCCACTCGGGTCGTAGTGCCGGACTACGGTGCGTAGCCGGTCCAGGTTCCCGCCGTAGTAGGACTGTGCCCAGCCGGACTGGTCCTGGTTGAGGTAGTTCACGTACGCGCCGCGGCCCACCAGCGGGGCGAGCGCGTCCTGGACCGCAATGACGGCCGGGTTCGCGCTCGCCGATCCGCTGTAGATCTGGACCGACGCGAACGCCGCCCGGTGCGGGAAGGCGGTCTCGGTGGCACTCGGCGCGGCCACCGCACCCCGCAGCGAGTCGAAGAGCAACACCATCCCGGATCGCTGGGCCATCAGCGCGACGATCCGCTCGGCGGTGGGGTCGTCGGCCGGGCGGTCCAGCATCCGGGAGGCCGCGCGGAAGGCCTCCCGGCCGAGCGTGCCGCCGGGCACGGAGGCCGGGTGGCACGCCGGGACCGTCTTGCTGGAGCAGCCCGCGAAGTACTTCATCGCGTCGAGGTAGCCGTAGGTCTTCGTGAAGCGGGTGTCCGGCGCCGCGCCGACCGCGCTGATCAGGGCCGTGAGGTGCGGCGTGAGCTGGGCCGCGGGGCCGGTCCAGGTGCCGGTGACCCGGTTGGTGGGCACCTTCGCCGCGGTCACTCCGCACAGTGCCGTGAGCTGGTTCGGCGCCGCCGCCATCCACTGCGACCACGCGCGCAGCACCCGGGCGGTGCGGACGGCCGGAAAGTGCAGCGAGAAGATCGTCACCGCCGGAGCCGGGACCGTCGAGAACGTGAACTCCGTCACGATCCCCGCGTTGCCGCCCCCGCCGCCGCGCAGCGCCCAGAACAGGTCCGCGTCGGTGTTCGGGCCCGCGTTGTGGAGCTCGCCGTCCGCCGTGACGACCCGTACCGAGGTGACGTGGTCGCAGGTCAGGCCGTAGGCGCGGGACAGCACGCCGATCCCGCCGCCGAGGGTGCTGCCGGCGATCCCGACCGTGGGGCAGGATCCTGCTGGAAGTGCCCGTCCCGCCGCCGCGAGTGCCGCGTAGACGTCGATCAGCCGCGCCCCGGATCCGACGGTGGCCGTCGTGCCCGACACCTGGATCTTGTTCAGCGCGCCGACGTCGACCACCACTCCGTGATCCGGCGTGGACCAGCCCGCGTAGCTGTGCCCGCCCGAGCGCGCCGCCAGCGGGACCCCGCGCCCGCCCGCGAGCGTCACGCAGGTGGCCACGTCCTTGGCGCTGGCGACCTGGGCGATCGCCGCGGGCTGACGCGGGCCGAGCGCGGCGTTGTACGGCTGCGCGGCGACGGCGTAGGCAGCATCGCCCGGCAGCACCAGGCGGCCGGTCAGTGCGGCGCGGAGTTTCGCCAGGTCCAGGGCCTGCGGGGACGAGCCCGGGCTCGGTGCTGCGACGGTGGCCGGCGAGGCTGGCGACGCGCTGGCCGACGCCGGATGGGGCTTCGGGGCGCACGCCGAGAGCCCGGCCGCGCCCGCGAGCGCGAGGAACGTCCTGCGGCTGACACTGTTCATACCCGGATCGTAGAAACCACCGCATATAACCACCGTGAACTCGCTGTCGCCCGGCCCGGTGGCGGCGTTATGGTGCCGCGCGTTCGCCGATCCGCTGAAAGGGTTTCGCCATGACCAGCCCACCCGCCCTCGTGCTCTGGCGCCCCACCGGCCCAGCCGCTGGACCTGGTGCGCCAGTCGGGATGGACGGCGTGGCCGCTGAGGAGCTGGAGCTGTTCAACGCGCACATCGTCGGCCTGATCGAGGTCGTGCACGAGTTCCCCTGACGGTTCCGCAACCGTCGGCGCCGATCATGGGCGCATGGGGCAGCGGAGGAGGGCGGCGGGGGTGACCGCGGCCGTTCTCGTCGCGGTCGCGTTCGGGCTGGTCGTCGGCGCGGAGGTCTTCGTACCGCGATGGCAACTACGGCAGACCGGGCACGTCACGGTGCCGCCGGCCAGCGCCTCACCCGAGGCCGTGGTGCGCGCCTACATCCGGGCGGACGATGCGCACGACGAGCGAGCGTCCCGCGCGATGGAAACGCCCCGATTCGCGCGACAGGAGTCGCAAGCGAACGAGCCTGGGCCGGCCCATCTGCGGATCCTGCGGGTGTTCGGCACGTTTCCCGAGCCGGCCGCCGACGCCAGCGCTGGGTACGCGCAGGTACAAAGGGTGATGACCGACATCGAGATCACGGACACCTGGTCGATTTTCGGATCGCGCTTCGATCCCGGGCCGGAGCCTCGCGATTTCACGATGGTGCGCGATCGCGACTCGGAGCCGTGGCGGGTGGCCGAGTTCGGGATCTGACCGGGCAGGGTGGGGGCATGGACCAGGTTGTGCAGGTTGCCGGATCGCTGCTCGTGCTCGCCGCGTTCGCGCTCGCCCAGTGGGGGGTGCTCGGCCAGAAGTCGCGGACGTACCTGGTGCTCAACACCGCCGGATCCGCGGTGCTGGCCGTCATGGCGCTCGGCGGCCACCAGTGGGGATTCCTGCTGCTCGAAGGCGTGTGGGCGATCGTGTCGGCGGTCAGTCTCGGGCAGGTTCTGCGCGGCGGGCCGGCGGCGGACGTCCGGTCATCGTCGGGGAGCTGATCGGGCAACCAGGGGGATCTGGTACTGCTACATGCCGATCCGCTGTGCTTACCGTGCGGGGCATGGACGACGTTGATGAAGCCACCACCTACCGGCAGCGGCTGCTGGAGCTGAGCGACTTCCGCGCCGCGGTCGCCCACGAGCTGCGCGTGACGGGGGTCATCCGGCCCGGCCAGCACGGGACGACCGTGCTCCAGCCGCCGACGGATGAGGCGCTGCTCGCCGAGATCCGCCGTCTGCGTGCACTCGCGGACCGTCTCGCCGACGGCGCCTACAGCGGCGGACCGGCCAGCCGCCACGCCACCCCGGCCTCCCCGGCGAGGTAGCGGCCGCCTCACAGTTCGCGCACCACCCGGGCCGGGCTGCCCATCGCCACGACTCCGGCCGGCAGGTCCCGGGTCACGACCGACCCCGCGCCGACGACCGTGTTCTGGGCGATCGTCACGCCGGGACACACGATGACGCCACCGCCGAGCCAGACGTTGTCCCCGATCCGGATCGGCAGCGCCGCCTCCCACTTGTCCCGCCGCGGACCGGGCTCCAGCGGATGGGTCGGCGTGAGTAGCTGCACGTTCGGGCCGATCTGCACGTCGTCGCCGATCGTCACGGTGGCCACGTCGAGGCAGACCAGCCCGAAGTTGGCGAAACTCCGCGCGCCGACGAACGTCTGGTACCCGTAGTCGCAGTAAAACGGCGGCCGGATCTCGCTGCCCTCGCCGAACGATCCGAGCAGCTCGCCGAGGAGCGCCCGGCGGCCGGCGCCGTCCGTGGGATCCATCGAGTTCAGCCGGTGCGTCAGGCCGTGCGCACGATCGGCGTCACGGGCCAGCTCCGGATCGTCCGCGATGTACAGCTCGCCGGCCAGCATCCGCTCGCGCATCGTCATCTCCGTGGCCATCCCCGCACCCTAATGCCCGCATTCGCCCACCTCGGCGCGCCCGCCGATCGGGTGGCAAGACGGGCCGTCCGGACGATCGGCCCGAACCACTCCTCTCCCTAGAATTCGGCCATGACAAAACGTGGCGTCGTGGTCGTTCTCGCACTCGGCGTGGCAATCGTGGCCGGGCCTCCACTCGCGGCCGAGGCAGCGTCCCCGCCGCACTACGCGAATTGCACGGTGGTCCACACGCACTACAAGGGCGGAATCGCCAAGGCGGGCGCCAAGGACAAGCGCCCCGGCGGCGGGCACGCGAGATACGCCCCCTACGTCAACACGGCCCTCTACAACGCCAACAGCTCAATGGATCGCGACCACGACGGCATCGCCTGCGAGCAATAACCGGGAATCCCGCGCGCTCAGTCCGTCCGCCGAGTAACACCTCGCAAGTGTGTGCCGTTGAGCCGGTCATAGCCGGTCCAGCGGCACACGCTGTGGTTCAGGTGGCACTTCGCTAAGTCGCCGGCACGGCCGGTTGCAGCATGCGAGCGCGGACCAGATGCTGTCTGCGTGGACGCTTCCGCCCTGCGCCGGATTCGAGCCGCGGCGGTCCTGCTGCAGCGGGATATCAGCGCCAGCGGGATGCCTTGGCGGGTCTCAGTCGACATCGTCCAGGCTGGCGGGAATTACCTGGTCCTCGTCGACGGGCAGTTCTGGGGCGGGGTCGGCGTCGTACTCGAGGGTGCAGACGAACGTTGCGCCGTCTGGGAGATCGCCGACGCGACCCAGTCCACGATCATGGAAACCCGGCATGTCGTGTGGCCGGATTGCCCCACTCACGCGCGTGGCCTCCACCTCTGGCCTGAAAACCGGGGAGCGGACTGGGAGGGGAATCCGTTCGGGACGCACGCGTGGCCCGTCTGGCGCTGCCGCGAGGAAAGCGGTCACGTCTTCGGCCGCGTCGGTGCGCTTCGCTATCCGCCGGATTAGTCCGCGGTCATGTCAAGGGCTTCTTCGAGCGCAGCAATGTCGTGGTAGAACACCGTGACCGGCCAGGGCGGATCTTCGCGCGATCGTTTCCAGGTCAGATGGACGATTGCCCAGCCTCCGCGTTCCAGTGTGACGAGAATGTCGTCTCGCGCTGCCGAGCGGCCAATCACGATGACGACTTGTCCAGCCAGTGGGTGACCCGCACCCGTCTCCCGGAGCAATTCTTCGTGCAGGATCAGCCGCTGGTCGTCTTCGATACGTCCGCCGCCGCGGAGATCCCACCACGGATCGGTCAGCACCAGCGCGCCGG
>JAOPVE010000413.1 GCA_025963185.1 Actinomycetes bacterium
GCGGACCCGTTGCTGCCGCTTGTGGCCTCGTGTCCCGGCAGCGCGCCGGCGCCGCTGCCGTCAGGGGCAGCGGCGCCGGTACTGGCGTCGTCAGCGCTCTCGGGGGGAGCGATCTGCTGCTCCGCGCCCGTGACGCTCGGTACAACGTCTGGGGACACGTCCGCTCCTCCATCGAGGTGGCCGGTGCGTTCTGCCATGGTACGCCGCACGCTCCTGCCCCTGTCGGCCAGACCAAGCTAGTCGCACACAGTGTTCGCTGTCACACCGCCCGGATTGCCCGGTCTTGCCTCAAACCGTGAGCAGGGCGTGGATGCGCTCGCCGCTGAGGCGTGCGCGACCGCCGAGAAAGCCGATTTCGAGGACGAAAGCCATGCCGGTGACCTCGCCCCCGGCCTGGCGCACCAGGGCAGCCGTGGCCTCGGCCGTGCCGCCGGTGGCGAGGACGTCGTCGACGATCAGCACCCTGCGGCCACCCGCGAACGCGTCGGTGTGTATCTCCAAGGCCGCCTCGCCGTACTCCAGCGCGTACGTCACCCGGTGGGTCTCCCGCGGGAGCTTGCCCGCCTTACGGATCGGCACCAGCCCGGCGCCGGTGGCGTAGGAGATCGCGCCCGCCAGTACGAACCCCCTGGCCTCGATGCCCGCCACCATGTCGAAGCGCGGGGCACCAGCGCCTTCGAATGGGGCGGCCAGCGCGTCGGTGACGACCCGCACGGCCGCCCCGTCGGCGAACACCGGGGTCAGGTCCTTGAACGTCACGCCCGCGATGGGGAAGCCAGGAACATCCCTGACCAGGGAAGCGATCAGGGCGCCGGCGTCGGTGACGCCAGCGCCCTGAGCGGGATCCATCGCGGATTCGCCGCCGGTCAACGCCGCTTCTTGGCGCCGCTGGGGCGCCCCTGCTTGGTAGCGGGCTTCTTGCGTGGCGGGGTCGCCGTGCGGGTGGCCGTCCCGGCTCCGGCGCGGACGCTGGACGACGCGACCGCAGGCTCGGCCACGGCCTCGGCAGCCGCGGCCTTCTTGTCCGCGGACTTGGCGCCGGCGCGGCGGGCCAGGACCCGCTGCTCGAGCGCCGCGTACTTGGGCTCGCGGTTCTTCAGGTCCACCACGACCGGTGTCGCCAGGAAGATCGAGCAGATCACGGCGACGCCCATGCCGACGAACAGGACCAGGCCGAGGTCCTTCAGGGTGCCGGCACCGAGAAGCCCAGCGCCGATGAACAGCAGTCCACCGACCGGGAGCAGGGCGATCACGGCGGTGTTGATCGAGCGCATCAGCGTCTGGTTGACGGCGAGGTTCGCCGCCTCCGCGTACGTGGTGCGCGCTCCACCGAGGATCCCTGCCGTGTTCTCCTGGACCTTGTCGAACACCACCACCACGTCGTACAGCGAGAAGCCGAGGATCGTCAGCATGCCGATCACCGTGGACGGGGTGACGTCGAACCCGACGAGCGAGTAGATCGCCGCCGTGGTGATCAGGTTCGTGATCAGGGCGACGATCGCGCCCAGGGCCATTCGCCACTCGAACCGGAACGCCAGGTAGGCGATCACCAGCACCAGGAAGGCGACCAGACCGCGCAGGGCACCGCCGGTGATCTGGCTACCCCACGCCGGACTGACCCGGCTCTGGTTGATGTTGCCGGTGGGCAGGTTCAGGGTCTTGGCGACCTGCTGCTGGACGGCGTCGCTCTTGGTCTGGTCCATCGGCGCGGTGCGGATCAGGTACGTGGGGACCTTGCCGCCGACCGACTGGCCGGTGCTGACTGCCGCCCCGGCCTTGCTCACCGCATCCTTGGCCTGCTGCAGCGAGATTCCCGGCTTCTGCTGGATCTCGAAGGAGTTGCCACCCGCGAACTCGATGCCGAGGTTGAAGCCCCGGAAGTAGAAGCTGAGGATCGCGATGACGAAGATACCGGCGGCGATCGCGTACCAGAGCTTGCGGCGCGGGACGACTCCGATCCCGGCCTCTCCGTTGTAGAGGCGCGTAGCGAGGCTGCTCACCTCAGACCTCCTTCGGGTTACTGCGAAGACTGGACTGCGCACCGGCTGGCGCGTCGTCGTGCTGGAGCACCCGGCCCAGGCCGCTCACGCGTGGCGAGAGGAAGGCCTTGCTGCGGGCGAGCAGGCTCATCATCGGGTGGCGGAACAGGAACACGACCATGAGGTCGAGAAGCGTGGCGAGGCCGAGCGCGAACGCGAAGCCCTTCACCGCGCCGACCGCGACGACGTAGAGCGTGGTCGCACACATGATCGAGATCAGGTTCGCCGAGATGATCGTGCGGCGGGCACGGGCCCACGCTCGCGGGATAGCGCTCCGCGGTGTTCGGCCGTCCCGGATCTCGTCCTTGAGTCTCTCGAAGTAGATGACGAACGAGTCGGCGGCGACGCCGAGCGAGACGATGAAACCGGCGATGCCGGCCAGCGTCAGGGTGAAGCCGATGCTGCGGCCGAGCAGGATCAGCGCGCCGAACACCAGGATCCCCGAGAGCAGCAGGCTCAGGAAGATGACCGAGCCGAGCAGCCGGTAGTAGAAGAACGCGTACACGGCGACCAGCAGCATGCCGATGCCCATGGCGAGCAGGCCTGCCTGGAGCTGGGCGGTGCCGAGCGTCGGCGAGATGCTGCTGGCCGAGCCGGGCTCGAACGAGATCGGCAGCGCGCCGTACTTGAGCTGGCTGGCGAGCGTCTGGACCTCGTTCTGGGTGAAGCTGCCGGTGATCTCGGCCTGGCCGGTGATCACACCCTGGATCGTCGGGGCGGAGATCACGTCGTTGTCCAGCACGATCGCGACGCGCTTCTGGTCAGGGTCGGTCTGCTTGACCGCCTCGCGGGTCAGGTTGGTCCACTTGTCCTGGCCCTTGCTGTTGAAGTCGATCGTGACGCGCCAGCCGGGGGTGCCGCCGCCCTGGCCACCACTGCTGTAGCCGGAGTCGGCGCCCGAGACGTCGGTGCCGAGCACCTGCGCCTTGTCGAGCAGGTACTTGCCGCCCTGGTCACAGGCCACGACCTGCTGCTTCGCGTCGCGGATGCTGCCGATCGGGCGGCCGTCGAGCTTCTTGCAGTCGATCTTCGGGATCATGAACTGCCACTGCGCGGGCAGCGCCGCGATCTCGGCCGGCGTGAGCTTGTCGATCGGCGCGAGCAACTGCTGCACCTGCGGCGACGCCAGGTCGGTCGGGCTCTGCGCGGCCTGGAGCGCCTGGGTCAGCTGGGGGCTGAACTTCGCCAGCACGGCCTTCTGGTCGGCCGTCTCCTCCTGCGGCTTGGGCGAGGCGGACGGCGACGGCGTGGCACTGGGGCTCGCGCTCGCGGACGGCGCCGGGCTCGGGGCCTGGCCGCCTCCGCCTGCCGCCTTCCCCGGCGCCTGGCCGCCACCACCGGCGGCCTTCGTCGGTGCGGGGCTCGCTACCGCGCCCTTCGACGGCGCGGCGGACGGCGACGCCCCAGGCTTCGGGCTGCCCGCGGGACTCGGGACCGGGCTGGGCGGGGCGACGATGCCGTCGGGGAAGTCCTGCGTGGTCTTGAGCACGCGGCGGAACCGCAGCTCAGCGGCCTGGCCGACGTCCTTGATGTTCGCGTTGTTCTGCCCGGCGAGGGTGACGACGATGTTCTTGTCGCCCTCGATGACCACCTCGGGCTCGGCGACACCGAGACCGTTGACCCGCTGCTCGATGATCGTGCGGGCCCGTTCGAGGTTGTCCCGGGTCGGGGTCTTGCCCTTGGCAACGAGAGTCGCCGTGGTGCCGCCGACCAGGTCGAGCCCAAGCTTGGGATGCAGCTTGTTCTTGATCCCCTCCGGGCCACCGAGGAACACGAGCGCGTACATGGCGACCATGATCGCGAGGAGCGTGGCCAGGTATCGCGAGGGACGCACCTGTCCCTGGGGTGCTGCCATGGCTGGTGGGATCTCCTTGTTGGCGTGGACCAGCGTCACCTCGGCCGATAGGCCCTACGTGCGCCCGTTGATCCGAGACTAGCCGGTGATGCGAGGGACTCCTGGCACGTGTGGCCCACGATCCCCGGCGGCGGCGTGGTCAGCTGGCGTTGTCGTCCTCGGAGACGGGCGCCGCGGTGTCAGCGGTGGCGTCCGTGGGGGTCTCCTCGGGAAGGATCTTGGCTATCGCGCCTCTGGCATAGCGGTTGGTGACCCCGGGCGCGACCTCGAGGGTTACCGACTCGTCGTCAAGGCCGACCACCGTGCCGTAGAGACCACCGATCGTGATCACCGCAGCGCCGTCCGTGACGGACCCCTGCATTTGCTGCATCTGCTTGCGCCGCTGCGACTGAGGCCGGATGACCATGAAGTACATCAGTGCGAGCAGTCCGGCGAGCAGGAGCATCGGCAGCAGGCTGTTTCCGCCTGAGCTACCGGAACCGGCGGCGAAATTCACGAGCAAGGCCCTTCGTAAATGGGGGCGACCGGGGCGGAGTCTAACCGCAGGGGTCAGCTGCGCCGAGATCGGTGCGCCCGTCGTTGTGGTACTGCAATGGTGCCCCAACGCTGACCGGCGGGAATGCCCGCACGGCCCGCCCGGGGACCGGGGTGTCAATAGGCCGCAACGACCCGATCGCGTGGATCGTTCCCTGCTACTCCAGGCCCGTCAACAGGTCCGGTCCCTCGGTGAAGCGGCCGATCCCGGTGTCTCCCCCGGCGACGGCGTGCTTCGGCGGGGTGCGGCCCAGGTGATGCCATGCGGCCGCGGTGGCGATCCGGCCGCGCGGCGTGCGGGCCAGCAGCCCGGCCCGGACCAGGAACGGCTCGGCGACGCTCTCGACGGTCTCGATCTCCTCCCCGACGGCAACGGCGAGGGTCGCCACGCCGACCGGCCCGCCGTGGAAGCGGCGCACGAGGGCGTCGAGGACCGCGCGGTCGAGACGGTCCAGGCCGATCTCGTCTACGTCGTAGATGGCCAGCGCGGTGCGCGCGGTCGCGGCGTCCACAACACCGGCGCCGCGGACCTGCGCGTAGTCGCGG
>JAOPVE010000447.1 GCA_025963185.1 Actinomycetes bacterium
GAAGACCTCCTGGTCGTGGAGCGGTTCCTAGATAGCTCCACTCCACATCGGGAGGTCTTCACCCGTCCAGAGACTCAGATCGATTCATCACACGATCTCGACCAACGTCTCTGGACATCACAGCTAGCGAGCGACCTCGGCGGGGACCGCATCGAGGTTCCCGGTACGCCGCAGTTTCTGCCAGCGCAGGCGGACTCCGTAGAGCGCGCTCGACACGGACTGGATGACCACCAGGTACATGAGCTGGCGGTAGACGAACTGCTGGAGTACCAGGCTCCACAGCGGCGACAACGGCTCCTTGTCGAGCACGAATGCGTAGGTAGCGGCGACGTACTGGAGACCCAGGAATCCCAGCCACACATAGGCAATCGTCGGGGTCGGTAGGAACACGATCGAGTACAACGCCGCGACGTCGATCAGCGGAGCCAGCAGCGGCAGCAGCACCTGGAACGCGAGCAGGTACGGCAACCCACGTCGGCCGAGTTTGCCGGAAGCACCCGTCTCGATCACCGCACGCCGGTGCTTCCACATCGCCTGCATCGTCCCGTAGCACCAGCGGTAGCGCTGTCGCCATAGCTGGCCGAGCGTTGCCGGCGCCTCGGTCCATGCCCGCGCATCAGGCGCGTAGACCACCCGCCACCCGCCGCGGCAGACCGCCATCGTCAGGTCGGTGTCCTCGGCCAGCGTGTCGTCGCTGACGCCTCCGATCGCCTCGAGCACGTCGCGCCGGAAGGCGCCGATCGCGCCCGGCACCGTGGGCATGCACTGGAGGACGTCGAACATCCGGCGGTCGAGGTTGAAGCCGATCACGTACTCGATGTGCTGCCACCTGCCCAGCAGCCCCTTGCGGTTGCCGACCTTGGTGTTGCCCGAGACCGCGCCCACGCGGGCATCAGCCAGGGGCGCGACAAGTGCTCGCATCGCATCCGGTTCGAAGACGGTGTCGCCGTCGACGAGCACGAGGACGTCGTGCCGTGCGGCCGCGATCCCGGTGTTCAGCGCTCCCGGCTTCCCGGCGTTCTCCTGCGTGATCAGCCGAACCCCGGGCAGATTCATCGCGGCGACCGCCGCGGCGGTGCCGTCCGTGGAGCCATCGTCGACCACGATCACCTCCAGCTCCGGGTAGTCACTGGCGACCAGGGAGCGAACCGCGGGGCCGATCCCGAGCTCCTCGTTGTAGGCCGGGACGACGACCGAGACCGCTGGCAGGAACGGACCATCATCGTTCCCGGCCCTGGGGGGACCTGCCAACGAGTGCCGACGCGCGAACACCAGCAGCGCGAGGGTCCGCAGTGCTGCCAGGACGGCCAAGGCCAGGAAGGCGTTGCGCAGCGCTGTCACGACGGTGTCGGAGAGCTGGATCGTCCGGATCACCAGTTCGCCCCGGAGCCGCTGGGCGTGGCTCGCCGGGCGCCAGGACGACGGTGCACCGATGGCCTGGGTGACCGTGTCGAAGCTGTAGCCCCGGGCCTTGAGCTCGAGGATCAGGCGCGAGAGGGCCGCCACGGTCTGCGAACGGTTGCCGCCGCCGTCGTGCATCATCACCACCGCACCGCTGGTCCCGGTGGGCGTCCCCGAAGCGACGATGCGGGGCACCCCGGGCCGCTTCCAGTCCTCGGTGTCCAGGTTCGTGTACACGACCCGGTAGCCACCCATCCGAGCCAGCGAGGTCCAGTCAGATCCGACGTCGGCATCGACGGTGGAGGAGTACGGCGGGCGCAGCAGGTCGGTGGTGTAGCCGGTTGCCGCGGCGATGGTCAGTTGGGTCTGGTCGAGCTCGAGCCTGAGCCGCCAGGCCGGGACGTTGGCCAGGTTGACGTGCGTGAACGTGTGGTTGCCGACCTCGTCGCCGTCGTGCAGCATGCGGCGCAGGAGGTCGGGGCGCTCGGCAACGTGGGACCCGATCACGAAGAACGTGGCGGTCACGTGGTAGCGCTCGAGGACGTCGAGAACCTTCGGGGTCCACTCGCTGGGGCCGTCGTCGAAGGTGAGCACCACGCGCTTGGCAGGAACCCGGAGACCTGCGGTGTCGGCCTGGCTGGCGTTGACGATCGGGCCGCCGTCGGTGATGGCGGCAGGCACCTTGACCGAGCTCGGTTGCGACAACGGCGCGTGCTGCTTCTCGCCCAGCTGCCCGTTCGTGATCCCCGATACGAGCAGGAGCAGCAGAAGCAGGACGAGAGCGAGTCCGAACAGGATCCAGTGAGCCCGTGGCTCACGCCGTTGGACGTGACCGGCCATCGAGACGAGTCGGACTACTTGGCCCGGCCGGGCGGCGTCGGCGCCGGCCCACCGGGCACGTGCGTGGGCGTGGCGCGCGGCGCCTTGGTGGCGGCTACTCCGTGGTTCGCCTTCGCGGCCGTTGTCTTGGTCGGCGACGGCACCGGCGGCGTCGTCGTGGAGGTCGGTCCGGAGGTCGAGCGTCCCGGCTGGATCGAGCCCGGGCCCTGGGTCGGGCTTGCCGTCGGACCCGTTGCGAGCCGGTCGTGGGCAGTTGGAGGATTGACGGCTGCGGGCCCGGCGGGCGCCTGCGGACCAGCCTGGTCGATGACGCCGGTGGAGTGGTGCGGGGCCGAGCTACCGGGCAGACGCAGGGGGCCGACTGGCGTGGGCAGCGGTACGCCGGTCGCCAGACTGAACCCGACGGCAAGGACCGCGATCACGATCAGGCCGATGACGGAGCGCACCGTCCAGGTAATCAGGCGTTCGCGCGTGCCCGAGTCGTCGGTGAACACCGACGTCGTTCCTTCGCCCTGCATCAGTCCCCACTCCGCACTGTCAGACACACCAACGCCTCGACCTGTCCTCACGGACCGTCGAGGTGCCCTCTTCTCCTCAGCGTCAGAGGTCGCCAAAACGTCACTCATCGGTCAAAACGGTGACTCGCATCCCTACGCACAGTATGTCTCGACGACGCTGTGCGGAGAGTCGAGATCACCGAACACCCTGTACCGCGGGCGTTCTACGGCAGCAACGATGACGATTGCCCCCATCTGCGCGGAACTACGCGGGGACCACTACTGAGCCTCACGGATCACCCGCGATCCAAAGCGCTCACGAGCGCACGATTCTGGAGAATTGCGAGACTGCATCCGGACTGTCGAGAAGGGTGCGCCGCACTGACGCAAAGCCTGTCCTTTGGAGGAGGATGCCGGTCATGGACGACGAGAAGCGCGCCCTTTTTGCTGCCCGCCTAGCGGCTGCTCAGCGACCCCCGGTATCGCCAGCAGGCGCATTGAAAGACTTCTGGGCGAAGGGCTTTACCTATTCAGGGCGCGCCACTCCCGCTGAATACAACTGGCCCTTGATGATGTTCGTCGTTGCATCGTGTGTCGGCGGAGCGCTCTTCAAGTACGTCCTTCCGCGACCGATCAGCACGATTCTCGAAGTCGCCGTCTTGGTAGTCTTTATGGTGCCGTGGTTCGCCTTGATCGCGAGGCGCTGCCACGACATGAACCGACGTGGTGCCTTCGGACTCCTGCTCCTCGCAACCGGTATCGGCTTCCTCCTCGCCGAGGGCTTCCTGATGTTCTCTGAATCGGATCCGCTCGGAGCCCGATTCGAGCCCGCGAGTTCACCCACCGAGTAGCCTGCAGCGTCCGCGACTTCCGTGATCCGAACATCGCGTCCACAAGCGGACGGTTCTGAGCAGGACTGACCGCCAGGCGGTATCAGCACGATGAGCAACGCACGCGGTTACGCTGCATGCCGTGACGCAGCCCCGACGACCGAACAGCGGAATCGCCTTCATCCGCGTACCGCAACCACGTTGGAAACGGGTAGTGGCGGCCGCCGGGCTGCTGGTCTGCGTTCTGCTATTCGTTTCGCTGTTCGCCGGTTGGGAAGGCTGGTGGGGCTGCCTCTGGCTCGCGTTCTGGGGCGTGATCTTCCTCGAAGCCGCGCTCGGTGTCGTGGAACGTAGGCGTCAGCGTCGCCGCCTGTGACCGTCCAGCCGGGCACGCTTTTCGAACGTCGCTTTCGGAGGAGTCTGGACGTGAAGCGGATCGGACTACTCAGCCCGTGAGACCTGTCTGATCACTCGAGCCGGGTTGCCTACCGCCACGCTGTCCTTAGGAATATCGCGGGTGACGACCGATCCGGCGCCGATCACGGCATTGT
>JAOPVE010000451.1 GCA_025963185.1 Actinomycetes bacterium
CTCGCCGATCGGAGGGTCTCATGACCACCATCACGCCCACGGCCCGGCCAAGCCTCGACACGGTGGCCGAGCTTGCCGCTCAGCTGCGGGTCGACTCGATCCGGTCCAGCACGAGCGCCGGCTCGGGGCACCCGACATCGAGCATGTCCGCGGCCGACCTGATCGCCGTCCACGTCGCCCGCCACCTGCGCTACGACTGGGACGACCCGCACTCCGCGGCCAACGACCACCTCATCTTCTCCAAGGGACATGCTTCCCCGCTGCTGTACTCCGTGTTCAAGGCCGTCGGCGTCATCTCTGACGACGAGCTGATGACCGGCTACCGCCGCTTCGGGCAGCGCCTGCAAGGCCATCCCACCCCGGTGCTGCCCTGGGTCGACGTCGCCACCGGGTCCCTCGGACAGGGGCTGCCCGACGGAGTCGGGGTCGCGCTGGCCGGCAAATACCTTGATCGGCTGCCCTACCGGACCTGGGTGCTCTGCGGGGACAGCGAGCTGGCCGAGGGATCCATCTGGGAGGCACTGGACAAGGCCTCGTACTACCAGCTCTCGAATCTCGTCGCCATCGTCGACGTCAATCGCCTCGGCCAGCGCGGCCCTACCGAGCTTGGCTGGGACCTGGGCGCCTATGCCCGTCGCGCCGAGGCCTTCGGCGCCCGCGTGCTCGTCATCGACGGCCACGACCTCCGCGCTGTCGACGACGCTCTGACCGCCGCCGAACACAGCGACGGCGGGCAACCCACGGTGGTCCTGGCCAGGACCGTCAAGGGCCGCGGTTTCTCGGAGGTGGAGGACAGTCCCGACTGGCACGGGAAGCCCTTCCCCGCCGACATGGCCGACCGGGCGATCGCCGAACTCGGCGGGGTCCGCGCACTGGTGCTGCGCGGGCCGCGCCCCGCTGCCGTCCCCGGCGTGGACGCGAAGGCCAGGCCCGCACCGGCCGGCGCGCAACGGCCCCGGTACGCCCTGGGCCGTGCGGTGGCCCCGCGCAGGGCCTACGGCGATGCCCTCGTCGCCCTCGGTGCCCGGGACCCGCGCGTGGTCGCCCTGGACGGAGAGGTCAGCAACTCCACGTACGCGGACGAGTTCGCCCACGCCTACCCCGACCGCTATTTCGAGATGTTCATCGCCGAGCAGCAACTCGTGGCCGCCGCGACCGGGCTCAGCGTCCGCGGGTACCGCGCGTTCGCGTCGACCTTCGCCGCGTTCCTGACCCGGGCGCACGACTTCATCCGCATGGCCGCCATCTCCGGCGTCGACCTGCGGCTGACCGGTTCCCACGCCGGCGTCGAGATCGGCGCCGACGGGCCCTCCCAGATGGCGCTCGAAGACCTCGCGATGCTCCGCGCGGTGCACGGCTCGACGGTCCTCTACCCCAGCGACGCCACCAGCACCGTCGCGCTCGTCGACGCCATGGCTACCACGCCAGGTGTCAGCTACCTGCGGGCCACCCGCGGCGCCTACCCCGTCCTGTACCCCGACGGGGAGGCCTTCCCCGTCGGCGGATCGAAGGTACTCCGGTCCGGCGACGACGACGCCGTGACGCTCGTCGGCGCCGGAGTCACCCTCCACGCCTGCCTCGGCGCCGCCGACATCCTGCTGGACGAGGACATCCGGGCCCGTGTGATCGACTGTTACTCCGTCAAGCCCATCGACGCGGCGACTCTCTCCGCCGCTGTGGCCGCGACCTCGGGCCGGATCGTCATCGCCGAGGACCACCACCCCGAAGGCGGGCTCGGCTCGGCCGTCACGGACGCCCTACTGGCCGCCGGAGCGGGGAAGCTGTCCACCGCCCACCTCGCCGTGCGCGATATGCCAGGTTCCGGCACCGGCAAGGAACTCCTCGCGTGGGCCGGCATCGACGCCCACCACATCGCCGTCGCGGCCCGCCGGCTCCTCAGCGCGGGCCCAGGTCCACGGTTGTAGGGACACGGCTGTAGGGATCAGTCAGTCGCCACCTGACGAGCGCTCCGAAGCTCTGCGCCGACCCGGCTCCCGCCCGGGCGGCTGGGGCGGCCGGGGCAGGATCGGCGTCCGCGTGCTGATCCGCCGGATGACGGGTTTGCCGGTCGTGACCGTGACCTCGTCCCCGTCGTGGCGGAACACGAGCGAGGAGTCCGCGCCGTCCCGCAGGGTGTAGGTGGCCTGGCCGTGCTCGACCTCGACCCCGATCCGCAGGCCGCGCCAGCGCACCGTGAAGCCCAGCCGCGTGATGCCCTCCGGAAGCTGCGGAGAGAAGCACAGCACACCGTCGTCGTTGCGCAGGCCGCCGAATCCGGCCACCAGGGCTGTCCACACCCCGGCGAGCGAGGCGATGTGCAGCCCTTCCCTGCTGTCATGGTTGATGTCGCGCAGGTCGATCAGGGCTGCCTCGTACGCGTAGTCGTGCGCGAGTTCCAGGTGTCCCACCTCGGCGGCGGTGACCGCCTGAATGCAGGCGGACAGCGACGAGTCACGGACGGTGCGCCGCTCGTAATAGTCGACGTTGCGCGCCTTGTCCTCGTCGCCGAAGTGGTGGCCGAACCAGTGCTGAGCCAGCAGCAGGTCGGCCTGCTTGATCACCTGGCGCCGGTACAGGTCGAAGTACGGTGCGTGCAGCAGCAATGGGTAGGCGTCCCGGTGCGCCTCGAAGTCCCACTCGGGCAGGCGGGTGAACCCCGCGCACTGCTGGTGGACGCGCAGGCCGGCGTCGTACGGGATGTGGACCGCGTCCGCCGCGTCCCGCCAGGCCGCGGTCTCCTCCGCGGTGACGCCCAGGCTGCTGGCGAGGCCCGGGTGACGGTGTGCGGCGTCGGCGGCGCTGCGCAGGTTGTGGGCTGCGGCGAGGTTGGTGAACACGTTGTCGTTGACGATGGCCGTGTACTCGTCGGGCCCCGTGACGCCGGCGACGTGCCAGACCCCCTCGGCGTCGTGGTGCCCCAGCGACATCCACAGGCGCGCGGTTTCGACCAGCAGTTCGAGCCCGATTTCGGCCTCCAGCTCGTCGTCGCCGGTCGCCGAACGGTAGCGGGTCACGGCGGCGGCGATATCGGCGTTGATGTGGAACGCCGCGGTGCCGGCCGGCCAGTAGCCGGAGCACTCCTGGCCGCGGATGGTGCGCCACGGAAACGCGGCCCCCCGCAGGCCCAGCGTGGCGGCGCGTTCCCTGGCCAGTCCGAGAGTGGCGTGCCGCCAGCGCAGCGCGTCGGCGGCGGCCTGCGGCTGGGTGTAGGTGAGCACCGGCAGCACATACGCCTCGGTGTCCCAGAACGTGTGGCCGTCGTAACCAGGCCCGGTCAGCCCTTTGGCCGGGAGGCAGCGGCGCTCGGCGCGGCCGCCTGCCTGCAGGACATGGAACAGCCCGAACCGGACCGCCTGCTGCATCTCCGGCTCGCCCTCCACCCGCACGTCGGCGCCATCCCAGAACTCGTCCAGGTAGGTGCGCTGCTCGGCGAGCAGATCCTCGAAGCCGGTTTGCCGGGCGCCGGTGAGCGCGGCGGCGACCTGGTCCCGCAGCGCCGGCCGGGACCGCAGGTTCGACCATCCGTACGCGAGCAGCTTGACGATGCGAAGCCGCTGCCCGGGCTCGAGGGTGCACACGAAGGTGCTGCGCGCCCAGTCCGCCGTCGCCCTGGTCTCGACGCTCACGGGGCCGGGCGCCTCCACCACGTGGTCCATGCCGGCCGCCATCAGCAGCCCACTGGCCCGGGTACGGTGCATCAGCTCAGCCCTGTTGTCGTGGGCATCCTGTTCCAGGGCGACCAGCGCATCCTCGAGAACGGCGGCCACGCGGGGGTCGGCGGACCGCGGCGGGCTCGGCTCGTTGGCCACCAGCTCGGACTGTGCGATCAGCCGCACCGGCCCGTCGACCGCTTCGACCACGTATTCGATCGCGGCGACCGCCCGCTGCGTGAACGACACCAGCCGGGTGGACCGCACCCGGATCCGCCGTCCGGCCGGAGACACCCATTCGGCGGTGCGGGTCAGTGTTCCGGCGCGCAGATCCAGTACGCGCTCGTGCGCGAGCAGCTGCCCGTACCGGACGTCGAACGGCGCATCGTCGACCAGCAGCCGGATCAGCTTGCCGTTGGTGACGTTCACGACCGTCTGGCCGGACTCGGGGTAGCCGTACCCGGCCTCGGCATACGGCAACGGCCGGACCTCGTAGAACGAGTTGAGATACGTGCCGGGGATCCCGTACGGCTCCCCCTCGTCCAGGTTCCCGCGCAGCCCGATGTGGCCGTTGGACAGCGCGAACAGCGACTCCGACTGGGCCAGCAGGTCCAGCTCGAGCCGGGTCTCCCGGACGTGCCAGGGTTCCACCGGAAACGCGGACTGCTCGATCATCTGGCCGCCTCCCCGGCCGCGGCGCTTCCACCGTCCAGGAGCTCGGCCAGATCCCTGACCACGATGTCGGCCCCGTGCTCCCGCAGCGCGTCCGCCGCTCCACTTCGGTCCACCCCGACCACGAATCCGAAGCCGCCCGCCCGGCCGGCCGCGACGCCCGCGAGCGCGTCCTCGAACACCGCCGCGTGGGACGGCTCGACGCCGACGCATCGTGCTCCCGCCAGGAACGTGTCCGGCGCGGGCTTGCCCTTCAGTCCCTGTCTGGCAATCGTGAGGCCGTCGATCCAGCCCTCCACGAGCGGAGCCAGTCCCGTGGACTCCAGGACCTCCCCCGTGTTCGCGCTGGAGGAGACCACCGCACGGCGCAGCCCGGCCGCGCGGACAGCCTCGAGGTACCGGCGGGAGCCTTCGAAGACCACTACCCCCTCACCGCGGATCCGCCTCAGCAGCGCCTCGTTCTTGCGGTTACCCAGGCCATGCAGGGTCTCCGTGCCCGGCCCGTCGTCCCCGCGGCCCTCGGGCAGGGTGATTCCCCGACTCGCGAGGAAGTCCCGTACCCCGTCGACGCGGGGCTTGCCGTCGACGTACGCGGCGTAGTCAGCCACGGGGTCGAACGGGGCGAACGGCTCCCCGGTCCGCTCGGCCCGCGCCCGCAGGAAGGCATCGAACGTCTCCGCCCATGCCCTGTCGTGCGCCACCGCGGTGTCGGTCAGCACCCCGTCCAGATCGAATAGGCAGGCGGTTATCGCCGCGGGCAGCCCCAGCGCAGTCGCGTCGGCACCCGCGGCATCCGCCCCACTCCTGCCTGTCACGTCCCGCCTCCTGACTTCTGGCGGCTACGCGGACAGGCCGCGCGCGTTGGGCCTGCTGACCGGAGCCGGCACCGACACCCGCTCCCGGGCCAGGAAGGCGTTGAGCGATTCGATGGTGCTCATGAGCGGAGCCGGGAACACCACCGTCGTGTTCTTGTCGACGCCGATCTCCACGAGACTCTGGAGATTACGGAGCTGCAGGGCCAGCGGATGGGCCATCATGATGTCGGACGCGGCGCCGAGGGCGTCCGCGGCCAGCGATTCGCCTTCGGCGGCGATGATCTTCGCGCGCTTCTCGCGCTCGGCCTCCGCCTGCCGGGCCATCGCCCGCTTCATGCTCTCGGGTAGCTGGATGTCCTTGAGCTCGACCAGGGTGACCACGACACCCCAGTCCTCGGTCTGCACGTCCAGGATCTTGCGGATGCTCGCGTTGATCACATCGGTCTGCGCGAGCGTCTCGTCCAGGCTGTGCTGGCCGACCACCTTGCGCAGCGTGGTCTGGGCGATCTGATTGATGGCGGCCGCCACGTTCTCAATCGCGACCAGCGACTTCACCGGATCGACCACCCGGTAGTACGCGACAGCGGATACGTCGACGCTGACGTTGTCGCGGGTGATGATGCCCTGGGACTGGATCGGCATCGTGACGATACGCAGCGACACCCGCCGCAGGACGTCGATCAGCGGCACGATGAGAGTCAGGCCCGGTTCCCTGACCGCCACGACCCGGCCCAGCCGGAACAGCACCCCCCGCTCATACTGCGTCACGATCCGGGCGGACAGCAGGAACCCCAGCACTGCCAGGACCAGCAGCACCACGACAATGGTCAGCACGTTCATGATTGCTTCTCCTCCAGGTATCCAGCAGCCCTCAGGCGGCGAGACCGGCGCGTAGTTCGGGGGCTGTGAGATCTGTGGTGTACACGGGGGTGCCCGGCTGGTACTTCCGCCCACCCTCGGCCAGGCTGCCCGCCTTCACGGCGTCGAACCCGATGTGGTCGATCAGCTCGGCCACGATCAGCTCGGCCTTCTCGTCCTCGCCGGAGATCGGAATCCCGATGCGGCCCGGGTCGCCCGCCGGCCGCCCCCGGTCACGCAGGGAGTGCCAGCTGATGGCGTTGAACGCCTTGACCACCAGGGCGTGCGGCAGGTGCGCCTGCAGGAGCTCGCTGGAGGTGGTGCGGCCCGCGTCCAGATCCGGGAAATGCCCGTCGCGCTGCGGATAGTAGTTGTTCGTATCGATCACGATCTTGCCCGCGAGCTCGTCGGCCGGGATCTCCCGATACCGCCAAAACGGCACCGACACCACGACGACATCGCCGAACATGGCGGCGTCCCGTGCCGTCATCGCCTGGACCCGCTCGCCAATCTCAGCCACCAGGCTCGCCAGCGTCTGCGGCCCACGCGAGTTGCTGACCGCAACCTCGTGACCTGCGCCGGCGAAAAGCCTCGCCAGCGTGCCGCCGATGTGGCCCGCCCCAAAGATCCCGATCTTCATCGCTCGTCTCCATGACTGGTAGTCACCGGCCGCGACCCGTCCCCCCTAGACCGCGGACGGATCAGCACTGGCTGCTTTCCGCGCTTCCGCGCAGCTCACGGCGATCGCGAACACCCCCCCCGCGGGGTGGATTCGGGCCCGCCCTTCGCTGACTTCAGGCTCGCGCCGATGCGCGTTCGGGCCAATGCCGTCAGCGCCCGCATCGATCACCCGGCAGCGGGAATGCACGTCTACCTGCTACCCACCAGGCGCTGCGGACCAGACACGCGGTGTGGGGTTCCCGGAACTCGTCACACACCGCGGTTACGACCGGTCAGCCGCTTTCGCGGCGCCGACCGGAGGAACGCCGCGCACGTGGCAGCCAGCGCGCCGTTAACGAGCGGCCGTGAATGGCGTCCGGACCACGAGAGCGGCCACCGCGGAGGTCGCCTTGCCTGTGCCCGGGCCGCCCCGGTACTGCCAGCGGTACTCGGTGGCTGCGGCCGGCCGCTGCGGGAGCGCGGCGGTGCCGCCGGCGCCGGTGACGGCCGTGGCGACGTCGCCCCAGGTTGCGCCGGGTGCCCTGCCTTGCAGCGTCACCGGAACGCCCGCGAGCGCGCCGCCGCCCGTCAGTGACGCGGTAACGGTAACTTCCGCCCCGGCGGTGACGGCCGCGGGCACCCCGGCGATCGACAGCCGGGCGCCTCGCAGTGTCGCGTCGGCGGGCTTGCCGAGCAGGCCGGTGCGGTCGCGGGTCCAGATCCGGAATGTGTAGGTGGTGCCCGCGGTCAGCGACGGCGAGCGCGCGGACAACGACGTGCCGCTGTAGACGGCCGTCCCGGCGGTGATCCCGGCGGGCGCGGCCGTGCCGGGCGCCATCCGGATCACCTGGACGTCGAGGTCGCTCATCGGCGTCGCGTCCCAGCGCAGCGTGGCCACCCCGTCGCGGTCGCCGGTCGCCGAGAACCCGGTGATCGCGGGCGGTGCCGTGTTCGTAGTGCGGAACGTCGTGGTGAAGGGCTCGGTGCTGGTGGCCCCGGTGGCGTCCCGGACCGGTCCGGTGACGATCCGGTAGGGGGTGTTGTCGCCGAGCGGCGCCGCCGGGGTGAGCGTGGCGGTCCGGGTGGCCGGATCGTAGGTGACGGCCGCACTCACCCGCGATCCGTCGGTGCCGCGCAGCAGCTCCACGGTCTCGGCCGTCACGGACGCCGGATCGAGCTGCCGGGCGAACGTCACCGAGGGACGAGCGTCGAGCGGCTGCCCGGTCGCGAAGTCCGCCGGCGAGACGCCACGCACCCACTCCTGCTCACCGCCAGGCACAGCACCCGAGGAGTTGTGCAGGGCGCGCAGGCCCCAGTAGTCGGTGACGAGAAGGTCGGGCGCGCCGTCGCGGTCGGCGTCGGCGATCGCGAGGCACTGGGAGGTGGGCAAGGTCTGGATCTGGATGGTGCTACCTGTGGGCGACAGGGCGAGCGTTCCGGTGGGCGTTTGGAACAGGACGCCGCCGAGGCCCACCACGTCGGCGCGGCCGTCCCCATTCATGTCGGCAACGTGCAGGCAGCGCGACCCATCGAGCAGTGCGGGAACGTGGACGGCCGCCGCCAAGGTTCCATCGGCGCGCTGGGTCAGGACGTCGATCACCGTCAGATACTCGGCGGAGCTGCTGACCAGGTCGGCGCGGCCGTCGCCGTTGACGTCCCCCGCCGCCAGCCCGCCCGGATAGGTGATCGCATGGGCGGTCACCACCCATGCCGGGCCGGACCGGCTCGCGACGTAGACGTTCAGCTGGGATCCGGACCAGGCGATCTCCAGCCCGGGCTTGCCGTCGAGGTCCGCCGCGACGAGGACCGTGGCCAGCCCTTCACCCGCGATGTGGCTGGCCGTGAACGTGCCGTCCGCCTCCCGGGTGAACACGTCGACTCCCGCGGTGCCGCCGGCGATGAGGTCCATGTCTCCGTCCCCGTCCAGGTCAGCCGCGCGCAGCGTCTGGAGTCCGTCCACCGGGAAGAGTGTGCCCCGGTCGGCCAGCGTTCCGTCCGCCGTCTGGGCCAGCAGCCTGACCCCCGTGGCGGAGGTCAGCGCCACGTCGTTTCCCGGAACGCCGTCGAGGTCGAGGATCGCGAGCGCGGCGGTCCAGGGGTTCGGCGCGTAGCTGATGGTGTAGCTCACGGGCGTCCCGAAACTGCCGCCCCGGACGCCGGGCAGCACGGTGACGGGCATGGACGTGGTGGGCAGCCAGCCGCCCGCCGTGACCGCGTCCGGTAGCCCGTCTCCCGTGACATCGCCCATCACGATGCCGGCGGTGAATTGCGGGCCGCCCGGAATCAGCGTGGACGTTGTGAACGCAGGTTCGCTGGCCGGTGCCACCGCGACCGTGTACGGGCGAGTGTCGACGGCCCCGTTGAGGCTGTGGACCGAGACGTAGTGGCGGCCCGGACCGAAGCGGAGCAGCACCTTCTCCACGGTTCCGAAGTCCGGGCCGTTGGAGTGGCCGAGCAGGCGCAGGCCCGGGTCGTAGACGTCCAGCACCGGGTTCGCGTTCTGGGCCCGGGTCGGCTCGTGTTTGGGTCCCGTCACGGTGACCACGAGCGTCGCGGCCGCGGGCACCTCGAAGCGGTACCAGTCGGTGTCGCCCTCGGCCCCAAACGTGCCGGTGACCGAGGTGGTGAAGGGAGTCGCCCGGTCCGGGACGTCGTTCGGCTCGTTCGCGCCCATCGCCGGCTGCGGCAGCTCCGCGCCCCACGGCCCGCCGACCGCGCGCGCGGCGTCCACCACGCCGGCGCCGTAGAAGTGGTCGAGCCCGCGGGGACCCGCGTCGCGGGCCGTCGCCTTGATGCGGGCGAGCACCTGTGCCGGGGACAGCGCCGGAAGCTTGGTGCGCACGAGCGCGGCGATCCCCGACACGAGCGGCGCGGAGAACGAGGTACCCGATCCGGACGCGTAGATGTCGGTTTTCTGGTTGGGGAAGTGGTACTTCGGGATCGTCGAGACGATCCCCATGCCGGGAGCCGCGACGTCGACCCACGCCCCGTGCGTGCTGAAACTGGTCACGCTGCCGCTGGAGTCCGTGGCCGCGACAGCGAGCACCTCGGGGTAGGCGGCCGGATACGACGTCACCTCGGCCCCATCGTTCCCTGCGGCGGCGACCACGAGGGCCCCTTTGGTCGTCGCGTACTGCACGGCCGCGTGCAGCGCCGGATCGTCCTCGGGGCCACCCAGCGAAAGGTTGATGACGGTGGCGCCGTGGTCGGCGGCCCAGACGATGCCGGTCGCGACGTCGGAGTCGCTGGCGCCGAGGTTGTCGGGGAAGACCTTGATCGGCATGATGCGGGTCGCCCACGCCGCTCCGGCGATGCCCCGCCCGTTGTTGGTGTGGGCGGCGGCGATCCCGGCGACCATCGTGCCGTGGCCGCCGTTGCGGGTCGTGTTGGGATCCGCGTCGGTGGGCGGGCTGCCCGGGCTGAGCACGTTGTAACCGGGGACGATCCGCGCCGCGAGATCCGGGTGCGTGAGCTGGACGCCGGAGTCCACGATGGCCACGACCTGGCTCGTTGCGTCGCGGACGGTGTCCCACGCCTGCGGCAGCCGCAGGGTGGCGAGGTAGGGCTGCTGCGCGAGCGGGTACAGCGGGTCACTCGGCACCGCCGTCAGCGTGCGCCGGTAGTCCAGCGAGGCCGCGGCCACCGACGGATCCCTCCGGACGCCGTCCAGCACGGATTCGGCCGGCCCGGCCGTCGCCACCTTCACGAATCCGCCGGCTCCGGCGGCACGCACAATCCGGGCACCACGGACGGCGACGGCATGCGCCTGGGCGGGCGCAGCGACACCGGGTTTGAACCGCACGAGCAAGCTGTGCGGGTCGGGCGCGGTGGCGGCGGGCCCGGCCGCGGCCGTGAACCGCTGACCGGGTGTGACGGCCGCGGCGAACGCCGCGGCGCCGTGCCCACCGGGGCCGACGGGCGCCACGACGCTGGCCGGGACCACCGAGAGCAGCGCGACGGAGAACAGGCAACGGCGTAACGACATGGATCCCCCGCGAGCTGGGTCGGAGCCGGGGGCACCCGCGGCAGCTCACTGACGGTATGGGCCGGCCGCGGACCAGTCACTCGGCCGCGTAGCGCGAAGGCGCCGACGCGGAAGGGACCGAATTCAGGCCGATCGTCCCGGCCGGACGATGTCTCTACGGGCCTGCCCAGTGCTCTCCGGACGCGCGCGGGCCGGGATGGTGTCATTTTGGCCGGTTGTTCCATCAGCCGTAGTCGGTCCGCGGCGGCGGCGGGCGCGCGTCGAGGCCAACCGAGTGTCCGCGACGACCGTGAACACCGTGAGCGCGCGCGTCAATTGGAACGTGCTCACCCTGACCCGGGTCGACGGCCATGCCGCCCGTGCCCGCGGTGTACCGGGTGCCCGAGCGGTCCAGCGCGCAGGCCTCACCGGCTCGTTTGCGGCTGCGCTCCGGGTCATCGACGCGCGGTGGCCGCACCAGCCGACACTGCAGCGGCTCCGCACCGACCTCTCGGCCTGCGACCTCCCGCTGCAGGTCCCAGAGCCCTAAGCGAAGCCGTGGCCTTCCGCCGTTCGGGCAAACGTGAGGCCTGGCGCCGCTACCCCTACGTACCCGGCCACCAGGCAGGCGATGCCGGGGCAGCGATCAGGCTGCCGCTACCAGATGGCTGGTTCTGAACGCCGGACGCACTGCCTCCTATCCCGGCAATGGCCGGATACCGGGCGCAGGGTTACTGCGTTGGCAACGTCTGATTGCGGCAATAATCGGGACAAATACTCCTAGACTGCCCGGCATGCGATTGCTGCTTTCCCGGGCCGTGCGTTCCGGCGTGTCTCCTGTGTGGCTGGTCACCGTGCTGGCGGCTGGAGCGCTGCTGGTGTTCCAGACGCCGGTGATCGACCTGGTGAAGTACGCCGCGTACGTGCTCTACGCCGTCGCGGTCCCGGGTGTGCTGGTGTGGCGGTCGTTGCGGGGGGCGGCGCGGTCGCTGGCCGAGGATCTGGCCGCGGGTGTGACTCTGGGTTTCGCGCTGGAGATCCTGGTCTACATCGGGCTGCGGGCGGCTGGGGCGCCGATCCTGATCGTGGTCTACCCGGCGGTGGTGATCGCGGTGTTCGCCGGTGTTCCGGCGCTGCGGCGGCACTGGCGGTCCGGAGATGCGCCGTCGGCGCCGTGGTGGTGGTCCTGGTCGATGGCCGGGATCGTGGCGGTGGTCCTGGGTTACATCGTGCTGTCGTTCTTCCGGACCCATCCGCTGACCGGCCCGATCGCGGCGTTCCCGTACTCGGACATGCCCTACAACCTGTCGATCGCCGCGGAACTCAAGCAGCGGATCCCGCCGTCGGTCTCCTATGTCCTGGGTGAGCCGCTGCACTACCACTGGTTCTCCCACGCCGACATGGCCGCGACGAGCTGGGGAACCGGCATCGAGCTGCGGACCCTGCAGCTGCGCCTGACGCCGCTGCCGTTCATCGTCCTCAACGTGCTGTTCACCGGGCTGCTGGCGGTGCGGCTCTCACGCCGGTGGTGGACCGGGCCGGTCGCCGTCGGGATCGCCTACTTCGTGTCGGCGTACAGCCCGTTCAGCTTCGCCGGGCGGCTGTTCAGCGACGAGCGGATGCTGTCCCCCTTCCAGTGGGAAAGCGCGACCCAGGTCGCCGCCTCCGCGCTGCTCGCGCCGGCGCTGCTGCTGCTCGTCGACCGGTTCCGCGGCGAGCCCGGGGCGCGCGGGCAGTGGGCCCTGATCGGGATCCTGCTGGTCGCCGCGATGGGCGCCAAGTCCACGGTGCTGATCCTCGTGGCCGCCGGCTTCGTGGTCGCCCTGGTGTACCGGCTGCTGCTGCGCCGGGAGCTCAACCGGACCGCCCTGATCGGCGCGATCACCGCCGGGGCGCTGTTCGTGTTCGCCACCGTCGTCCTCTACGGCGGCGACTCCAGTGGCATGACCCTGGACCCGCTCGGGCCGTTCTCGGCCGGGGACGCCTACCGGATCCTGGGCATCGCCGGACCCGGCCCCCTCTCGGCCATGTCACCGTCGCTGGCGATCACCATCGTCATGGTCACCGTCACCCTGACCAGCTGGCTGATCAAGTACGCGGGCATCGCCGGGCTCTACGCCCGCAGGAAGCCACCCGAGACCGAGGTGGTGTTCCTCAGCGGGATGGTCCTGGCCGCGATCGCCATCGTCATCCTGTTCCGCCACCCCGGCAGCAGCCAGCTCTACTTCATCCGGTCCGTGCTGCCGATCACCGGCGCGCTCACCGCGGCCGGGCTCGCCGCCGCGCTGCCCGCCGGGCGCCGCACCACCGTCACCCTCGGCGCCCTCGGCGTCGCCTCACTCACCGGCGCATTCGCCGTCGAGCTGATCACCAACTCCGGAATGAGCCAGCTCCCCACCAAGGCCACCCTCGGCACCAACGCCGGCATCGCCCTCGAACTGGCCAAATCGATGATCGCCCCGATCATCATCGTCGCCCTGCTCGCCGCCCTGGTGTGGTGGCTCGCCGCCAGCCACCTGCTCCGGCTGCGCGGCATGACGATGGTCCTGCTCCTGGGCAGCTTCGCCGGGTTCGGATTCCACACCGGCCTCCTCGGCCTGCACAAACTCACCGTCTCAGTCGAGAACTACGGCATCGGGCCACTCAAACCCGGCCACGCCCTGCCGATCCCCGCCGGCGGCCTGGAAGCCAGCCGGTGGCTGCGCGACCACTCCAGCACCAGCGACGTCGTCGCCACCAACGCCCACTGCTACTACAAATACAAAGGCCACTGCGACAACCGGCATTTCTGGATCTCCGCCTACACCGAACGACACGTCCTCATCGAGGGCTGGGGCTACACCTCCCACATGCTCACCGGTGGCTGGTACTACTCCAAATACTGGAACCCGGCCCGGCTCGCCGACAACGACCGCGCCTTCACCCGGCCCTCGCCGGGCACAATCGGGCTGCTCGCCGCCAAGTACGGCGTCCGCTGGCTCGTCGTCGACGAACTCAACCAGCCCGCCAGCCCGCAGCTCGGCCAGTTCGCCGCATTGCGCTACCACAACGGGCAGACAGCGATCTACGAACTGCCTCCGCGCGGCAGCACCACGCCGATCACTCGGGTCTCAACCGGCATGCGCTAGCCCCGATGATCTGCCGGCCAATTCTGGGCGGGGCGCGCGTCGCGGGACCCAGCGAGGCGAACTCGCAGCGGACGGATCAGGGCCGCACCAACGAGCAGGCGACGCGATCGCTCCGAGCAGCAGACCCGCTGACGGCATGAAACAGCAGCCGAGCCCGGCGCCGCCTTCCGGTCGGCCGCCCATCCCCAGCGATCGTCCCGCGATCAGCAGAAGCCTCCAGCCGCCGGCCCCTACCGGGTGACTCCTGCACCGTCCCGGTCCGACACGCCACTCGGTCGGCGGCACACCCTGCTGCTGATCCAGGCAGGTTCGCACGAGCTCCTGTTGAGCGACGCGGTCAGGCTCGCGGGACGCGCGGCCGTCGCCGACGTGCCCGTCACGCTTGAGGTCACGGCCGGTGTCCCACATGTGTTCCAAGGATTTGCGGCCATCCTGGACGAGGCAGACGCGGCACTCGACCGGGCGTCAGACTTCCTGAAGACACAGTTCGCCGCGCGTTCGGTCCCGGCATCATCGGCAAGTTAGGGTGATCGAGACGAAGGTCGCCCAGGTGATCGACGGCCACGGATCCGCCGGCCCGCTGTCTCCGCGTTACCAGGGGCTGTACTGGATCGCCGGGCTGGTCGACTGTCCGGGCCGGTTCGGTCACGACCGTACCTACGCATCACCCCGGCCGCCTCCTGGAGCTGGAGCCTCGACGGCAGCGGCTTCAGCCACCGCCGCGGGTCGGCCCTCGCCGCACCGGCCCGCGCGCACACGACAGAGCAGACAAGCAAGGGGACCCGACATGACCGAGACCACCGACTGGAACGCGAAGATCATCGCCGAGTTCCGCGCCAACGAGGGCCGCGTCGGCGGCCCCTTCGAAGGCGCGCCACTGGTCCTCGCGCACCACCGCGGCCGGACGAGCGCGCGCGAGTACGTCCACCCGATGATGTACCTCCCGCACGACACCGACGACAACGTCATCTACGTGTTCGCAAGCAAAGGCGGCGCCCCCACGGACCCGGACTGGTACCGCAACCTCACCGCCGCCGGGCAGGGCAGCGTCGAACGCGGAACCGAGACCTACCAGGTCACCGTCCGCGAGCTCACCGGCGGCGAACGCGACCGCGTCTACGCCGAGCAAGCCCGCCGCTACCCCGGCTTCGCCGAGTACGAGCGGCAGGTCACGGGAATCCGCACCATCCCCGTGCTCGAACTCACGCGCGCATAGCGGGCGCCTAGCCGCACGCTGGCCACGTCCGGAAGCGCGTACGCGAGCACACCAGCACCGCGTCGACACCACGCCATTCGTCTTCCTCAAGACGCATCTCCGCGCGGGCGAACCGCCATCGTCGCGGTCCTGGGGGCGGTAGGTGTGGGCCGGCCGCCCTGTTGGTGCTGATCAGGGCCGGTGCGCCGCGCGTAGCGGTACCGTAGGCGGCGGTGTGCCGGGAAGACTGGTCGGCGGTGGATGCCGCTCGCCTGTCTGGAGGTCGCCGTGCCGGTTGCCGTGTCCGGTTGCGCCGTGGGATCGCGGGCCTGGGATGGATGACGTCGTCCCGTTCGGCCTGATGATCGCGGTGGTCAGTGTCGCTGGGCTCCTGGCGGTGGTGTCGAGCCGGGTGAGCGAGCGGATCCGGGTGCCGGCGCCGGCGATCTTCCTGGTCGCCGCCGCTGTGGCCTCGGACCTGGTGCCCGCGCTGGGCAGGATCCCGATCCTGACGGTGCAGCGGATCGTCACCGTGATGCTGGTCCTGCTGCTGTTCGACGGCGGGATGCACATCGGGTGGCGCCGGTTCCGGGCGGCGGGCGGCCCGGTGCTGTGGATCGGGGTGGCCGGGACCGCGGCGACGGCGGTGGGGGTCGCGGCCCTCGCCCATCTCGTGTTCGGCTTCGATTGGCGGACGGGCTTGCTGCTCGGCGTCGCGCTGGCCCCGACTGATCCCGCGGTGGTGTTCTCCGTGCTGGGCCGGCGTGAGGTGGCGGGCAGGTCCGGGACGCTGCTGGAGGGTGAGTCCGGGGCGAACGATCCGGTGGGGATCGCGGCGATGGCCGCGCTACTGGCCGCTGGCACCGCCGGCGGCTGGCACGCGGTGGCCGCCGGGGCCGCGGAGTTCGCCGGGCAGATGCTGATCGGCGGCCTCGTCGGCGCTGCCGGTGGCTGGCTGCTGTCGCTAGCGATGCGCCGGCTGCCACTGCCGAGCGGCGCCCTGTATCCGCTGCGGACACTCCTGGGCGCGGGCGCGATCTACGGCGCGGCCACGCTGGCGCACGGATCGGGATTCCTGGCCGTGTTCGTCGCCGGGATCCTGCTCGGCGATCTCCGCGCCCCGTACAAGGCCGAGATCGAGCGGTTCCACTCGTCGCTGGCGAGCCTGGCCGAGATCGTCGCGTTCGCGATGCTCGGCCTGACGGTCTCGGTGACGCATCTCGTCCACGGCGACGCGTGGGTGACCGGCCTGGGCCTGGCGGTCCTGCTCGCGCTGGTGGTGCGCCCGGTCCTGGTCGGGCTGTTGCTTCTGCCGGTGAAACTCAGCGCCGGGGAGCGGCTGTTCGTGATGTGGTCCGGGCTCAAGGGAGCGGTCCCGATCCTGCTGGGCACCTATCTGCTGTCCGCCGGGGTGCCCGGCGCGGGGCGGCTGTACGAGGTGGTGGTCGTGGTGGTCGCGTTCTCGGTGATCGTCCAGGGCGGCCTGGTGCCGTGGATCGCGCAGCGCGCCGGGGTGCCGATGCGGACGGTGGAACCCGAGCCGTGGGCGCTCGGGATCCGGCTGCGGGACGAGCCCACCGGCGTGCACCGCTACCAGGTCGCCTCCGGGGCGCCCGCCGACGGGCGCGCCATCGCCGATCTCGACCTCGGCGACGACAGCTGGATCCACATGCTCAGCCGCGACGGGGCTCTGGTGCCGGTGCGCGGGAACACGGTCCTGCTCGCCGGTGACGACGTGCTGCTGCTCACTGATCCCGCGACCGGCACCCGGATCGGATCCCTGTTCGCCCGGCCGGCGCCGTGAGCGTGCGGGGGTGGGCGGGCGCGGGACTTGCCGCGTTCAGCGCGGTCCGCGGGGCCGGGTTCGGTGCTCACGTTCGCGGTCGTCGCCCTCGTGCTCGCCGCGCTGGCGGTGATGACGGTACGCGCCGCCGCCGAGCACGGGATCGTCGTGCTCCCGCTGTCCACCGCCACGTTCTACACGCGCCCCGACATCAGCCACATGCCCGTCCGCGACATCGCGCCGAACCAGGCGTGCCTTGCCTGGGACAGCTCCCGCCGCAGCGCCCTCATCCACCAATGCACCGCGATCGCCGGCACCCTGGCCGGCCACATCGCCTCGGCCTGACACCAGGCGAACCAGAACACGGCATCTGTCCCACCGCCTGGCCCTCACGGACGCCCAGCAGCGCTACGGCGACATCATCGGCGGCTTCCCTGTCCGACCAGGCCATCGCGGTCGTTAGGGGCTCATGACACGTTCGTCCCGGCACCCACCGCGACAGCCGCCGGCAGCCGGGTCATGCCGTCGGTGTGCGTGACCGCGAACCCGGGCCGCCGTCATCCCGTTGGCACCGGCGAGGTTCGCGCCTTGCAGGCATGCGCGCACTGGCTGTCGCTGGTGAACCGGGGGCGCGGCGGGCGCGGGGTGTCAGCGGTTCGGGGTGGCGGCGCGCTCGTCGTGGGTGCGCTGGCGTATCTGGCCGGCGCGTTCGGTGGCGGAGTTGATCCTCTCGGCCAGCTGGGCGTGGGTGGCTTGCAGGTGGCTGCTCGTGCCGGCCAGCGGGGACAGCAGTGTGGCGGGATCGTCACCGGCGAGGGCCGCCTGGACGAGGTCAGCCTGGTGCTGGGCGGCTGCCGGGAGTCCCTCCAGCGTGCTGACCTGTCCGGCGAGCTGCCGCAGGACGCTGGCGTTCTCGCGGGCCCACGCCGCGACCGCACGGTCACCGGCCCGTTTGGTCCGCTCGGCCCGCACCCGTTCTTCGCCGGTCTGCTGACCGCCGGCCGGCTCGCGCAGGCGCAGATAGCGGCGTTCGGCGGCTTGGCGGCTGGCCACTCCGAGCGCGGGCGCCAGGTCCACCCAGCTCGCTCCCCGCTGGCGGGCTGCGGTGATCAGCAGCGGCTCCCACGAGGCCATCTCCTCCCGCAGGTCCCGGAGCACTGCCAGCGCGGCCAGCAGCTCCGCGGCGCCAATCGGCGGGGCCGTCCCGCTAGCGGCGGCGCCGCGGGATGCGGCCACGACCGCCTCGACCGTCGCCAATGCTTCGGCGCCGGCCATGGGCGCCGGCCCGGCCGGCCCGCGGTCGCCGGGCTGGGGGGTTGTCCCGCCGGCATCTCGAGCCATCAATGTCATCCTTTCGACGACACAATGCTTGTCATCGGATTGACGACATGATAGGACGGATGGGCGCGTTGACGCCAGCGATGAGGACAGAAGGAGGCAACGATGTTGATGCGCACCGACCCGTTCCGGGACCTCGACCGGCTGACCCAGCAGCTCCTCGGCAACACCGGAACCTGGTCCAGGCCAACCGCGATGGCCATGGACGCCTGGCGAGCCGGTGAGGAGTTCGTGGTCGCGTTCGACCTGCCCGGCGTCGCCCCCGACGCGATCGAGCTCGACGTCGAACGCAACGTGCTCACTGTCAAAGCCGAGCGCCGCCCGGCCGTGACCAGCGACACCGTCGAAATGCAGGTGGCCGAGCGGCCACTCGGGGTTTTCTCACGCCAGCTATTCCTCGGCGACACCCTGGACACCGAGCACATCCAGGCCAGCTATGACGCCGGTGTCCTGACACTGCGCATCCCGGTCGCCGAGCAAGCCAAACCCCGCAAGATCGAGATCACCAGCACCGGCACCGGCCGCAAGGAAATCCGCGCGTGACCCGCGCACCAGACCGAGCAGCCCGGCACACAGGTGGTGATCGACGTGGCACCCGTCAGTTCAGCAGCAGAGCTGGACGCCTTCCTCGACCTGCTGTGCGCCGACGATGATCTGATGCGGGCAGAGTTCGACGCGCTCATCGACGCCTGCTGGGATCAGACCCCGCCCGCCCGGCCCACACCGCCCGCCCGGCCCGGCGGTCGCGATCCCCGTCGGGGTGCGCCGTTCCCGCAGCCACTCACGCCGGCCGGCCGACATCGTGACGCTGCGCGCCGGCGGGTCAGGCAGCGCTCACCTCCGGGTATCACCAGCGAACCGCTTGATGATCCGCGTCAATCACCGCTGAAGGGCAGGTGATCAGCTCACACCGGATCCGGAACCGTACAGCGCAATGCCTGCCGCGGTACCCGGCCACACCCGGCCGGGCGCCGCGGCGGGCGACCGCAGACGCCCGGCCACCGTTCTGTCCGGCATCCGGTTCAGGGGCACCCGCCGCCCGCTGGTAGCTAGCTGTTACAGCTGCGGCGTTACAGCGTGGCCCGGCGGATGAGTACGAAGCCGAGCCCGGCGAGAACGGGGTGCTCACCCCCGCGCGGGCGGCATACCCGCTACCAGCCAGCAGGTATCCGCGGCCGCAGGCAGCAGCCGGCAGGACGACCGCTGGCGGTGATGCCTCGCCCTGGCGATCGTGCGATGTTGTTCGTGCATCCTCAGGCGCGAGCGCTCAGTCTCCGCTGCTGCGGCGGCGGCTGTGGCCGCTGGAGCAGGTGGGGACTCGACGGCCGACAGAGGCGGGAGTTGCCCATGTCCACGATCCAGCGTCACCGTTGCGCGGCCGAGCTGTGGGCGGTCACGGCCACCGTTGCCGTCGGCCTGGTGGTCGCGGCTGTCATTCCGGGCGTACGGCTGCCGCTGATCGTGGTGCAGGTCGGTTTCATGCTCCTGCACGGCACCCGGCGCTACGGCGGGCGAGCCATGGGGGTCTTCACCGTGGCCGGCCTCGTGATCAGCAACATCCTGGAAAATCTGAGCATCCGGACCGGCTTCCCATTCGGTCACTACCACTACACCGGCGGCGGGAAGATCTTCCTCGTACCGTGGTTCATCGGCCCGGCCTACCTCGCCACCGGCTACCTCGCGTGGATCGTCGCCACCGTGCTGCTCGGCGAGGTCCGCCGGAACTCGCCCTGGCTGACCACGATCGGCACGCCGGTCATCGGAGCCTTCGCCATGACCGTGTGGGACCTCTCGCTGGACCCCGGCGCGTCGACCATCAGCCACCGCTGGATCTGGGAGCACGGCGGCGGCTTCTTCGGCGTCCCC
>JAOPVE010000506.1 GCA_025963185.1 Actinomycetes bacterium
GTGAAGCTGCTCGCGGGCTACACCGACATCCTCCGGCAGGGCCACACGTCCGGGCTCACCTGCTAGGCGCTGGCGGGCTCACCTGCTAGGCCCTGCCGGGCAGTTTGCGCCGGACCGTGGCGAACACCTCGGTCACCTCGCGGACCCGCAGGAACGTCGCCGCAGCCACGTAGACCACCACGAGCACGAGGCCGCCGGCGGCGAGCGCGGCCAGCGATCCGGACTTGTCGGTTCCCAGCCAGTGGGCGATCGCCGAGGCCACGGCCCACGCCGCGGCGCCTGCCACGGCCGACGCGATCGCCAGCCGGGTCAGCGTCTGGGTAGTGCGGGCGCCGTCGAGCGAGCCGATCCGCTTGCGCAGCAGGTAACCCGAGACGACCGCACTGACCACATAGGACAGCGTATTGCCGAACTGTAGCCACAGGACGATGTGCAGCGGTGGCACCAGCCAGAGCACCAGCCCGTCGAACGCCAGCTTGACCGCCACCACCGGGAGGTTCAGCAGCGCCGGGGTCTTGGTGTCCCGCATCGAGTAGAACGCGAACAACTGCATCTGGCTGATCGCGAACGGCACCAGCCCGATGGCCGCCGCGACGATCGCCGTGCCGGTGGCCTGCGCGTTCGCCGAGGTGAAGTTGCCCCACTCGAACGTCACCACCGCCAGCGGGACGCCGAGCGCCATGTACGCGGCGGTCGCGGGCACCAGCACCACGGACGACAGCCGGGTGCCGAGCGAGAGGTTCGACCCGACCTCGCCGAACTTCTCCTCCGCCGCGGCCGCGCTCATCCGGGGCAGCAGCGCGGTCAGGATGCTCACCGCGACGATCCCGTGGACCATCATGAACAGCAGGTAGGCGTTGTTGTGGATGAACGCGCCCGGACCGCCGTGGTCGCCGGCGTACTTGGCGATCCAGATCACCGGGAACAGCCCGACCTGGCTGATCGCCACGTAGATCAGCGCCCACATGCCCAGCCGGACCGCCTCGCCCAGCCCCGTACCCCGCAGGTCGAAGCGCCACTTCCAGCGGAATCCGACCTTGCGCAGGGACGGGATCAGGGCGGCTGCCTGCAGGACGATCCCGAGGGTCGTGCCGATCCCGAGGACCGCCACCTGGAGCCCCGTGATCGTCTCCGGCGTCGGCACCTTCGGACCCGGGAGCAGCATGAACAGCACGCCGGTGAGGATCACCACGAGGTTGTTCAGGATCGGCGCCCACATCGGCGCCGCGAAGTGCCTGCGGCTGTTCAGGACGGCAGCGAGCAGCGCGGCGATCCCGTAGAAAAAGATCTCGGGCAGCAGCAGGTACGCCAGCGTCGTCGTCAGCTCGCTGGTCGCCGGGGTGGTGCGGTTGTTGCGGTAGAGCAGGGTGAGCAGCGGGGCGAGGATCACCGCGCACACGGTCGCCGCGCCGAGAAGCAGGGTCGCCGCGGTGAGCAGCCGGTGGGTGTAGGCCTCGCCACCGTCCGCGTCGCGCTTGGTGGCCTTGACGATCAGCGGCACGATCACGCTGGTCAGGACCCCGCCCAGCAGCAGTTCGTAGACCATGTTCGGCAGCGTGTTCGCCACCTGGTAGGAGTCGCCGACCACGCCGGCGCTGATCGCCGCGCCGATCACGACCGTGCGCAGGAACCCGGTGGCCCTCGACACGAGGCTGCCGAGCGCCATCACGCCGCTGTTGCGGGTAACCGCCGCGCTGCCGCCGTCGTCGGCCGCCGCCGTGCTCACGACTGTGGTCTCGGCCGCCGCGGGACCGCTCGCCTTCGCGCCGCCCGGCGGGAACACGGCCGGGGGCAGGACGGCGGTGGCGTCGGCCTCCCCGGCCCCGGGCACGACGACCGGCAGCACGGTCGTGGCCTCGTCGAGGTTGTCGCTCACGGTGGGGGGCTCCCTGTCGGTCACGCTGGCCTGCCGAGCAGATCCGGGACGTGCGCGATCAGCCGCCGCTCGTCCCGGTATGCCAGCCTGGCGGGGATCTCGGCCAGCGGCACCCAGGCCACGTCGGTGACCTCCACGTCCGCGGTCGATAGTTCGCCACCGACCGCGCGCAGAAGATAGTGGTGCACGGTCTTATGGATCCGCCGCCCCCCCGCCACGAACCAGTAGTCGAGGGATCCCAGCGGGTGCGTCACCTCGCCGATGATGCCGGTCTCCTCGGCGGCCTCGCGCACCGCGGTCTGCTCGAGCGTCTCGCCGTCCTCGACGTGTCCCTTCGGCAGCGACCAGATCAGCCGGCCCCGGCGATCGAGCTTGCCGATCAGGACGCCCACCGCGTCCGGGCCGTGGCCGCTCACCAGCAGGCCGCCGGCCGACGTCTCCTCGACCCGGTGCAGCCGCCGGCCCCCTCCGCCGCTCTTGCGGGCGGACCTGCGGCGAGCCATGCCCCAATCTAACCGGCGGCGCCGAATGCGGCGTCCGGGCGTCATGCGGCCCGCACCCCCAGGGCGCTCACCCCCAGGGCGGACCGAACTCGGGCGCGGCCACGTGCGGCGGGCAGATAGGGTCATCGTCCGTGGTCGACCGTCCTCCTGCCCAGCTCACCAGCGCACAGCGCAACGCCGTGACCGAGCTCCTGCGGGTCTCCCCCGTCTCGGACGAACTCGGCGAGCTGTTCGCTGCCGCCGGGCACGAACTGCACCTCGTCGGCGGATCCGTCCGCGACGCACTACTGGGACGGCTCAACGACGATCTCGACTTCTGCACGGACGCCCACCCGGATCGCGTGCTCGACATCATCAAGAGCTGGGCCGAGGCCGTCTGGACCACCGGGATCGACTTCGGCACGGTCGGACTGGCCCGCAGCGGCCTCCGGATCGAGATCACCACGTACCGGGCCGAGGCGTACGACCGGGTGAGCCGGAACCCCATCGTGAAGTACGGGGACTCGCTCTCCGACGACCTGGCCCGGCGCGACTTCACGATGAACGCGATGGCGGTCTCACTGCCGGGCCACCAGTTCGCGGATCCGTACGGGGGGCTCGGCGATCTCGCGGCCCGGACGATCCGCACCCCGGGCCGGCCGGAGGACTCCTTCGGCGACGATCCGCTGCGGATGTTGCGAGCGGCCCGCTTCGCCTCGCAGCTGGGGTTCCAGGTCGCCCCCGAGGTCGTGGCCGCGATGACGGCGATGGCAGGCCAGATCGAGCGGATCACGGCCGAGCGGATCCGGGACGAGCTGTCCAAGCTGCTGCTGGGCGCGGATCCGGTGGCCGGGCTGCGGCTGCTCGTCGACACCGGGCTCGCCGCTTTCGTCGTGCCCGAGCTGCCGGGGATGCAGCTCGAAATCGACGAGCATCACCAGCACAAGGACGTATACGAGCACACCCTCACGGTGCTGCGGCAGGCCATCGCGCTGGAGACCGACGGCCCTGACCTGGTGCTCCGGCTCGCCGCGCTGCTGCACGACATCGGCAAGCCCGACACCCGGCGGCACGAGACCGGCGGCGGCGTGAGCTTCCACCACCACGAGGTCGTCGGCGCGAAGATGACCCGCAAGCGGCTGCGCGCGCTGAAGTTCCCGAAGGACATCGTCGAGTCCGTCGCCAACCTCGTGTTCCTCCACCTGCGCTTTCACGGGTACGGGCGGGGCGAGTGGACCGACTCGGCGGTCCGCCGGTATGTGACCGACGCCGGTGACCTGCTGCCGCGGCTGCACAAGCTGGTCCGGTCCGACTGCACGACCCGCAACAAGCGCCGGGCCGCCGCACTCGCCGCGACCTACGACGCCCTGGAAGAGCGCATCGAGCGGATCGCCGAGGACGAAGACCTGCGCGCGGTCCGGCCCGACCTCGACGGCAACGCGATCATGGCGCTGCTCGGGGTCCCGCCCGGACCGATCGTCGGGCGGGCCTGGCAGTACCTCAAGGAACTGCGGCTCGACCGCGGTCCGCTCGACCACGACGAGGCCGTCGCCGAGCTGCTCCGCTGGGCCACCGACCAGGGCATCGACGTCCCCTGATCCGAACCGCGGTAACTCTGGCCGGTCCTGGCCGGTCGCAGTTACCGCACTGTGGGCTGGGGGCGGGACCAGCCCGGTGGCAGGGCGGGGATCGGCAGGCCGGCCGGACGCAGGCTGTGCAGCGCGTGGCTGAACGGCGGGTTGCCTGCCTCGGCGGCGATCGCGAGGCGCTTGGCCTCGGCGTAGATCCGCTCGGACTCCCCGGCGCTGAGCCAGCCGGCCGCGACCGCCGCGGCCAGCTCGTCCTCGTCCTTCCACTCGACCTCGTGCCGCGGCGAGACGACGAGGTCGAGCTGGTGGTCGACCATGTCGATCCCGCCGTCCCACCGCTCGAACGGGGACTGGAGGTTGGCGTACCAGAAGGCCAGAGCACCGTCCGCCGGATCGAAGAACGACCACACCGCGTACTCGGCGTCCGGCGGGAGCAGCATCAGCACGTCGTTGCGCCAGGTGCGCGGCGCGGTCTGCCAGCGCTCGCCGAACATCTCGGGCTTGCTCACCGCGCGCAGGTCGATCCCGCCGGGCAGGACGGCCATGATCGTCGGGGTGCCGTCCGCGAGCCACAGCACCAGCCCGCGCTCATCGTCGGCCAGGACCGTCACCGGGCGCACGTCGACGGCCACTCCGTGCTGGAGGAACCGGTGCAGGATCGGCGTGCCGGGGGCGAACTGCGTCACCGGCGGACCGCCGACGGGACGGCCGGGACGGCGAGATGCGGCTCGTGGATCGCCTCGGCGAGGTGCCCCGGCGTGCGCGCGGACGCCCAGCCGTACCAGGT
>JAOPVE010000511.1 GCA_025963185.1 Actinomycetes bacterium
GGGCACGTCGATCCGGGGACGCTGGTGCTGCTGCGCGCGGCGCCCGAACCCGCGATCCGCGGCGACCTGCTGGATCTCGGCTGCGGCTACGGCCCGATCGCCCTGACGATCGCGCACCGGCGGAAGCGGGCCAGGGTGTGGGCCGTCGACGTGAACGAGCGCGCCCTCGACCTGACCCGGCGCAACGCCGAGGCGGCCGGGCGCGGGAACGTCAAGGCCTGCCCGCCGGACGAGGTGCCAGACGACGTCCGGTTCGCCGCGATCTACTCGAACCCGCCGATCAAGGTCGGCAAGGGCGTCCTGCACGAGATGCTGCTGCGCTGGCTCCCCCGGCTGCTGCCCGGCGGATCCGCCTACCTGGTCGTCCAGAAGCACCTCGGCGCCGACTCCCTCGCCCGCTGGATCGCCGAGCAGGGCTTCCCCACCACCCGGCTGACGTCCGAGCGCGGCTACCGTGTGCTGTCCGTCTCCCCCCGACTGGAGGATCCCGAGTGCACCAGCTCCGCGGCACCGAGCTGAAGCGGCTGCACCGCACCTGGCGCCGCCGCAACGCGTTCCGGCTCACGCTGCTGCTGGACAACGTCGGCAACCCGTACAACGTCGGATCCATCGTCCGCAGCGCGGCCGCCCTCGGCGTCGAGCACCTGTACCTGGCCGGCGAATCGGCGAGCCCCGGCGCCGCCAAAGCCCAGAAAACCGCTCTCGGTACGGATCGCTACCTGACGTCGAGCCAGTACGCCACGGTGGCCGAGGCCGCCGCCGCCGCGCGATCCGCCGGGTTCTGGGTGGTGGGGCTGGAACTGGCCGATCCGGCCGTGCCGCTCGCCGAGCTGGAGCTCGCCCGAGACGTCTGCCTGGTGCTGGGCCACGAGGACCACGGCATCTCCACGGCCGGACTCGCGGCCTGCGACGCCGTGGGCTACATCCCGCTGACCGGCCGAGTCGGATCCCTGAACGTGGCCTCGGCCGCCGCGATCGCCTGCTACGAGGTCCGCCGCCAGCACTGGTCCACAGCAGGAGAGGTCCCCGAGGCTTAGATCACGCGGCCTTCGCGATCACACCCCGGAACGCGGCCGAGTACGCGGCATCGGTCTTGGCATCGAGCTGGCCAAAGATCGACAGCCGCGCCCACAGCACCTCACTGGGAAACACCAGCGGGTTGGTGAGCAGCGCCGGCTTGATTTTCACCATCGCGTCCTGCACCGACGCGTTCAGGTTGACGCTCTCGAGCGCAGCAAGGAACCGCGCCGCAACCTCGTCGCGATAGTAGAAATCGAGAAGCGTATTGACGTTGCTCTGGTGCACAGAACCGTTGGGCACCACTACGTCCCGGCTCCAGAGGATGCCGCCCGACTCGGGAACCAGGAACCTGATGGCTGGGTTCGCGGCGGTCAGCCTTGGCACGTCGAGCGAGGAGGCAACAGCGGCGAGCGCGCGACCCGACACCAGGTCGGACGTGTAGTCAGCGCCCGCGAATCGCAGGAACTGACCGCGCCCGACGGCGCTACGCAGACCCTCCAGCGCGGTGCTCACGTCCGCAGCGGTGGGCGCCGAAGGCTTCCTGCCGTCGGCCGCGATGATCAGGCCCAGCATGTTCCGCAGGTCGGTGCTGCCGACAACCTTGCCGCGCAGCGCACGAGCCGTGAGCAGTTGCTTCACCGAGGTCACGGCGACCTGGGCGGAGTCGTACGCGATACCGGTGATTCCCGCGATCCACGGAATCGTGTAGCCCCGCTGGGGATCTGCCACTGAACGCTGGAACGGCGGCTCCAGATCGCGAATGTGCGGTATTGCCGTGTGGTCGATCTTCGACGCGAGCCCGTCCTGGGCCGCCCGGGCGGCGAGCCAGTCGGGAAGAATGACTAGATCGCGGCCGATGTCCTTGGCGGCCTTGAGCGACGGGGTGATCCGCGCCAGGTATTGCGCGTCGTCGCCAATGTCCTCGTGATACTTGACCTGGATCCCGGACTTGCCGAAAAAGTACTGCGCGGTGGTCTGGGTGATCCGCGTGCGCGTTCCGGTGGGCGGCTTGCGGTCGATGAAGCCGGGCCGGTTGGAGATCGCGACCCACTTGTCCTTGTCCGACCGGTCGCGCTTCTCCGCCGCCGTCTGGGCCGGGCCGCCACAGGCCGTCAGCAGCGGACCTGCGAGGAGGGCCGCTCCTGCTCCGCGCAGCAGGGTCCTGCGCCGCAGCCGCGCCGCGGTCGGGTACTCGGTCACGGCGAGAGGCTCCTTCGTCACGCGGCGGCGGGCGCGGAACGCGCCGAAGTCAGCGTAATGGGACACCCCCACGCGGCTTCGCCCCGGGCGCGCCGGGACGCCCGACTTCCCGAAGTGCGATAATCGCGGCCGGTCCTGACCGGCCGCGATTACCGCACTTCGCGACCAGCCGCGCGAGCGCACCACCAGCCGCGCGAGCGCACCACGAGCCTCGGACGCGGCAGGGCCGCGGCGGCGGGGGAACCGGCCTCGCGGGGGTGACAGTCCAGCACCCGAGTTCACCCCTGGTCGAAAATGGACATTTACGGCGTTGCCTCATTACCTTTCGTGCGGTACCGGCAACTTTCTGTGATCCGTTGCCGCTCCTTCCCCCCACGAGCGGAGCTTGCCAACATGAGGCGCCTCTCCCGTTACGCCCTCGTATCCCTGATCGTCATGGGCACCACCGCCGCGGTCGTACCCGCGGCGCACGCCCTGCTTCCCCCCACCCCGGCCGGACTGGCACCCCCCGCCGCCGCCGCGGGGCTCGGGCAGACCGCGACCGGCCTGCTCCCGGACATCGCCAGTTCCGCCGGCGCCGTTACGGCGAGCGCCACCGAGTCGCTGATCCAGCAGGCCAGCACCCGCAGCTACTGGACCGCCCAGCGAATGAGCGCGGCCCGGCCCCTGATCCGCGCGGCGGGCACCCACCCACGCAAGGCCCAGCTACGGTCCGCGGGGATCGGCCTGCCCGGACTCCCCGGACTCGGCGACACCGCACCGGCCCCCACCCCGGATCCGCAGGGCCAGCCGGCCCCGACCCCGGCCGCCACCCCCGGCACGACGGCCACCACGCCGAACGGGGCGGCTCAGCCCGCACCGAGCCCGGCCGCCGCGGCGCAGAAGCCCGCGCGCGGATCCAGTGCCTACCGCTGGCAGGCCGGCGGCGGCGTGACCAGGACCACCGGCAAGGTGTTCTTCACGCTCAACGGCGGGGACTTCGTGTGCTCGGCGAGCGCGGTACGCAGCGAGAACCGCAGCACCGTGCTGACCGCCGGGCACTGCGTGAACAGCGGACCGGGCGAGTTCGCCTCCCGCTGGATCTTCGTGCCGGCCTACCACGACGGCACCCGCCCGTTCGGATCCTGGCCGGCCCGCCGCCTGTTCGCCCCCACCGCCTGGACCGAGCGCGGCGACCTGGACTACGACACCGGGTTCGCCGTGGTCGACACCGCGCCGGACGGCAGCCACCTCACGGACACCGTCGGCGGACAGCAGATCGCCTTCAAGTACAGCCGCGGCCAGTACGCGTACTCGTTCGGGTACCCGGCGGTCGGCCAGTACGACGGCAACCTGCTGCGGTACTGCCAGGGCACCACCCGCGAGGACCAGTACGGCAGCCACGACCAGGGCATGCCGTGCGACATGACCGACGGATCCTCGGGCGGACCGTGGCTGTCCCGGTTCGACCCGAAGACGGGCCAGGGCGTGCTGACCTCGGTGAACAGCTTCGGCTACGACGGGATGCCGGACGTGATGTGGGGTCCGTACTTCGGTGACGAGATCCAGTCCGTTTTCGGTACCGCAGAGCACAGCTGACCGGCCGGACGGCGGCGGCGGCGGGCTGCACGGCCCCCCTGGGACCAGGCCCGCGGCCACACGCGGGCCGGAGGTGGCCGATCCCGCCGCCGATCCGCCGCGGAGGGCAGTAACGTGCCTCACACGTGGGCCGCTCGCGGGAGCCCACCGGGGTCAGGGCGCCCGGGGAGCCGGCCGCCCCGGGTGAAGGGCAGTGCGATGACCGAGCAGGTTATGGCGGACCGGCCGAAGTCGGTGCCGGCGATGTTCTTCGCGCGGGTCGCGGAAAGCGGTCCGCGGGAGGCGTTCCGCTTCCCCGCCGGGGACCGCTGGGAGTCGATCACCTGGGACGAGGCCGCCCAGCGGGTCCACGAGATCGCCGCCGGGCTGCTCGCCCGGGGTCTCGCGCCCGAGGACCGGGTCGCGATCATCGCGGCGACCAGCGTCGACTGGATCCTCGCCGACCTCGGCGTGCTCTGCGCCGGCGCCGCCACCACGGCGGTCTACCCCACGACGGGACCCGAGGACGCCGCCTACATCATCGGTGACTCCGGCAGCCGGTTCGTCTTCGCCGACGCCGACCAGCTCGACAAGCTCACCGCCGTGCGCGGCGACCTGCCGGCCGTCGAGGGCCTGATCGCGTTCCCCGGCGAGACACCCGCGACCACGGGCGGCGACTGGATCAGCACCCTCGACGGGCTGCGCGCCGAGGGCGCCAAACAGCTCGCCGCGGATCCGGGGATCGTCGAGCGCGCGTCCGATGCCGTCGGCCCGGGCAGCCTCGCCACGCTGATCTACACCTCGGGGACCACCGGGCGGCCCAAGGGGGTCCAGCTCGTGCACGACTGCTGGACCTTCGAGGGAACCGCCCAGGTACACACCGGCCTGATCCGCCCCGACGACGTGCAGTTCCTGTGGCTGCCGCTCTCGCACTCGTTCGGCCGGACCCTGCTCACCGGCCAGCTCGCGGCCGGGTTCCCGATGGCCGTCGACGGCCGGATCGACAAGATCGTCGACAACCTCCCGGTGATCCGCCCGACGATCATGGCCGCCGCGCCCCGGATCTTCGAGAAGGTCTACAACCGCATCGTCTCCACCACCCGGGCCGAGGGCGGGCTCAAGTACAAGATCTTCTCCTGGGCCGTCTCCGTCGGGCGCGCGAAGTCCCGGGCGGAGCAGGCGGGCCGGGACCCGGGGATCGCCGTGAGCCTCCAGTACGCCATCGCGGACAAGCTGGTCTTCGCCAAGGTCCGGGAGCGGTTCGGTGGGCGGCTGCGCGGGTGCGTGTCCGGCAGCGCGCCGCTGGCCCCGGAGATCGCCGAGTTCTTCGACGCCGCCGGGATCCCGATCTTCGAGGGCTACGGCCTCACCGAGACCAGCGCGGGTGCCACCGTCAACACCCCCGACGCCAACCGGATCGGCACGGTCGGCCCCCCGCTGCCCGGCGCCGAGATCAAGATCGCGGCGGACGGCGAGGTGCTGGTCCGCGGTCCGCTGGTCATGCGCGGCTACCACAACCTGCCCGAGCAGACCGCCGAGGTGCTCGACCCCGACGGCTGGTTCCGGACCGGCGACATCGGCGAGTTGGACGACCACGGCCACCTGCGGATCACCGACCGCAAGAAGGACCTCATCAAGACCTCGGGCGGCAAGTACGTGGCCCCCTCGGCGGTCGAGGGCCAGTTCAAGGCGTCCTGCCCGTACATCGGCCAGGTCCTGGTGATCGGCCACGCGCGCAACTACTGCACCGCGCTGATCGCCCTGGACGCCGAGGCGCTGGGCGTCTGGGCCGCCGGGGCCGGGCTCGGCGACCTCGGCTACGGCGAGCTGGTGGCGCACCCGCAGGTCCGCGAGCTGATCTCCCCGTATGTGGACGAGGTGAACTCCAAGCTCAACCGGTGGGAGACCGTCAAGCGGTTCGAGCTGCTGCCGGCCGACATGACCGTGGCCAACGGGCAGCTCACGCCGAGCCTGAAGGTCAAGCGCCGGGTCGTCGAGGACGAGTACCGCGATCTGATCCGGGCCATGTACGCCGGCGCGCTCGAAGAGGTGTAACCCTCAACTACCTTCATGGGCCCGGGGGGTTACCGTTGCGGTGACCGTCCGTGCCGGCCGCCGCTCGCCGCCGGGAGGACGGCGTAGCTGGAGGTTGCACCGTGGCGCTCGACGGTCCCGCCGGTGAGGCGGCAAGACCCCGCGGACCTTCAGGCCCGGCCCGTACCGATCTGGATGGCTTCGTCCTCCCGCCGCCCATCGCGGACGCCGACGTGGTCCGGGTCGTCTACCCCGACCTCAACGGCACGGACCGGGGCCGGGACGTGCTCACCGGATCCCTCGGCCGGGCGCTCGGCCACGGCATCGCGTTCTGCCGCGCGGTTTACCACACCACCCTGCTCGGGGACGTCGCCGACGTCCACGGCGGCATGGAGGCCGGCCTCCCGGACATCTCCCTGCGGCCCGATCTGACTACGCTGCGCCACCTCCCCTGGGAGCCCGGGGTCGCCTGGTGCCTCGCCGACGCCTACGACCCCGGCGGCGAGCCCTGCGCCGAGTGCCCGCGGCACCTGGTCCGGCACGTCGCCGCGCAGCTCGCCGCCGCCGGACTCCACCCACTCGTCGGCCCCGAGCTGGAGTACTACCTGCTCACCCCGGATCCGTCGGCGGCCAACGGCTGGGGCCGGTACGCCGGCCAGCCCGGAAACGTGTACTCGGCGGGCCTTCGCGGCGATCCGCAGGGGCATCTGCTCAGCACGCTGCGAGCCCTGCGCGACCTAGGCATCGGCAGCACCGCCGCGAACCACGAGGCCGGCGGCGGCCAGTTCGAGGTCAACCTCACCCACTCCGGCGCGCTCGACGCCGCCGACCGGGCGTTCCTGCTCAAGGCCGCCGTCAAGGAACTCGCCCGCCGGGCAGGCCTGCGCGCCACGTTCATGGCCAAGCCCTTCAACGACGACGGCGGCTCGGGCTTCCACATCCACCTCTCGCTCACCGGCGAGTCGGCGGAAAACCTGTTCGCGGATCCGCGAGACCCGGCCGGCCTGTCCCCCGTCGCCCGGCACGCCATCGCCGGCATCCTGCGCCACGCCCCCGGCCTCACGGCCCTGCTCAACCCCACCGTCAACTCCTACAAGAGGCACGGCCGCGGATCGCTCGCGCCCTCCCTCGTCGACTGGGGCCTGGACAACCGCAGTGCTCTGCTCCGGATCCCGCCCGAGCGCGGCGCCGGAACCCGCGTCGAGGCCCGGCTCGGGGACGCGTCCGCGAACCCGCACATCGCGATCGCCGGGCTGCTCGCGGCGGCCTACCTGGGGGTCCGCGACGAGCTGGAGCCGCCGCCGCCGCTCGACGGGCTCGGCTACGACCCGGCGAGATCGCGTCCGCTGCCCCCGCGCCTGTCCGCGGCCCTCGACGCGCTGGAGGCCGACGACGCCCTCACCGAGGTGCTCGGCAAGGGCTTCACCGGCGCCTTCCTCGCCTACAAGCGCGACGAGGTCGCCCGGTTCGATCGCTTCGTCACCGACTGGGAGTTCCGCGAGTACTCCTACCACCTCTGAGCTGCTCATTCTTAAGCTATTCCTAGGTGGCTCCCAGGTATCTCACAGCGTCAGCGGTCACTGTTGGTAGTGCGTCCGCCGGCCGGTCACCGCGCGGCGGATCCCGGGGCCGCCCGGCTCGGACGGCTCCGTATCCGGTCCGGGTCCCGCACGTCCCGGACCGGGCCGATCCGGGATCCGCATTGTCCTCGCGCGATCCGGCGGTGGGCGCACCACATCACAGGCGGGAGCCAGCATGAGCGAGACACCTGGAACGACCCCGGCCGGCGAGCCGGGCCCCGCACCCGCCGACCGGACGGCCGAGCTGCCCGCGACTCCCCCGGCGGCCGCCACACCGCCACCGGCAGCAGAGCCGGCACCTCCGGCCGCCGGGTCGGCACCGCCCCCCGGGTACGCGGCGTCCGGGTACGCGGCTCCTGGCTATGGAGCCCCCGGGCACGGCCGACCGTGGCGGGGAAGGCGCGGACTCCTCCTGCCGCTGATCGGCGCCGGCATCGTCGGGGCGATCATCGGCGCCTGCGCGATGGCCGGACTCGCGGCCGCGATCTTCGGCTTCCATGGACGCGAGAGCAGGCCCGCGCCCGGCTTCGGCCCCGGCAACCGCGGCGGCTACTCCGACCAGTACGACCGCGGACCGCGCGGCCGCCGTCACCAGATGCCCGGCCCGATGATGCCGAACCAGCAGGCGCCCGTCCCGAGCGCACCGACCCCCGCGCCGAGCGCCAGCCCAACCAGCTGACCTCCCGTACCCGCCGAACCCGGAACGCCCGGAACCGAAGGCCCGCGAGCCCGCCCGCTCGCGGGCCTTCCCCAACCCCACCCACTCCCCCGCGCTCCACC
>JAOPVE010000529.1 GCA_025963185.1 Actinomycetes bacterium
ACTTCGGGATGGACGGGTCAGTTGGTCGACTTCGCCGCGGCCTTGGCCTGCTTCTTGAACTCGCGCACCTTGAGCAGCGAGTCCGGGCCCGTGACGTCGGCGACCGACCGGAACGAGCCGTCCAGCCCGTAGGGGCCCGCGGCCTCGCGCCAGCCGCCGAGCTCGACGCCGTACTGCTTGCCGAGCAGCGCGACGAAGATCTTGGCCTTCTGCTCGCCGAACCCGGGCAGCTTCCGGACCCGCGCCAGCAGTTCCGATCCGCTGTCGGCGGTCTGCCACAGCGCGGCCGCGTCGCCGCCGTACTCGTCGCGGACGATCCGGGCCAGTGCCTGGACCCGCGCCGCCATCGCCCCCGGGAAGCGGTGCAGCGCGGGCGGGCCGGCGAACAGGGTCGCGAACGCGTCCGGATCGTGCGCGGCGATCTCCGTGGCGTCCAGTTCGCTGACGCCGAGCCGCTCGGCGAGCGTGTACGGGGCGGCGAAGGCCCGCTCCATGGGGAACTGCTGGTCGAGCAGCATGCCGGTGAGCAGCGCGAGCGGATCCTTCGACAGGAACGCGTCGGCCTCGGGGACCTGTGTGAGATGAACCTGGGCCATACCCGGCATCCTGCCACGGCGCCCACCATGCCGTGCTGAGGGCTAGTTCAGCGATCCGCGGGGCGCGATCCAGGCGTGGGCCTGGCCGGTCACGGCGGCGATGTGCTCGAAGTCGGCGTCGTAGTGCAGGACCACCGCGCCATAGTGCTCCGCGACGGCAGCGGTCAGCAGGTCGAAGACACCGGCGGCCCGGTGGTGACCGCGCGCGGCCATCCGGACCTGCACATCTCTCGCCCGCTCGGCGATCCCTTCTGAGAGGGCGAGCACCACGTACAGCTCGTTGCGCTGACGGGCGATGGTGCGCACCTGATTGGCGTCGCGACCGGAGTACCCGGCCTCGAGGTCGACCGTGGCGCACGTCGCAGCGGCCCGGTCAGCGACCAGGCCGGCGATAACCTGGCGCACGTGGGGATCGGCGATCCGGGCGCTCGCCGAGGTGTCGACGAGGTAGAGCTGGCCCGGTCGGCTCACCGCCGCGCCTGGCGCATCGTGTCCGGATCGGAGATGTCCGGGCCGATCCCGAGCGCCAGCGGATCGTCCAGAAGCTGCTCTAGCCGGCGCCGGCGGGCCGCGACGAACTGGAGCGCGGCGTTGACGGTGTCCTTCTTCGTCGTCGTGCCCAGTTCAGTGGCGGCGAGCGCGAGCGCGTCGTCGTCGAGGTCGATCATCGTCTTCATACCCGGAAGTATATCTCGCGCCACTGTCGCGGACACACTACGAGCAATACTCGATCAGACCGTGAGGGTGGCGGCTTCCGCGGCGAGGCGCTCGATCGCGGGCCAGTCGCCGGCGGCGACGAGGGCGGGCGGGACCATCCAGGATCCGCCGACGCAGGCGACGCTGGGCAGGGCGAGGTAGCGCGGGGCGATCTGGGCGGTGATCCCGCCGGTGGGACAGAACCGGATTCCGGGGAGCGGTCCGGCGAGGGCCTTGAGGTAGGGGACGCCCCCCGCGGGCTCGGCCGGGAAGAACTTCAGGCTGGTGTAGCCGCGCTCGGCGAGCGCCATGACCTCCGACGCCGTCGCCGCGCCGGGCAGGGCGGGCACTCCACTGTCGTCCATCGCGCCGAGCAGCGCCGGGGTGACGCCCGGGCTGACCAGGAACCGCGCCCCCGCGGCCACGGCCGCGGTTACGTCCGCGGGCCGGAGCACCGTGCCGGCACCGGGGATCGCGGCGGGCACCTCGGCGGCGATCCGCTGGATGGACCCGAGCGGGGCAGGCGTGCGAAGCGTGACCTACAGCGCCGACAGCCCGCCCGCGACCAGCGCCTTCGCCAGCGGGACCGCGTCGGACTCCCGCTCCAGCACGATCACGGGGATCACCGGGCCGCGCGCGAGCACCTGGTCAATCGCAGACACGAACTCTCCACCTGACGTCGAGCCGATCGAGAACGAAACGGCTGACCGACCCCTTGAGGCCGGCCAGCCGCGGCGCGGAGCTGTCAGTCGCCGCCGATCGGCTTCGGCGGCGGCTCGGTGAAGCTCTGGTCGCTGTGCGAGCGGTCCCCGATGGTGGAGTACGGCCGCTCGGCCGGGCCGATGTAGACCTGGCGCGGGCGGGCGATCTTCTGCTCGGGGTCGAGCAGCCCCTCCTCCCACTGCGCGAGCCAGCCGGGCATGCGGCCGATCGCGAACAGCACGGGGAACATCTCGATCGGGAAGCCCATCGCCTCGTAGATCAGGCCGGTGTAGAAGTCGACGTTGGGGTAGAGGTTCTTGCGGATGAAGTACTCGTCGCTCAGGGCGATCCGCTCAAGCTCCACGGCGACCTCGAGCAGCGGGTTCAGCCCGGTCACCTTGAACACGTCCTCGGCGACCTGGCGGACCGCCCGCGCGCGCGGGTCGTAGCTCTTGTAGACGCGGTGGCCGAAGCCCATGAGCCGCATCTCGCCGTTCTTGACCCGCTCGACGTACTTGGGGATGTTCTCGACGGATCCGATCTCGCGCAGCATCCGCAGGACCTGCTCGTTGGCTCCGCCGTGCAGCGGCCCGTAGAGGGCGGCCACCGCGGCGGCCGCGGCCGAGTACGGATCCACTCGGGAGCTGCCCACCGCCCGCATCGCGTTCGTCGAGCAGTTCTGCTCGTGGTCGGCGTGCAGGATGAACAGCACGTCGAGGGCGCGCTCCAGGATCGGGTCCGGCTCGTACTTGGGCTCGGACATCTTCCACATGAGGTTCAGGAAGTTGCCGGCGTAGGACAGGTCGTTGTCCGGGTAGACGTACGGCAGCCCGCGCGAGTGGCGGGAGGCGAACGCGGCCATCGTCGGCATCTTGGCGATGAGCCGGGCCATCTGGAGGCGGCGGTTCCGCGGATCCGTGTAGTCCTTCGCCTCGGGGTAAAACGTCGACAGCGCGCCGACCGTGCCGACCAGGATCCCCATCGGGTGGGCATCGTGGTGGAAGCCGTCGATGAACTTCTTCACGTTCTCGTGGACGAACGTGTGGTGCGTGATGAGGTCCGTGTACTCGGCGAGCTGGCGGGAATCGGGCAGCTCGCCGTTCATCAGCAGGTAGCTGACCTCCAGGAAGCCGCTGCGCTCGGCGAGCTGGTCGATCGGGTAGCCGCGGTAGCGCAGGATCCCGGCGTCGCCGTCGATGTAGGTGATCGCACTGCGGCAGCTCGCCGTCGCCGTGAACGCCGGATCGTAGGAGAGCAGCCCGAAGTCGTCGGCGCCGACCTTGATCTGGCGCAGCGCACTGGCGCGGACGGTCCCGTTCTCGATCGGGATCTCGTAGCTGCGCCCGGTGCGCTCATCGGTGACCGTGAGGACGTCGCGCCCTGCCTGGGGGCCACCGGCGGGCGGGCTGTCGTGCGGCACAGAGGACGCCGTCATAGCTGGACTCCTTCGCTGGTCGCCTGGGCCGTCTGCCCCGCCGCGGCGAGCCGGTTGGGCCGCGCGGCGTACCCGTGATCGTGACACGCCCGCCTTGTCCTACTGCGGGCGGTCCGCAGACCGGGCGTGGCGCGGCGGGCTCCCGAGCCGCTCTCAGCCAATTCCCAGCCAGCGACCAGGGGTTTCCCCGCTTGGCCGGCCCGCGGCGGGGGGCCGGCTGTTATCTTCGGGAGGACCGGCTGATCGCGCCCGCAACTCGACGCATTGGTGTGTGACCAACAGAACGTCGAAGGACCTCTCATGGTGTCCCAGCCCAGCCCCCGGTACCGCGTCGTCCCCGGCACTCCCCTGCGCATCGAGCTCGACGGGGAGATCGACTACGCCGCGCGCGCCGACCTCGCCGCCACGCTCGCCCTGGTCACGGCCGTCGATCCGGCCGACATCACCGTCGACCTGGCCGGCGTCAGCTATCTCGCGTCCGAGGGGCTGGCGTTCCTCGTCGGGCTCAACAACCAGGTCGCCCCTGGTCACCGGGTCACGCTCGCCTCGCCCCAGCCGATCGTCGCCAGGGTGCTGCAGATCAGCGGCTTCGCCTCGGTGTTCAGCGTCGAGCCGATCGCCGCCTGAGCCGCACCGCCCAGGGTCCCGCCAAATCCGTTCCCGCACCGCCGGACACGGCCTTACGCTGGGCCGATGCCCGAGCTGAGCACCCTGCTGCTGTTCGTTCCCGCGAGCCTCGCGCTGCTGGTGATCCCCGGCCCCGCCGTGGCGTTCATCGTGGCCCGGAGCCTGCAGCAGGGGCGCGCGGCCGGCCTGGTCTCGGTGCTCGGGATCCACACCGGATCCGTCGTGCACGTCGCCGCGGCCGCGGCCGGGCTGTCCGCGCTGATCGCCACGTCCGCAGTGGCCTTCACGGCCGTCAAGTTCGCCGGGGCCGGGTACCTGCTGTTCCTCGGCATCCGGCAACTGCGCGCCCGCGAAGACCCGGCGGCTCCGGATCCGGAACCAGAACCGCACTGGCGGCTGTTCCGCAGCGGGGTCGTGGTCAACGTGCTCAACCCCAAGACCGCGATCTTCTTCCTCGCGTTCCTGCCGCAGTTCGCCGATCCGGCGCGCGGGCCAGTGTGGATCCAGGCCGTGGTCCTCGGATCGGTGTTCATGCTGCTCGGGATGCTCACCGACAGCAGCTACGCCCTGGCCGCCGGGACCCTGGGCGCCCGGTTCCGGGGCAGCGCGCGGGTCCGGCGGCTCACCGGGCGGATCTCCGGCGGCGTCTACATGGCCCTCGGCGCCGTCGCCGCGCTGGCCAAGAGCCCGGCGCTGCGCTGATTCCGGCGACGATTCGGCGGGCCCCCGCGCGGGTAGGTTCAGCCCATGGCTGACGTACCCGCCCTCACCCTCAACAACGGCGTCACGATCCCGCAGGTCGGCTTCGGGGTGTTCCAGGTCCCGGACGCCCAGACCGCGGCCGCCGTCGCCGAGGCGCTCGCCCTGGGCTACCGGCACATCGACACCGCGACCCTCTACCGCAACGAGCGCAGCGTCGGGCAGGCGATCCGCGAGTCGGGGATCCCTCGCGAGGAGATCTTCGTGACCACCAAGCTCTGGAACACCGACCAGGGCCACGACAAGGCCGGACGCGCCTTCGCGGCGAGCCTGGACCGCCTCGGCCTCGACTACGTCGACCTCTACCTGATCCACTGGCCGGTCCCGGCGGCGAACCGGTACACCGAGACCTGGGCCGCGCTGGAAAAGCTGCTCGCGGACGGGCGGACCAGGGCGATCGGCGTGTCCAACTTCGAGCCCGCGCACCTGGAACGGCTGTTCGCCGAGAGCTCGGTCGTCCCCGCCGTGAACCAGATCGAGCTGCACCCCTACCTGGGGCAGCGCCGGCTCCGGGAGGTCCACGCCGAGCACGGGATCGTCACCGAGTCGTGGAGCCCGATCGCGCGCGGCGGCCAGGGCGGGCTGCTCACGGATCCGGTGATCACTGCCATCGCCGGGCGGGTCGGCCGGACTCCCGCCCAGGTGATCCTGCGCTGGCACGTCCAGCACGGACTGGTGCCACTCCCCCGCTCGGTCACCCCATCCCGGATCGCCGAGAACCTCGACGTCTTCTCGTTCGCGCTCACCGACGACGACATCGCCGCGATCGACGGTCTCGACCGCGACGGCCGGATCGGTCCTCACCCCGCGGCCTTCAACCGCTGAACCCGGACCGCCCCGGCCCCGGACCGGCCAGAGCCGGTCCGGGGCCGGGGCACACTGCTAGCTGACCGTCGCCGTGGCCTTGGCGGTCACGACGTTCACGTCGCCGGGATCACTCGCCGTCACCGTGACCTCGTAACTTCCCGTCGAGGCGTAGGTGTGCTGGCCGGTGACGGTGTAGCTGCCGGACGATCCGGTGAGGGTGCCCGCGGAGGTGGTGCCGTCGCCCCAGGCGATCGTCACGGCGAGCGCCGCGGCCGGGGTGTCCGAGTCGGCCACCGTGGCCACCGGACCCCGGAACTTCACGCCCGCCTTGGCCGTGAGCGCCGCGACGGTGACCCGCTGCGGATCGGTGACCTGCGGCGGGAGGTCCCCGGCGCCGTTGCCCCAGGTCGCGTCCGGGGCGGATCCGAGTGCGTAGGACAGGGTGCCGCCGTCCCGGGTCATCGAGGCCGGGATCCACGCCTTCGTGCTCGGCTTGCCCTTCACGGTCAGTCCCTGGACGTACTTGTTCGCCGCCGAAGCCTGCGGCGCCTCGATCGAGAGGGTCTTGCCGCTGCCGAGGTGGACGACCGCCCGTGGGAACAGCGGCGCCGTGAGCAGCAGGTCCGCGCGGGTCGGGATGTAGGGGTAGAGCCCGAGAGCGGCGAAGACGTACTTGGCCGACATGGTGCCCGCGTCGTCGTTGCCGGGGATCCCGCCGGTGGTGTTGGTCCAGAGCTGGTCGAGCTCGGCGCGGACCGTCTCCTGCGTCTTCTGGGCCGCCCCCGCGAACGTGTACACGTACGGGGTGTGGATATCGGGCTCGTTCGTCGGGTCGTACCGGGTCGAGAGATCCCCGGAGAAGTCGAACGTGCCGTCCGGGTTGCGGAAGAACGCGTCCAGGCGCTCGACCGCCTTGGCGTTGCCACCCATCTTGCGGATCAGCCCGACGACGTCGGTGTAGACCATCCAGGTGTACCGGGCGCTGGTGCCCTCGACGAAGCCGCGCTCGGTCGACGGGGTGAACCCCGAGGCCCAGGTGCCGTCCGAGAACCGGTCGCGCATCCAGCCCTGGAACGGGGAGTCCGTGGGCGGCGGGGTCGGGGTCTCGGGGTTGCTGAGCTGCAGCTCGGCGACCTGCACGATCGGGGCGCCGTGGTTGGCGGTCACGTCGAACCGGTAGTAGAGGTGCGGCTTCGGATCCGTGACGTCGTACACGTTCGTCACGCCACGGTCGGAGAAGTCGATCCCCGTGCGGGTGTCGACGTCGGTCCAGGTGGTGCCGTCGTCGGATCCGCGGAGCACCCAGTCCTTCGGATCCCGCTCGGGCACGTCGTTCGCCGAGGTGACCGAATACTTCGTGATCGCCAGCGGGGTCTGGAGCTTGGCCTGCACCCAGCCCGCCGTGGCGAAGGCCAGCCACTTGGTGCCCAGGTCGCCGTCGAAGAGCTGCTCCTTGCCCTCTCCCGGCGAGTTCTCGGCGCTCGCGCTGATCTCGGCGATCCGCTGCCGGACGTTGCCGGGCAGGCCCAGGTCCGCCGCGGCCGTGGGGTCGAACACGTTCTTCCAGTTGCCGGAGCGGGCCAGGAACGCCTGCTGGGTGCTGGTGTCGCCGGTCGCCTTCGCAAGCTCGGAGATGCCGTGGTCGGCGATCGAGTCCTCAAGGGTCTCGGCGGCCGCGCCCCAGCAGTGGCAGTCGTCGGACGGGACGTAGCCGAGCTTGAGGTAGCGGTCCAGCGAGGGACGCTGGCCGAAGCACTCGACCGGGCACCCGGCGTCGCTGTGGTCGTTCTCGCTCGGCACGGTCGCGGCCGTCGCCAGCGAGGCCAGCGCGCCGCGGACGTCGAAGTCCCGCGCGCCGAACGCGTACAGGCCCGCCAGTCCCGCCGCGGACGGATCCCCGGCCATCACGCTGGTCTTGCCGTTCTCCAGCAGCCAGCGGTCCCACTCGCCGCCGCGCTGGCTGGCGTAGTTGAACAGCGACTGGGCGAAGTCGCTTCCGATCTTCGGTTCGAGTAGCGCCAGTAGCTGGAGCTGCGCGCGGTAGACGTCCCAGCCCGAGAACGTGCCGTACTGCGCGGCCTGGGTGCCCGCCACGTGCTGGGTCTTGCGGTCGGCGCCGAGGTACTCGCCGGTGACGTCGCTGGTCAGGGTCGGTTCGAGCTGGGCGTGGTAGAGCGCGGTGTAGAAGGTGGACCGCTGGTCGTCGGTCCCGCCGCCGATCCCCGCCTTGCGCAGCGCCTTCTGCCATTGGGCGTACGCCGCCGACCGGACCGCGGTGAACGACTTGGTGCGCGGGTTCTCCGCGGCGAGGTTCGCCTCGGCGTTGTCCGCGCTGACGTAGGAGATCGCGACCTTGGCCCCGACGCGGGTGGTACCGGGGGCGAAGGTCACGTACCCGCCGGATCCGTGGCCGGGGGCCGGGCGGCCGGTGGCGTCCCAGCCGGTGCCGCCGTGGGCGTCCGTGGAGCCCGCCGTCACCGTGTCGTCATGCCACGTTCCGGTGGCCGCGAACGGCTTGTCGAAGTGCGCGGTGAAGTACAGCGTGTACAGGTCGTGCACGTTGTCCGGGCTCAGGGCGCCGCAGAAGTTGCCCGCCGTGACCGATCCGGTGACGGTCGACGTAACCGGATCGATGTGGACCGTCGCGTCGCTGCTGCCGGTCTCGGAGTTCGAGGTGCGGAACAGCACGCTCGCGGGGCTCGCGGCCGGGAACGTGAACTGCCCGGATCCGGTGCGGGGGGTCGCCGCGACCTCGACGCCGGCGCCGTTGTCCAGGCCGACCTGGTAGTAGCCCGGCGAGGCGTGCTCGTTCGCGTGCGAGAACGTGCTCGCATAGATCGCGTCGGTGAGGTCCTTGCTCGGCGAGGTGCCGACCGCGCCCGTGTACGGCAGCACCGGGATGTCGCCGTTCGCGCCGCCGCAGCCCACCCCGGACAGGTGGGTGAGGCTCAGCCCGCGGATCTTCGTCGCCGTGTACTGATAGCCGCCGGGCGCCGGGGTGCGGAACTGGTCGCCGCGAGAGGTCTGCGGGCTCCAGCTGAGCATGCCGAACGGGGTGACGGCGCCGGGGTAGGTGTCGCCGCCGTTGGTGGTCCCGATAAACGCGTTCACGTACGACGCCGGATCCGCGACGATCTCCGGCGTGGCCGCGGCAGCCGGATGGGCCGCGATCCCGATGGCGGTGCTCACGGCGAGCGCCACCGCCAGCGTCCCGCCCACGTGCCGGGCGCCCCTGTGCCCTAGACCTCGTAACATCCGCATCCCCTCGACTCGCCCGTCACTGAGGGTGACAACGTTGTCAGCCCGCGCCGCATAGCGTCGTTTAGGCCACCACCGGTGTCAAGATGCAGCGTTTCGGTTCAATCCGCTCCCGCCGTCCGTGCCGCCCGCCCGGCGTGGCCGGGCGGGCGGGCTGGGTTGGTGGCGGGCTGGGTGGGTCAGGCGGCCGTGGGCTCGGCGGGCATGGCCGGGCTCACCGGCTCGGGGTCGCTCGGCATCAGGATCCAGAGCACCGGGTAGATCAGGATCTGGGTGCCGGGGATCGCCAGCAGGATCAGCACGAACAGCAGCCGGGCAGGCCACGGATCGATGCCGAAGCGGCGCCCGAGCCCGGCGACGACACCACCGAGCACCCGGCCCTCGCGCGGCCGCGCCAGGTTGGCCCGCCGGAACGTGCTGTGGATGTCTTCCATCGTCATCAGTCCTTCTCGCAGTCCTCCAGGGCTTTCCTGGACTGCTCCAGCGTGCGCCCCGGGGCACCTCGCGGGCATCGGGGACCGACCCTGGCGTTACCCGGAGATCGCGCCCCTGAGAACCCTCTACAGTCGGTGCGGACATGAGTACCTCCCAGCCCGCCGCGGTCCGCACGTTCAAGCTGCGCAGGGGGCGGATCAGCGGCCGCCACGAGCACGCCCTCGCCACCCTGACCGATCGCTACGGCGTGCCTGGACCGGAGTCCGCCGCGGATCCGGTGGCGCTGTTCGGCCGGGACGCGCCGCTGGTGCTGGAGATCGGATCCGGCATGGGCGAGGCCACCGCTGCCATGGCGGCCGCCGATCCGGACCGGAACTACCTCGCCACCGAGGTACACGTGGCCGGCGTGGCCAGCCTGCTCGCCCTGGCCGCCGAGTACGGGCTCGCCAATCTGCGGGTGGCCCGGTGGGACGCCGCCGAACTCGTCCCGCACCTGCCGGCGGGCGGTCTCTCGGCGGTCCACGTCTTCTTCCCGGATCCGTGGCCCAAGGCGCGCCACCACAAGCGGCGGCTGATCCAGCCCGGCACGGTCGCGCTGCTGCGGTCGCGGCTGCGCCCCGGCGGGATCCTGCACTGCGCCACGGACTGGCCGCCGTACGCCGAGGTGATGCTCGCGGTGCTGGGCGCCGATCCGGGTCTGGTGAACACGGCCGAGGGGTACTCCGGCCGGCCGGGCCACCGTCCGCTGACGAAGTTCGAGCAGCGGGGCATCGAGGCCGGGCGCCCGATCCGCGATCTGGTTTTCGCGCGCACTTTCCGCGAAGTGCGGTAATTATGGCCGGTTCTGACCGGCCGCAGTTGCCGCACTTGCGCGGGTCCATACCGATGGGAGACACCGTCATGCCGCCGCCGTCACTTTCGGTACCGCCTTGGCTGCGGATCGAGGTGAGCGCCGATCCGGCACCGGTCCGGGGCGAGTGCTGCCGCGACAAGTCCGGGCTGCTCACCGAGCTGGCCCGCGCCCTCTCCTTCCCGTCCTACTTTGGCCACAACTGGGACGCGCTCACCGACCTGCTCGCCGACTTGGCCGCCGAGGGCGAGGCGGCGATCACGATCGGGACCGCCGAGCAACTGCTCGCGGACGAGCCCGCCGAACTGCGCACGTTCCTGGCCGTCCTCTCCGACATCCCGGCGCCCGGTGGCGAGCCGCTGCTGGTTCTGCGCTGTGCCGATCCGGCGCGTGCGGCCGCGCTGGGCGAGCGGGTCGCCGCCGCTCTCTGAGCGGGGGCGGTACCGCTCGGCGGGTCCGGGATTCGGCAGGATGGCTGGCGTGACCACCGCACTGCTCGCGCCGGACGGCCTCAGCCGGCTCCGTACCGCCCTGACCCGCGCCTCCTACAGCCGCGACGGCATCGCCGCCCTGCTCGGGCCCGGCGCATTCGCCGCGCTCGGCAGGGGTGACCTCGCGACGGTCCGGATCGCCGCCGCCGGCGATTCGCCGCTGGAGGTCCTGACCAGGCTTTTCACCGCGGGCGGGCGGGCCACCGAGAAGGAAGTGGCCGCCGCGCTGGATCCGCTGCCGCTGGGCGACGCCCTCGCCGCGGGACTGGTGGAACGGCACGGGGACGCGGTCCGCGCCGGGCTGGACCTGCGGCCCTACGGCGACGACACCGGCGGATCCTGGTGGGTGCTCTCGGATCTCGGCGCCGACGTCCGCCCCGGCCCGCTGCGCGCGGACCACGTACTCGGGATCGGCGGCGCCTCGGTGATGCTCGCGCAGTCGACGGTCCGGCCGAAGGTGGACGCCGCGCTCGACCTGGGCACGGGCTGCGGGATCCAGGCGCTGCACCTGTCCCAGCACGCCGGATCCGTCACCGCCACCGACCTCAACGCCCGCGCGCTCCGGCTGGCCGCCACCACCGCGGCCCTCAACGGGCTGGACTGGGAGCTGCTCGAAGGCGACCTGGCCGCGCCCGTGGCGGGACGCCGGTTCGGGCTGGTCGTGTCCAATCCGCCGTTCGTGGTCGGACCCGGTCGCGCCACCCACAGCTACCGGGACTCGGGCCGGCCCGGCGACGCGATCAGCGCCGAGCTGGTGGCGAGCGCCCCCGCGCTGCTCGCCGAGGGCGGCTGGCTGCAGTTCCTCGCGAACTGGGTCCACGCCGAGGACGAGCCCTGGGACGAGCGGCTGGCCGGCTGGCTGGCGGGCACGGGCTGCGACGGCTGGGTGATCCAGCGCGAGACCCTCGGCCCGGACGAGTACGTGTCGATGTGGCTGCGCGACTCCGGCGAGCTGTCCGGCAACGGCTCGGCCGGTGACGCCGGCCAGGCGCGGATGGCCGAGTGGCTGGACTGGTTCGCCGCCGAGCGGATCGAGGCCGTCGGCTTCGGCCTCGTCACGGTCCGGGCCACCGGATCCGCCTCCCCGGTCGTCCGGATCGAGGAGGCCCGCCAGCACCTCGACCAGCCGATCGGCGGCCACATCGCGGACTGGTTCGCCCGCCAGGACTGGCTGCGCGGCGCGGACCTGCTCGCCGCGCGCCTGGTCACGGCCCCCGAGCTGCGGCTGAGCCAGAGCGCCGAGCGGGGCGCCGAGGGCTGGGAGGTGGACACCCAGGTGCTCGCGCTCGACGGCGGGATGCGCTGGGCGCAGGAGGCCGATCCGATCACCGTGGCACTCGTCGGCGGCTGCGACGGGCGGGTGCCGCTCGCCGACCAGCTCGCGCTGCTGGCCGCCGCCCACGAGGTCCACCCGGCCGCGCTCGCGACCGCCGCGCTGCCGATCGTCGGCCACCTGGTCGAGCGCGGAATGCTGCTGCCCGCCGGGGCGGCCTGACGTGCGGGCCGTGATCCAGACGGTGTCCCGCGCGTCCGTCACGGTCGGCGGCGAGGTCACCGGGGCGATCGGCGAGGGACTGCTCGTCCTCGTCGGAGTGACCCATTCGGACACTCCGGCCACCGCCGTCACACTGGCTCGCAAGGTCCACGAACTGCGGATCCTCGACGGCGAGCAGTCGGTGGCCGACACCGGAGTGCCGATCCTCGCGGTGAGCCAATTCACGCTCTACGGCGACGCGCGCAAGGGCCGCCGCCCCACCTGGGCCGCGGCCGCGCCCGCCGAAACCGCGGAAGGCCTGGTCACCGCGTTCGTGGAGGCACTGCGCGAGCGCGGTGCGACCGTCCAGACCGGACGGTTCCGGGCGCACATGCTGGTGGAATCCATCAACGTGGGACCGCGGACCATCCTGCTCGACGTGTAAGAGTGGTGCGTGGCAGACGACGGGCGGCAGGCAACGCCGGAGCGATCGGGCGCGCTCATCGGTAGGGTGCGCACGAGCGCGCCCGCGATCTTGGGTGCTCGGATCTCGAGCATTCGGGGCTTTAGCGCGCGCGGATGTGGGGTACCAGGGTCCGGATGACGACACCAGACGAACTACTCGGCGGCCGGTACCGGCTGCGGTCCGAGCTGGGCCGCGGCGGGGTCGGCATCGTGTGGCTGGCCCGCGACAAAGTCCTGAACAGGGACGTCGCGATCAAGGAGGTCGTGCTCCCGGCGATCCTCACGTCCGACGAGCGGGCGATCCAGATCCGCCGCACCATGCGCGAGGCCCGCCTGTCCGCGCGGATCCGGCACCCCAACGTCGTCGCCGTATTCGACGTGGTCGAGTTCGACCGCCGTCCGTGGATCGTCATGGAGTACGTCCGGTCCGTCTCGCTGGCCCAGCTCGCGGCGGACCGCGGCCCGCTGCCCGCGCCCGAGGTCGCCGAGGCCGGGCTCCAGTTGCTGTCGGCGCTGTCCGCCGCGCACAGCGCCGGGATCATGCACCGCGACGTGAAGCCCGGCAACGTGCTCGTCGCCGAGGACGGCCGCGCCGTGCTCACCGACTTCGGAATCGCCACCCTCGAAGGCGACTCCTCGCTCACCCGCACCGGCACCCTCGTCGGATCCCCCGCCTACATCGCCCCCGAACGGGCCCGCGGCTCGGCGGCCACCCCGGCGTCGGACCTGTTCTCGCTCGGCGTCACCCTCTACAGCGCCGTCGAGGGCCGCTCGCCGTTCGACCGCGGCAGCCCGCTCGCCACCCTCGCGGCCGTGACGACCGAGGAGCCCGATCCGGCGATCCTGGCCGGTCCGCTGCTCGCGCCGATCCTCGACGGGCTGCTGCGCAAGGATCCGGCCGAGCGGCTCACCGCGGCCGAGACAGCCGCCCTCCTGCGCCCACTCGCCGCCCGCGCCACCGGCACGCTCGGGTCCGCCCCGGGATCCTCCGGCGGCCGGATGGGTGGCCTCTCGTCGAGCACACTGGCCGCGCTGTATCCGTCCACGGGATCCTTCGCGGGGGCTGGGAGCAGGGTTCCGTCGCGGGAGCGGCCGTCCCGCGATCCGGCCCCCTCGGGTGGCGAGAGCGCGCCCGGTCAGCGGCGGAGTGGGCTGCTGCGCGCCGCGCGCCGCGTCACCTCGCGGGCGCTCCCCGCGGCGGCTGCGCCACCAGCGGCGGCTGCGGCTGGACCGGCGGCGTCCGTGCTTTCGACGCCGCCGCCGAGCACCGAGGTTCGCGAGAATGCTGCCGAGCCTCCCCAGACGGCTCCGAGCGCGGAACAACCTGCCGTACGGACCAGCGAAGAAGCGCCGGCGGCGAGTACGGCCGCACCTGCCACGTCGCCGCGCCGGGCACAGGCCGCTCCGCTCCCCCGGACCGCCGTTCAGCCCGCGGTCACCGCCCCGGTCACGGCGGGCGGGTCTGGCGGTGCCCCGCCGATCAGCGCGCCCCCCGCCGCTGGCCGTCCGGCCGCTGCTGACCGTCCGGGCTCTGCTGACCGTCCGGGCTCTGCTGAGGGGGACAGCTCCGGATCCGCCCTCTCGCACGTCCCGTCCCGATTCCGCCTGCCACTCGCGCTGCTGGTGCTGCTCGTCGTCGTGGTGGTGATCGCGTGGCTCGGGCGGCCCGATCCGGTCGCGCCCAAACCGCACGCCCAGCGGACCGCGGCCCCGACCCAGTCGGCGGCTCCGCCGAGTCCGGCTGGTGCCGCCGCAGCGCCCGCCCCGTCCGCCGTGGACTCCCCCTCGCCCTCGCCCTCGCCGAGTCCCGTGGCCCCGCCCTCGGGCCGCGCGGCCGTTCCCGCTGGCTGGCACTGGTACCAGGACAAGACGGGGTTCGGCCTGGGGATCCCGGACGGCTGGAGCGTCTCGCGGGACGGCAGCGGGAACGTCACGGTCAGCGATCCGAACGGACCGGGGTCGCTGCTGATCGAGCAGACGAACCAGCCCAAGCCCGACGCGGTCGCCGACTGGAGGAGCCGGGAACCGCAGCGCCGCGCGTCGACTCCCGGCTACGTCCTGATCGGGATCCGCAACGTGCCGAACTACTTCATCACGACCGCGGACTGGGAGTACCTGCGCACCCGCGGCGGAGCACAGGTCCACCTGATCATCCGCGGCACCAAGACCTCGGACCACCAGGCATACGGGATCCACTGGGAAACCCCAGCCGCCCAGTGGACCAGCAACAAACACTTCTTCGACACCTTCACCACCACATTCACCCCCAACCCCTAACCCCACCCCGGCTCACCCATCCTCGAACCGCCCCGCCCGTCCCGACCTTCGCGAAGTGCGGAACCTCCCGCCGCCCAGGACCGGCCGCGATTACCGCGCTTCCGGGGGTAGCGCCGATCCCGCTGCTCGTCACCGACAAGCGCGCTCCCTCGCGGCAGACCCCGCGAGCGCGAAGCGTGTGCCAATACGCGGCTCCAACCGGCCGAACGGCACACGGCTCACGCGCTAGCCCGCACGAGACGCCGATCCCACCCCAGCATCGAAGTGCGGAACTTCACGCCGCCCAGGACCGGCCGCGATTACCGCGCTTCCGGGGGTAGCGCCGATCCCGCTG
>JAOPVE010000542.1 GCA_025963185.1 Actinomycetes bacterium
TCAGCCGATCTCGGTGATCTCCGGGCCGCGCTGGGGCGGCTCGACCGTGGGCCGCTCGGGCTGGCCGGCCTGCTCGACGACGTCCTTGGGCAGCCGCAGCGGAAGCGGATCGCGCACCGGCATCGGATCGTTCCCGCGCACCACCACGACGTGCCGCAGCGACTCGGTGAGCACCTTCTCGGCGTCCGGCTCGGTGGCCGCCGCGCCCGTGAACACGGCGCGCAGGAACCAGCGCGGACCGTCCACGCCCACGAACCGGACCGGCTGGGGACCCTCGGGGGTGGGCACGCGCGCCCACAGCTCGGTGCCGAACTCGCCGGACCGGTGATCGACCTCACCGCCCTCGGCGACGATCCCCTGCCCGATCTCCTCGCGGACCTCGCCCCAGATCCCCTCGGATCGCGGCGCCGCGAACGCCCCGAGCTGGACCCCGCTCTGCCCGTGGACCAGCAGCACCGCCGAGACCTCGCCAGCCTGGTCGGCCTCGACCCGGACCTCGACGTCGGGGAGCGTCGGCACCCGCAGCGAGCCCAGGTCGAGCCTGGCGACGTCGTCCTCGGGGGCGTCGGAGTGATCCCACGGGCCGGCCGCCCTGTCGGGGGCGCTGTCCGGAGAGTCCGTCGCGGCGGTGTCGTCTGCGGCGGCCGCCTCGGGCGCGTCCTGCTCTGGAGCTTCCGGATCCTTCTTACGACGACGGAACACGCCGCTCACTCCTCTCCTCCGGGCCGCAGCCCGCTATGGCCACCGGTCGAGCCGTGCCCGCCCGCTCCCCGCACCGAGCCCGGCAGTTGCGCCACCGGCCGGAACACCGCCCGCTCGACCCGCTGGACGATCAGCTGGGCGATCCTGTCGCCGCGGCGCAGCGCCACGCTGTGCTCGCGGTCGGTGTTGACGAGGTTCACCTTGATCTCTCCCCGGTAGCCGGCGTCGACGGTACCGGGAGCGTTCACGATCGACACGCCATGCTTCGCCGCCAGGCCCGAGCGCGGATGCACGAAGGCCGCATAGCCCGCGGGCAGCGCGATCGCCACGCCGGTACCCACCAGGGCCCGCTCGCCCGGCGCGAGCAGCACGTCCTCGGCGGTGACCAGGTCGGCGCCCGCGTCACCGGGGTGCGCGTACGCCGGTTCGGGCAGTTCCGGATCCAGCATGCGCAGCAGCACCTCGACGGATTCGCCACCGGCTGGGCAGCCGTCCTGACGCGATCCGTCGCTGGGTACCGCGTACCGCACGTCGGTCATGCGTCCTCCGGGCAGCGGCGGGGCAGGCCAGGGCGGCCCGCGTGTCGACGCTCATCCTGCCCTGTCGGCGCGCCGCCGTGGGGATGGCCCTACCCTCGGCGCCATGGCTCACTCCCCCTCCCCCTACCGGGAGCGGCTCACCGTCTCCTGGTGGGCCTGGCCGGCCGGGCTGCTGCTCGCCGTGCTGATGGCCGCCGAGGTGCACATGGGGTACGGCGGGGTCCGCTCGTGGCTGCCCTACGTGATCGCCCTACCGCTCGCCGTGGCCGTGCTGGTGTGGGCGAGCCGGATCCGGGTGACCGTCCGGGACGGCGAACTGCACGCCGACGACGCGCACATCCCGGTGTCCCTGCTCTCGGGCGCCGAGGCACTGGATCCGCGCGAGGCGGCCGCCGCACTGGGGCGCGAACTACACCCGCTGGCGTTCGTGGTCCGGGTGCCGTGGGTGCGCCCGATGGTGCGCGTAGTGGTGGCGGACCCGGCCGATCCGACGCCGTACTGGCTGGTCAGCACTCGGAAGCCGAAGGACCTTCTCGACGCGCTCGGGCTCCCGCCTGCCCGCTGATCCGCAGCCGCGTGTGATTTGGTGCTTCTCAGCGCAGCTGGCGCGGGGCCTTGCGCAGGTCGTCGCGGATCGCCTCGCCGAGGCCGCGGGTGGCCCGGCGGTTGAGCTCGGCCGCCACCGCCGCACCCGTGAGCAGCGGGCCGATCGAGGTGAGGTTGCGGCCCATCCGCTTGATCAGGCGTTTCTGCAGTTCCTTGCGCATCCCGGCGCCGAGGATCGTCGTCAGGCCGCCGCCGGGGTTGAGCAGGCTCAGGCTGACTCCGCGGCGGTGCGCCCAGGCCCCGAGCAGCGCGGCGCCCTTCTCGGTGGCCGAGCCGCGCACGGGCGATCCGTACACCTCGTGCAGCTCGGCGATCAGCTTGAGCTCGACCGCGACGACTCCCACGGTCTCCGCGGCGATCAGCACCGGGGCCGTCAGCAGGGTGGGCGGGGCGGCCCACTCGACCGAGGCGACCCCGCCCCCGGCAGCGCCGATCGCGGCGGCGGCCCGGGACGCGGACTTGATCAGGGCGTCGGCCAGCTCGTCGCCGGACTTCCCGCCGTGGTGGCGGCGCAGCGTGTCCAGGTCACGGATCGGCAGCCGGGGCGCGATGTCGAGCAGGGTCTCCTGCGCCCAGTGGGCCGCCGCGCGCGGGCCCATCACGAACCGGCGGATCCCCGAGCGCTGCCCGCCCCCGGCCGAGGCCGCCACGGTGCCGAGCAGCCGGGCCCGCTCCCCGGCGCCCAGGTCGGCGTCGGTGAGACGGCTGACCGCCCCGCTGACATCGCCGGGCGCTTGGTCGCCGGAGTGGTCATCAGCCCGGTTCTCGGCAGGCTGGTCGGTCTCGGGCATCGCGGGGCCTCCTCGCGGGCTCGGGCCGGTCGGGCCGCCGGAAAAGGCGGCCCTGGGGCACGGGGTAGGCCGCGGCCATGGTGCTGGCCGCGTCCAGTTCTCCAGGCGACTAGGGGAAAAGGCTCGCCCGGTCGCCTGGAGTTACCCCGTCAGGTCAGGCCGCACACTCCACACAGATCGGCTGCCCGTCCTTTTCACCGGCCAGCTGACTGCGGTGGTGGACCAGGAAACAGCGCGAGCAGCGGAATTCGTCGACCTGCATGGGCAGGACGCGAACCGTCAGTTCTTCGCCGGACAAGTCGGCGCCGGGAAGCTCGAAACCTTCCGCGACCTCGGCCTCGTCGACGTCGACACTGCCTGACTGTGCTTCGGTGCGCCGGGCCTTGAGCTCCTCGAGGCTGTCTTCGCCCAGGTCGGAGTCGTCGGTACGGCGCGGCGCGTCGTAGTCGGTGGCCATCTTGGATTCATCTCCCGTATTCGTATTCCGCCCGGGGGTCAGCTGGGCGGTCCGGCTCCTTGAGCCTGGACGACAAAACTGGTTCGACCCGGCGAGCGCGGAACCTTACCGTTTCCAGCGCCCCTAAGACGCGCCAGAGGCGTGATCTGTTCCCGATGTGATGGAGGCGACACCCATGAGCGTCTTTCCCCCGGCCGGCGCGCTTCCGGTGAGCGCGCACGGTACCTCGTTTCGGCCATTTCTGCCGAGCCCATAGGCCTGCGCGTCGCGAATCCGCGGGCAACCGGCTCTGGCAAAACCTCGGGAGCCTCTGTTGTCAGTCCCTGACCCGTCTCTTTCACTGAATAGCGGCCTGCCCAAACTGGGCTGGTCCGCCTACTGGGCCGAGCTCGCCCGGGGGGCCGCGGGAGCCCGGCCAGCCCGGGTGATCCGCGAGGACCGGGCGCGCTGCCTGGTCCATACCGGCGAGGACGCCGTCCACGCCGGGTACGCCGGAGCCCTCGATCCGGCACCGACCACCGGCGACTGGGTTCTGCTCGATCCGGGCGGAGCCATCGCCACCGTCCTGCCCCGCCGGACCGCGCTGCGGCGAGGGGCGGGCAAGTCCGAGGCCAAGGACCAGGTCCTCGCGGCGAACGTCGACGTCGTGGGAGTCGTGCACGGCCTCTCCGCCGCGCCCAGCCTCGGCCGGATCGAGCGGCTGACCACCCTGGCCTGGTCGAGCGGCGCCCAGCCTGTGGTGATCCTCACCAAGGCCGACCTCGCCACCAGCCCGCAGAGTGAGCGCGAGGAGGTGCAGGCCGCGTGCCCCGGCGCCGAGGTCGTGTGTGTCAGCGTCGATCCGGCGCATCCGGACCACGCCGGGCTCGGCGAGATCCGGCGGCTGCTCCCGGCGGGCACGACCGGGACGTTCGCGGGGCCGTCCGGGGTGGGCAAGTCGAGCCTGGTCAACGCCCTCGCCGGGCGGGACCTGCTGGCCACCGGCGAGATCCGGGCGGACGGCAAGGGCCGGCACACCTCGGTCACCCGGGAGCTGGTCGCGCTGCCGTGGGGCGCGGTCGTCATCGACACCCCGGGCCTGCGCGGAGTGCAGCTCTGGGACGCCGAGGACGGGCTGGACGCCGCCTTCGCCGACATCGCCGAACTGGCGGCCCAGTGCCGGTTCGCCGACTGCCAGCACCGCACCGAGCCCGGCTGCGCGGTCCTGGCCGCGATCGCCGACGGATCGATGAGCCAGCGCCGCCTGGACAGCCACGACCGGCTCCAGCGCGAGCAGAACTGGCTCGCCAGCCGCTACGACGCCCGGCTGCGCGCCGAGCAGAAGGCGAAGTGGAAGGCGCTCCACAAACAGATGCGCGGCCACAACCGCCAGTGACGGCCCCACCCACTCGCTCGTCCCTTTCGCGAAGTGCGGTAACCGTGGCCGGTCCTGACCGGTCGCGGTGACCGCACTTGCCGGCGGCGGATCTGCGGATAGGGTCGGCGGCCGTGGGGGAATCCGTCGCGGGAGCCGATCCGGCCGCCGCCGGGCCGTACCTGGCCGGGGTGCTCGGGGATCCGGCCTGGGCGGACTGCGCGATCACGCTCATCAGCGGCGGCAAATCGAACCTGACCTACGACGTGCGCAGCCCGGCCGGGCGGGTAGTGCTGCGCCGGCCCCCGCTCGGGCACGTCCTGCCGACCGCCCACGACATGGCCCGCGAGCACCGGGTGATCGCCGCGCTGGCGGGCACGGCGGTGCCGGTCCCGGCCGCGCTGCACCTGTGCACGGATCCGGCGGTCCTCGGGGCGCCGTTCCAGGTGATGGAGTTCGTCGAGGGGCCGGTGGTGCGGGACGTGCTGCCCGAGGGGTACGCGCCGGATCCGGCGTCGCGGCTGGCGATCACCGAGGGCCTGATCGGCACGCTGGCGGCTCTGCACGCCGTCGTCCCTGCCGAGGTGGGCCTGGAGGGCTTCGGGCGCCCGGAGGGCTACCTGGGCCGCCAGGTGGCCCGGTGGAGCAAGCAATGGGCGGCCACGCCGGGCGCGGACTCCGCCGAACTCACCGCACTGGCCGCCGATCTCGCCGCCGCGCTGCCGGTCAGCGGCCCGGGCTGTGTCGTGCACGGCGACTTCCGGATCGACAACACCGTCCTCGACCCCGCGGTGCCCGGCCGGATCGCCGCGGTCCTGGACTGGGAGATGTCGACCCTCGGGGATCCGCTGGCCGACCTCGGGCTGCTGCTCGTCTACTGGGCGCAGGAGGGCGACGATCCGGTGCGCCGCGCCGCCGCCCGCGGATCCCAGGTGACCACCCTGGCCGGATTCCCCGGCCGGGAGCGGGTCGCCCAGCTCTACGGCGAGGCCAGCGGGCGGGCCACCGGCGCGCTCCCCTGGTACGTGGCGTTCGGCTTCTTCAAGCTCGCCGTGGTCGTCGCCGGGGTGGCCGCCCGGCACCGGGCCGGGGCGATGCTCGGACCGGGATTCGAGGGGATCGAGACCGCGCTGGATCCGCTGGTGACCCTCGGCCGCCGCACCCTGCGCACCGGCGAAATCGGCTGATCCGGGCGCGCTGGCAGCACGTCTGGACAGCCCGGACGCGTCCGGCGCAGCCCGCTGGCCCCTGAACGCTACGCTGACGCCATGTTCGGCTCCGGAGTCGCCCGATGACCCTCGCGCGCGTCAGATCCCTGGTGGTCATCGGTGTGCTGGCGCTGATCGCCATCATCACCGTGGTGTGGGCCATCTCGACCGATGCCCAGAGCTCGCGCACGGCGAGCGGCTGCGGCCCGACGGCCGCGCAGGCCGCGATCCCCAAGCCCAAGTCGGTCAAGGTGCGGGTGCTCAACGCCACCGACCAGGAGGGCCTGGCCACCAAAGTCGGCAACGACCTGCGCAAGGCCGGCTTCACGGTCATCAAGACGGGCAACTTCAAGGACGAGGCGGTCGCCTCGCCCGCCCAGGTGCGGTACAGCCTCAAGGCCATCGGCGCCGCGTCCCTCGTGCGGGCGTACGTCCGCAACTCCGAGACGTTCCAGGACGACACGCGCAAGGACGCCACCGTCGACCTGATCATCGGCGACGACTTCGCCTCCAGCGGGATCACCCCGTCCGACCAGGTCAAGGACGAGCTGGCGAAACTTGGGCCGCTCAAGCCGGAGACCGACCAGCTCACCTGCTGAGGCGCGGCCAGTCAGGCCGGGCCGGCCGCTCCGAGGCGCACCAGCTCGGCGTGCAGCACGGCGTGCAGGTCCGGTGGGGCCGCGATCGTCATAGCGGCCCCGGCGGGTTCCCCGGCCAGCCCCGTGACCAGCAGGCCGGCCTCCTGGGCGATCAGCTCGCCCGCGGCGAGGTCCCAGGGCTGGAGGCCGCGCTCGTAGTAGGCATCCAGGCGGCCCTCGGCGGCGAAGCACAGGTCGAGCGACGCGGCGCCGAGCCGGCGAATGTCGCGGACCTTCGGCAGCAGCTCCGCCACCACCGCGGCCTGCTCGGCGCGGACCGCCGAGTCGTAGCCGAACCCCGTTCCCAGCAGTGCGCGGTCCAGTGTGGACACCGCGGATCCGGCGAGCCGGTGCTCGCCACGCCAGGCCCCGCCACCGGCGAACGCCGTCCACTCCTCGCCGGACTCGGGGTTGCGGACCACCCCGGCGACGGTCCGCCCCTGGCACTGCACGGCCAGGGACACCGCGTACTGGGGCAGCCCGTACAGGTAGTTCACCGTGCCGTCGATCGGATCGAGGACCCAGCGCACCCCCGATCCGCCGGACGAGCTGCCCGCCTCCTCGCCGAGCACCTCGTCCCCGGGCCGCTCGGCCGCGAGCCGTTGCCTGACCAGCGATTCGGTGGCCCGGTCGAGCTCGGTCACCGGATCCGTCGGGCTGGACTTGCTGCCTACCGCGGCGAGCGCCCGCTGCCGCCCCGAGCGGGCCAGTTCCCCCGCCTCGCGCGCCAGCCGCACGGCCAGCTCCAGCAGGTCCCGCGGATCGTCGCTCATCGGCCCAGTCCAGCACATCCGGGCCGGCCGGCGCGCACGGGCAGGTGGGACTGCGTGGCGCCGGGACGCGGCCAGTGCACGCGCCCGGTACGCTCGCCGGATCGCACGCCACACGGACTTTGGCAGCGCGGCAATAGTCTTGAGCGTGCACAGAGTTACAATTCGTTGCCATGCCCCCCGGGACCGCAGCTTTACCCGGGTAAAACCCCGATCAGCTCGCCCGGCCGGCCCCCCGGCCGGTCCGGTGCGCCCCCGGCACACCGACTCGTGGAAGGTCGTTCGTGACAGCCGCTGACCGCAACCCCGCACGAGGAGACGTCGTCCGTTCGCTGGTGGAGTCTCTGTCCGAGCACGCCCAGCCGACCGGAACCATCACCTCTGCGCACGTCGCCCGTGTCCTCGGCGACGCCGGGGTCGACACGTCCCAGGGAAAGAAGATCCTGCAAGGCCTCAGCGCCTCCGGGGTCACCGTGATCGTGGACGGGTCTGCCGCGACCCGTCCCCGCCGGGCCCGCGTCGCCGCCGCGCGCTCGTCGACGACTCCGGCGTCGAAAGCCACGACCGTGAAGGCTGGTGCCGCTGCTGCCGCCGCGGCCGAAGTCAGCGCAGCCGATCCGCCGGTCAAGGCGGTGCCCGCCAAGAAGGGCGCGCCGGCGAAGAAGGCGGTGCCGGCGAAGAAGACCGCGGCCGCCGCCAAGAAGGCGGCGCCCGGCGAGGCCGCTCCCGAAGCCGGGGCCCCCGCCGCGGGCGGGGCACCCGGCAAGGAAGGTCTCGTCGTCGACGAGGCGATCGTCATCACCGAGGCCGGCTCGGAGACGACCGAGGAGGAAGACTTCTCCTGGGACGACGAGGACGAGGAGTCCGAGGCCCTCAAGCAGGCCCGCCGCGACGCCGAGCTCACCGCGTCCGCCGACTCGGTCCGCGCCTATCTCAAGCAGATCGGCAAGGTCGCGCTGCTCAACGCCGAGGAGGAGGTCGACCTCGCCAAGCGGATCGAGGCCGGGCTCTACGCCTCCGAGCGGCTGCGCCAGATCGAGGAGTCCGGCCAGAAGCTGACCCCGCAGATGGGGCGCGACCTGCGCTGGATCGTCCGGGACGGCGAGCGGGCCAAGAACCACCTGCTCGAGGCGAACCTGCGGCTCGTGGTCTCCCTGGCCAAGCGCTACACCGGCCGCGGCATGGCGTTCCTGGACCTCATCCAGGAGGGCAACCTCGGTCTGATCCGCGCGGTCGAGAAGTTCGACTACACCAAGGGCTACAAGTTCTCGACGTACGCCACGTGGTGGATCCGCCAGGCGATCACCAGGGCCATGGCCGACCAGGCCCGCACGATCCGGATCCCCGTGCACATGGTCGAGGTGATCAACAAGCTCGGCCGGATCCAGCGCGAGCTGCTCCAGGACCTCGGGCGCGAGCCCACCCCGGAGGAACTGGCCAAGGAGATGGACATCACCCCGGAGAAGGTGCTGGAGATCCAGCAGTACGCCCGGGAGCCCATCTCGCTCGACCAGACCATCGGCGACGAGGGCGACAGCCAGCTCGGCGACTTCATCGAGGACTCCGAGGCCGTCGTCGCGGTCGACGCGGTGTCGTTCACGCTGCTGCAGGACCAGCTCTCGTCGGTGCTCCAGACTCTCTCCGAGCGGGAGGCCGGCGTGGTACGGCTGCGGTTCGGGCTCGCCGACGGGCAGCCCCGCACGCTGGACGAGATCGGCCAGGTCTACGGCGTTACCCGCGAGCGGATCCGCCAGATCGAGTCGAAGACCATGAGCAAGCTGCGGCACCCGTCGCGGTCCCAGGTCCTGCGCGACTACCTCGACTGACCAGCGCTGATCGCGCTCGGCAGACCAGGTCACCCGGCTGCCCGGGTCCGCTCCCCC
>JAOPVE010000021.1 GCA_025963185.1 Actinomycetes bacterium
CGAACCGTGACCGAACCAGCTTGCGCATGACGAAGACCCCTGACATCGACGACCGGCGAACGCGCACCCACAGTAGGCGGCCTGGCAACTCGCACCAGGTTTCACACATGCACGAACGACCGAACCAGCGCCAAGGACGGTTACTACCAGTAAGCAGGACCTGGGCCGCTCAGGCGGGGCCTGGGGACAGGGCGGAGATTTCGGCGAGCTCGGCCGGGTCCGGTTGCCACTGCGCCGCCTCGGCGTTGGCCTGCACCTGCTCGGGCCGACTCGCGCCAGCGATCACCGACGAGCAGCCCGGCATAGCGGCGAGCCAGCCGATCGCGACCTCCAGCAGCGACCGGCCGTGCTTCTCGCTCCACTCGGCGAGCGCCTCGACCCGGTCGAGCTTGTCGGGCGTGATGTAGTCCTGGCGGCTCGCGAGCCGAGTGCCGGACGCGGGCGGCTTACCCCGGCGGACCTTGCCCGTGAGCAGCCCGTTCGCCAGCGGGAAGTACGGCAGGACGCCGACGCCGTAGTGCAGGGCGGCGGGCACGACCTCGGCCTCGGCCGCGCGTTCGAGCAGCGACCACTGGTTCTGCGCCGAGATGAACGGGGTCAGGTTGCTCTCGCGCGCCAAGTGGGCGGCCTGGGCCAGCCGCCACCCGGCGAAGTTCGAGTGCCCGATGTACCGGACCTTCCCCTCCAGCACCAGTTCCTCCAGCGCAGCGAGGGTTTCCTCGAGCGGGGTCACCGGATCCGGGGTGTGCAACTGGTACAGGTCGATGTAGTCGGTCTGCAGCCGCCGCAGGGAGGCCTCGGCGGCCCGCCGGATGTACGAGCGTCCCGCCTTCGCCCCGGCCGCCGGCGAATAGTCCATGGTGTAGTTCTGGTGCCCGAACTTGGTCGCCAGCACGACATCGTCCCGCCGGCCGCGCAGCACCTCGCCGAGCAGCGACTCGGACGCGCCGGCGCCACCGTAGATATCGGCGGTGTCGAACAGCGTGATCCCGGCGTCCAGCGCCGCGTCGACGACCGTGCGGGTGCCGTCGATGTCGAGCCGCCCGCCGAAGTTGTTGCAACCCAGGCCTACCACTGAGACTAGAAGGCCGGAATTGCCCAAAGGCCGGTATTTCATGGGGCACACGATAGATCCGGTCGGCCCGGCGCGCCTGCTCACGTGCGCCAGATCGCAACGTTTCGGTGACCCTGAGCGCACACCGATGGTAAAAGGCCAGGTCGTACGAAGAACTTAAGCCTTGGGGACTGTGCATCGCGCGGCGGACAGGCCATCATTGCTGCCGATGACCGAGACCCAGGGCGCCCTCCTCGCCGATCGCTACCGACTCCTCGACCAGCTCGGGCGGGGAGGAATGGGCGTGGTCTGGCTGGCCCGCGACGAGGTGTTCCACCGTGACGTCGCGGTCAAGGAAGTGTTGCTGCCCACCGAGATCGCCGCGAACGAGCGCGAGCACGTCATCCAGCGCACCCTCAAGGAAGCCCGCGTCGCGGCCCGCCTGAGCCACCCCAACGTGGTCAAGGTCTACGACGTCGTCCGGGCCGGCGGCCGCCCGTGGATCGTGATGGAGCTGATCCGGGCCCGCTCGCTCACCGAGCTGATCGAGGAGAACGGCCCGCTCCCGCCCCAGCAGGTCGCCAAGATCGGTTTACAGGTTCTCGCCGCTCTGGGCGCCGCGCACGCCGCGGGCATCAACCACCGGGACGTCAAACCGGGGAACGTGCTCTGCGGCGACGACGGCCGCGTCGTCCTGACCGACTTCGGCATCGCCAGCCTCGACGGCGACAACTCCAGCACCAGCACGGGTCCGCTCATGGGCTCGCCGTCCTACATCGCGCCTGAACGCGTCCGTGGGCGGCCCGCCTCGCCCTCGTCCGACCTGTGGTCGCTCGCCGCGACCCTGTACGCCGCCGTCGAGGGCCGCCCGCCCTACGACAGGGACGGTGTCGTGCCCACCGTGACGGCCGTGGTGAACGAGAATCCGGATCCGTACCGGCTCGCCGGCTCGCTGGCGCCCGTGCTCGACCGGATGTTCCAGAAGGAGCCCGAGCACCGTCCGTCGGCGGCGCAGATCCGGGTGATGCTGCGCGAGCTCGCGGGGCCACCGAACCGGCGCGAGGCCGATCCGTCGTCGTCGTCTTCGCTGCCGGTCCTGCCGTCCTCGCTGCCCGCAGTGGTCCCGCCCGCGGGGGCCACCGCCCCGATCTCGCTGCTCTCGGGCGCCCCCGCCGTGCCGCCCGTCCCGCCGCGGAACCTGGCCGAGGTCTCCTACCTCGACGAGGACGCGCCCGAGCACATCACCGGCACCTTCGCGCCGCCCGGCCGCGCCGAGGACCGCCAGCGCACCGGCAAGCTCGTCCCGGTCGCGGCGGTCGCACTCGCGGTCATCATGCTGCTCGGTGGCGGCGCGCTCGGCATCAAGGTCCTGTTCCGGGATCGCGGCGCGCCGAACATGGGCACCCCGCCGGCCGCGCTGGAGCCGAGTTCGTCGCCGAACCCCGAGGCGACCCAGGAGGGTCAGGTGATCGTGCCGGCCGCCGGGGAGACCACCAGCCCGACGTCCCCGCCGAGCAGCCCGGCCGCCGCGGTGAAGCCGAACCGGCCCGCTCCCGCGCCGTCGCGGAGTGCGCCGACGAAGTCCGTCCCGCAGCCGACAACACGGCCGACACCCTCGCCGAAGCCGTCGCCGCTGCCCCCGCCGGCCACGCCGAGCCCGGATCCCCCGTCGCCGACACCGTCACCCCCGTCGACGCCCTCCCCCAGCCAGCCCACGGCGAGCTGAGCCGCTCCGCCTCCTCGCCCGCCCTCACCCTTCCGAAGTGCGGTAACTGCGACCGGTCCTGACCGGCTTCAGTTACCGCACTTCGCGTTGAGTGGTATCCCCTAGTGGTGACACGGCAACTATCTGTGACGGTTCAGTATTGGCGTGGCGGCGATTTCGGAGGACGCTGGGACGGCGGGTGGGTCGGCTTGGCTCGTCCGCCGGGCCGAAGGAGGTACCACCCCGATGGCCTCGGGCACGACACGGGAGAAACCCCGAAGGCGAATACCGACATTCTGCCGTCAGCTGCAACTTTCACGCGGTAACGTCCAATTGGCAGCTCTATACCGGCGCCCGCGGGTCAGGCGCCGCCGTTTCTCGTCCACGTCCCGCCGACCGTCTCTCCGGCCGGCGGCGGATCACGCGCGAGCCCCACCGGAAGCACCAGAGCATCACCCACAGTGAGCACTGAAACCGGATCATGGGAGGCGGGACTTGACTAGAACCAGGCTGGCCATCAGGACCGTTCACGACGACGCCGCACTCGACAAGCTCGGACCGGACTCGGGCGGCGCCGGCCAGCCGCCCGGTGAAGCGAAGTCCGGACACTGGCACTCCGGCACAAGTCCCAGCTCGCTGGGCGAGCACTCCGGGCCTGCGCCGTCCACGGCCGGCAGCGTGGTCGTCGGCATCGACGGATCTCCGACCAGCCGCGCCGCCCTCCGCTGGGCCACTCGCGAAGCCGAACACCTCGGCACTCCACTAACTCTCTGTCACACCCACTCCGTGATCGGCCTGGCGGGCACCCGCCGGGTCCCGGCCAGCCTCAGCGAGGACGTGCTCGACCGCGCCGTCGCGACCGCGTCCGGTCACCTCGGCCCGGAGCGGGTCGGCGCGATCCTCGGATACGGCGATCCGGCCCGGGTGCTCGCGCAGGTCAGCAAGGACGCGCGGCTGCTCTCGATCGGCACCCACGGCTACTTCGCGCACGGCGCCAGCCTGTTCGAACCGCTGTCGATGCGGATCATCAGCAGCGCACCTTGCCCCGTCGTCGTGCATCCGGTACTCGCCGGGCCGAGCGGCCCGTTCGCCGGATCGGTGGTGGCCGGCGTCGACGGATCCGCCACGGCCCGCGCCGCACTGGAGTTCGCGGCGGCACACGCCCTGGCCCACGGACTGCCGCTGGTGGCGGTCCACATCGCCCAGCCCGCGGATCCGTGGGCTGGTAACCCGCTACTGGACGAGCCGGCCCCCGGCGGCGCCGACGCCGAGGCACTGCTCGCCGCCGAACTCGCGCTGGCCGCCCTGGCCGGTTCCGAGTTCACCCCGGCCTCGTTCACCGGCCGGGCCGTCCCCGGACTGCTGCGTGCGGCCGCGGGCGCCGTGCTGCTCGTGATCGGCGCCCGGGGCAGCGGATCGGGGCTGCTCGGCCACCTCGGATCCGTCGCCCAGCACATGATCGGAAACGCCACCTGCCCCGTCGCGGTGATTCCTGGGCCGATGGCCTGATGAGAAATCGGCCCAGCCTGATGAGGACCAGCCCGGCGGCCTGACGAGACCCGCCCGGCGCCGGTTCCCCCGGCGCCGGGCAACCCTGGTGCACCGAGGAGTGCGATGACGGCGATCGTGGTGGGCGTCGACGGATCCGACGACAGCATCGCCGCCCTGGACTGGGCCGCCGAGTCTGCCGCCACCCGCAGCTTCTCGCTCCAGCTGGTGCACTGCGTCCGGTGGCTGCCGCCGGTCTCGGTGTCCCGGTTCCCGGCTCCGCCCGGTTCCGGGGCGCGCCCCGGCGCCGCGGTGGTCGCCGAGGCCACCACCCGCTGCCGGCTCACGGTCCCTGACGTGCCCGTCACCGCGGGAGTCTCCGCCACGGCGCCCGCGGCCGCGCTGGTCGAGCGGTCCGGGCGGGCGGAACTCGTGGTGGTCGGTTCTCGCGGATCCGGTGGCCGGGCCGGGCTCGGCACGGTCACCGACGTGGTGGCCAGTTACGCGCGCTGTCCGGTCGTCGTGGTCCCCCGCGGCACCGGGCCCGCCACCCCCGGCCGCCCCGTCGTCGTGGGAATCGGGCGGACCAGCAGCAGCACCGACGTCCTCGGGTTCGCCTTCGACGAGGCCGCCCGCCGGGGGACCCGGCTCGTGGCCCTCCACAGTGGCCACTTAACGGTCCTGTCCGCCGCCCTCACCGGCTGGCGCGAGAAGTATCCACAGGTGCCCGTTACCGAGCGCCGCGCGAGCGCCCCGGCCGCCGAGGCGCTCGCCGTCGAGGCCCTCGGGGCGGCGCTCGTCGTCGTCGGAGCGCGCGGCCGGCAACGGCCCGGACCCGCCGTTCTGGGGCCAGTGAGCCAGCAGTTGCTGGAGCGTGCACAGTGTCCCGTCGCGGTCGTCCGGCCGTCGTCCGCGGGCTCCCCGCAGGGTCTCGCGGGACGGCTCTCGCGCCGTCCCACAGAGCCCGACGGCGAAATGCCGCGTATCCGGACACACCTCTGGCCTAGTCCCTGACCTGCGGTGGTCCAGTCGCGGGAAGCCTTTACAGACGACCGGACCACGGGCACAGTGAGCGGCGGTGTGCGGGCGCTCGACACCGGATGCGGACTTTCCGAACGCTGGCTGGTGCGTTGCCGGAGCGGGTCCCGTGTGCGCGGCGCCGTGCTCACCGGTCGGCTTCCGGGCTCGCAATGACCGAGGTGATCAGTGACGACAATCCGCCTCAACGACGTCACCAAACAGTTCGACGACGGCACCGTGGCGGTGAACCGGCTCAGCTTCGAGGCGAAGTCCTCAGAGTTCCTCGTACTGCTCGGACCGTCGGGCTGCGGCAAGTCCACGGCCCTGCGGATGATCGCCGGACTGGAGACCATCACGTCGGGCGAGCTGTACCTCGACGGCCACTTCGCCAACGACGTGCCGCCCCGCGACCGCGACATCGCGATGGTCTTCCAGAGCTTCGCGCTCTACCCGTACCTGAACGTGCGGGAGAACATCGCCTTCCCGCTCAAGCTTGCCAAGGCGCCCAAGGACGTCATCGAGGAGCGCGTCGGCGCCGTCTCCCAGGCGCTCGGCCTGCGCGACTTCCTGCACCGCAAGCCCGGCACCCTCTCCGGCGGACAGCGGCAGCGGGTGGCGATGGCCAGGGCGATCGTCCGGCGGCCCTCGATGTTCCTCATGGACGAGCCGCTGTCGAATCTCGACGCCGGCCTGCGAGTCGAGTTACGCACGGAGATCACGGCCCTGACCAGGGATCTCGGCGTCACCACCATCTACGTCACGCACGACCAGACCGAGGCCCTGACCATGGCCGACCGGATCGCGGTCATGCGGAACGGGATCCTCCAGCAGATCGACACCCCCGACAACGTCTACCAGGATCCGGCGACCGTGTTCGTGGCCGCCTTCCTCGGCACTCCCCGCATGAACCTCCTCCAGGGATCGATCCACGCCTACCTCGAAGAACAGCTGCTCGTCGACCTCGGGGCGCAGGCTCTGGCACTGCCCTGGGAGGATCCGCGGTCGCGCCGGCTCGCCCGGCACCACCAGGAACGGGTCATCTTCGGGGTCCGTCCCGAGGCGCTGGAGATCGTCACCCACGGCACCGCAGGTCCGGATCGCGGCCTGCTCTCGGGCTGGGTCCGCCACCTCGAGCACCTGGGGCACGAGACACTGGCGTACGTCGACACCGGATCCACCCCGGTCCGCCTCGACATCAACGGCACCGGCGAGGACGACCTCGACCACCAGGACGCCGTCGGCGAGGACGGCCAGACCCGCTCGATCAGCCGGATCGCGAAGGTCACGCTGGAGAGGTTCCGCGGTGGCCACCGCGACGACGATCCGCGTGAGCGCCCGATCATCGACGGCCGGGCCCCCGGCGAACCAGGCCACCGCAGCCGCTCGTCGGACCTGGTCGTGCGCGTCGACACCGAGCGCAAGGTGCGGACCGGCGAGCAGGTCCAGATCGCGGTCGACCTCACCCGGATCTTCGTCTTCGACCGCATGGGCTACCGGATCCACACCGGCCCCGCGGTCCGCATGACCTGACGCCCACCTCTTTCCGAAGTGCGGTACCCGGCGCCGGTCAGGACCGGTCGCGATTACCGCACTTCGCGAGAGGGTGCCGCCTGGGTGGCGGAGCGCGGAAACGCCCCTCCCGCGCACGGGAAGGGGCGTTTCCTGTCTGTATTCGGTGCGGGGCCTAAGCCGCTTCGAGGCCTTCGGCCGCCGCCATCTCGCGGAGCCGGGTCAGGGCCTGCGCCTCGAGCTGGCGGACCCGCTCACGGCTCAGGCCGAGCGTTCCGGCGATCTCGGTGAGCGAGCGGGCCTTGCCGTCGTCGAGCCCGAACCGCGCCCGCAGGATGCCCATCGAACGGGGATCCAGCCGGGCCAGCAGCTCTTCGAGCCGGTCATGCCGCAGCGCGGCGATGACCAGGTCTTCCGGCGACGGCTCGTCGGTGTCGGCCACCAGGTCGGATAGGGCGGTCTCGCCGTCCTCCCCGACCGGGGTGTCCAGGCTCACGGTGTCCCGCGACCAGCGGACCAGTTCCTCGATGCGGGAGACCGGCACGTCCAGGCCAGCGGCGAGCTCGGCGTTCTCGGGCTCGCGCCCCAGCTCACGGGTGAGCTCGCGGCGGACGCCACGCAGCCGGTTGATCTCCTCGACCAGGTGCACGGGCAGCCGGACCGTGCGGCCCTGCTGCGCGATCGCCCGGCTGATGGCCTGGCGGATCCACCACGTGGCGTAGGTCGAGAACTTGAAGCCCTTGGAGTAGTCGAACTTCTCGACCGCCCGCACCAGGCCGGAGTTGCCCTCCTGGACCAGGTCGAGCAGTGGCATCGCACTACGGGTATAGCGGCGGGCTATGGATACGACCAGCCGAAGGTTGGCCAGAATGAATGCGTCCTTGGCGCGACGGCCCTCGCCGACAAGCAGCCGCAGTTCCAGCGCGGTCGCACCAGCCGGGATCTGCCCCGCCTCGAGCAGCTGCTCGGCGTACAGACCGGCCTCGACGGCCTTCGCCAGCTCGACCTCCTGGATTGCGCCCAGCAGGGGCGTGCGGCTGATCTCGTGCAGGTACGTCCCGACGAGGTCGCGGTCGGGCACCACAGCGTCGTCATCGACGGCAGCTCGCTGCACCTTCTGATCCGCAACTCGCGTCATCGTCACCCCATCCGGGTTGAGTAAACTCATCGAAACTCACAACAAACCGCTCGGCCACCGGATTCCAACCGTGTGGTGGGCGGCCCCGACGGTGACGCTCAGCAGCCGGTAAGATGGCCGACAACTGCTCGCCCCGACATGACCCTTCAGTAACCTCAACGGACATGTCGCCTGAGGAGTTCACTGACGCGCTTTCTCGTTTCTCAACGGGTGTCACTGTGGTGAGCGCGCGTGACGACCGGGATGACGTGGCGACTGTCGTGACGTCCTTTTCTTCCGTTTCCCTCCGGCCGCCGCTCGTCATGGTGTCGATCGGCTCGGACGCCTACCTCAGCGAGATCCTCGAACGGCGTGAGGTTTGGGCCGTTTCCGTGCTCGGTGCGCACCAGAAACAGCTGGCTGGGCGGCTCAGCGCCCCCGGACGGCCGAGTCCCCGGCTGCTACTCGACGGCGTCCCGCACCACCGGGGCCAGCACAGCGACGCGCTGATCATTGAAGGCGGCCTCACGGCCCTGGAGTGTCGAACGTCACAGCGGGTGACCGCCGGCGACCACACCTTGGTGATCGGCGAGGTCGTCTCGGTCGCGTACGTGAGCTACAACCGCACTCCCCTGCTGCGGTACGCGCACGCCTATCGGGCCATCGCCTGAGCCCTGCCGGACGGGCGTCACGTGTGACCAGGCAGGTTGCCGGGTAGCGAACGTCGTATGAACCTGGTCAACTCCGCGCCCGGCATCCTCACCGTCTGGTCAGACATCGGCTGCCCGTGGGCCTCACTCGCGGTGCACCGCCTCCACACCACCGCCGAGCGGATCGGTTCCCCGCTGCTCATCGACCACCGTGCCTTCTGCCTCGAACTGGTCAACGGCCGGCCGACCCCCAAGCGGATCCTCGACGCCGAGATCCCGGTCGTCGGCGGCCAGGACGGATCCCTGGGCTGGAACACCTGGCAGGCCCGCGAGTCGGAGTACCCGGTCACCACGCTGCTCGCCATGGAGGCCGTCCAGGCCGCCAAGTCGCCCGAAGCCGGCGGACTGGCCGCCAGCACCGCCCTCGACCGCGCCCTCCGGCACGCCTTCTACGCCCAGAGCCGGTGCATCTCAGTGCTGCCTGTGGTGCTGGAGGTGGCCGACGGGATCCCTGAGGTGGATGGGGACGCCCTCGCGGCGCTTCTGGAGGCTGGGATCGGCCGGTCCGACGTGCTGGCCCAGACCAGGGCGGCCCAGGCGGACGGCTCGCCGGTCCAGGGCAGCCCTCAGGTCTTCACCCCCGACGGCCTGACCTGGCACAACCCGGGGATCACCGTCGAGTGGACGGGCGACAAGGGGCGGGGATTCCCGGTGATCACCGCCGACGATCCGGAGGTGTACGAGGAGATCGTGACCGGGGCCGTGGCGAACGCCGCCTAAGGTCGAACCCGGTTACGATGGAGAACGCCCTTCCTGATCGTAAAACAATCAAAGGGGACGCAATGGAGCAATCCGATAAGCACGGCGTCGTCCGGGACGACTACCTCAAGCACGAGACCCAGGGGCTGGAGCGATCCGGTCACTCCACCCACGTGGAGGAGTGGGTCGATCCCGAGCCCTCCGGAGAGGACCAGCCGATGGCTTCACTCGACCCGACCGGCGGGCTCGTCGGCGGCGTCCCGTCCGGCATGACCCCGCGGGAAGTGGAAGAACGCTCCTTGCTGGCCCGGTACCTGGGCAAGTCGATCTACCCGGCGACACGCTCCGACATCGTCACCCGCCTGCGGGAGGAGCACGCACCTTCCCGCTTCGTGGACCGCGTCGAACAGCTGCCGGACGGCAAGCAGTTCGAGAACGTCAAGGAGATCGCCCTGGCGCTCGGCATGCACGTCGAGACCCAGCGGTTCTGACGCTCTAACCGGCCCGGGCGCTCGCGCGCCCGGGCCGGACGTCTTCGCTGGCCAGCGAGCCGGCGCCCCGACGGCCGGGCCTCACTCACCGTGTCGGGCCGGCACCGTTAGGCTGCCGGGGTGACTGACCGACTGGTATGGATCGACTGCGAGATGACCGGCCTCGACCTCGGCCGCGACGGCCTGATCGAGGTTGCCGCTCTGGTCACCGACTCTGACCTCAACATCCTCGGCGACGGCATCGACGTGGTGATCCACGCCGGCGACGACCTTCTCGACGGCATGGTCGACGTCGTCCGGCAGATGCACGCGCGGTCCGGGCTGACCGAGCTGGTCCGCTCGTCGCCGGTCAGCCTGGCCGAGGCCGAGCAGAAGGTGCTCGAGTACATCACCGAGTACGTGCCCGAGCCGAAGTCCGCCCCGCTGTGCGGCAACTCGATCGCCACCGACCGCGGCTTCATCGCCCGGGACATGCCCGCCCTGGACGCCCACCTGCACTACCGCATGGTCGACGTGTCCTCGATCAAGGAGCTGACCCGCCGCTGGTACCCGCGGGTCTACTTCGGCCAGCCCTCGAAGGGCCTCGCCCACCGGGCGCTCGCGGACATCAAGGAGAGCATCCGCGAACTCGCCTACTACCGCCGGACCGTCTTCGTCCCCCTCCCCGGCCCCGACGTCGAGGAGGCCAAGGCCGTCGCCGCGGACCTCGCCGGGGCCGACACCCCGCCGGCGCACTGAGTCTTCCCAGCTCAGGCAGGGTTTTCCGCGCACCGGGAACCGATTCGGTGCGCGGGTACGTGGCCCGCTATGATGGGTCGTCCCCGTCAGGGGCATGGTGGCTGTAGCTCAGTTGGCAGAGCACCGGGTTGTGGTCCCGGGTGTCGCGGGTTCAAATCCCGTCAGTCACCCCAGCAGTGCAAGGCCAGAGGGGCGAGTCGACTTCTTCGACTCGCCCCTCTCCGCTCGCGGGTCTGTTCAGCTGACCGGCGTACGCCGACGGCGAAGCGGCACCGAGGTGAACCACGTCGGTGCCGCTTCGGGCGTCTCTTGGGTGTCCTACCCCGGGCGTCAGCCCGCGTTGGTCAGACCGCCCACGGTCTGGGCGATCCACTGGCGGACGCCGCCCTTCTCCGTGACGTCGGTGTATATCGACGGCGCGGCGCCGCAGTCGGTGTTCACGGTGCCCCAGCCGCTGGTGACGCCCACGAGGATCCACTCGTTGAGGTGAGTCTTCATCAGCTGTGGTCCACCGGAGTCGCCGTAGCAGGCGCCGGCATTACCGGGGTTGTTGGTGCACAGCTCGCGGTCGCCCTCGGTGATGACGGGACACTTCGAGTCGGCGACGACCGAGGTGTCGGCCTCTTGCGCGACGTTCGTGATGCCGCCACAGTTCACCGCCGGGCAGGTCTGGCCGAAACCGACGATCCGGGTCGGCGTACCGACCGCGGGCGAGCCGCGCGCGATCAGCACCGGCTTGACGGCCGTCACCGGGGTCGCCAAGTGCACCAGTGCCACGTCGGCCGTGCCGGGGCCCGGATAAAACACGCGCCGGTCCGACGAGGACGTGGCGACGGGCTTAGTCCGGTCGGTTCCGATCGCGACATACTCGATCTTCCACGTGCAGTGCGCGGCGGTGAGCAGCCAGTCGGGCTTGATCAGGATCACCGTGCAGGCGTTCCATACGCCGATCGGGTATTGGATCGAGGCAGCGTGGCCGCCGACGATCCGCGGCTGCACGGCCGCCCGAGCCTCGGCGGCGGACGCCGGTCCCGCCGCCACTGTGAGGCCGGCGACGACGGCCAGACCCGCTAACGATGCCAGGATTCTGGTCGACTTCTTCACGCGAGGGCTCCTCAGCTCAGGGTCGCGCCAGAATCCTCGAACGCGTCGATGTATGTCAATAGTGAACATCGGTGACATACAAGCCCTTATGGTCTGCGATCCTCCATGGCGCCTGCGTTCCTGACCCCCGCCCGGGCCGCCGTACGCGGGAGCAGAACTGGGAGCGGCGACTCCCAGTCAGATGCGGTCACCAGATCAGCATCACCGCCCGTACCGGCTGACCTGGCTAACGTCCCAGTGCAGACGGGCGGCCCGCACAGGCGGGCCGCCCCTTCAGTACTTTTCTGCGGATCCGCAGACCGCCTTTGCCTGTTCCTCTGGTCTTGCGGGGCTCGCCCTCGCCGTGGGGCGCGTCAGGCGAGCGCGCTGCCGGCCTTCCACTTCGCCCAGGAGACGTTCCAGTCGGTCCAGCCGTCGCCCGGCTTCACCGGCGCGCCCGTGCCCACGATCTCGATCACGTCGCCGCGCTTGCTCAGGTCGAGGAACCAGGCCGCGTTCGCCGGGGACAGGTTCACGCAGCCGTGCGAGACGTTCCGCCTGCCCTGGTCGCCCACTGACCACGGCGCGCCGTGCGTGAACTCGCCGCCCCACGTGTAGCGGACCGCCGAGAACACCTTCGTGCGGTACCCGCCCTTCGCGGTGACCGCGACCCCGTACGTGGACGAGTCCATCCACATCTGCGGACGCCGCTCCATCACGACCATGATCCCCGAGGACGTGGGCGTCGAGCGCTTGCCCAGGCTGACCGGCATCGTGCGGAGCAGCTTGCCGTCCTTGTAGACCTTCATGGTCTTCGAGGCGTTGTCGACCCGGCTGTAGACCGACGGCCCGACGGTCACGGTCGCCACCCGGTCGCGCTTGCCGTACCGGTTCGGGCCCATCGGCACCCCACCGATGCCCACCCGCAGCGAGATCTTCGTGCCCGGGGTCCAGTACTTCTCGGGCCGGTAGTGGATCGCGTCGTTGCCCTGCCAGGACCAGGATCCGGCCACCGCCGGGGTCGTGGTCACCGAGAGCCGGCGCTCGACCTCCGCGTGGAACTGCGCCGGGATGGACCGCGAGAACTCGACGATCAGCGGCATACCCACACCGACCGTGTCGCCGTCCGCGAAGTAGAGGTCGGCGCCGACGATGCTGGCCGGCTTGTCCATCGTCGTGAAGCTGGTGGTGAACGCCGAGGTCTTACCGTCCGCGTCCGCCGCGGTAGCCGTCGCCGTGTACGTCGTGCCGTACGCGAGCTGGGCGCCGGGGCGCCAGGCGGTGCCGTCCGCGGTCATCGTGCCGCTCACCGGCTTGCCGTTCGCCACCAGCGCAACCGACTGGATCGTGCCGTTGGTGACCTTCGGCGCGATATCAGTGCTGGTCAGGACCCCTTTTGCCCCGTTGGACGGCGTGAGGACCGCCGACACGGGCGGCGCGGGCTTGGCTACGGACTGCGCCGCGGGCTTCACCTTTGTACCATTTTGTCCATCGGCGCCCGCGCCGGACGACGTGCAGCCGCCAGTCAGCGCGACCAGAACCACAACGGCCGCCCAACGACGACCCGAAGAGGGCTTGTACCCCCGCATACGCCCACACCCCTGAACCCAACCCAACCCGGTGGCACCATCGTGCCCCATCGATGCTCGTATCGGGACTTAGGGCGGCCGACTCTGTCCTTCCGGACGATGCCGCCCGGCCCCTCGGGACAGAATGCCGGCGCGGCGTGAGCGGCACGACGGATCCGATTTCGAGGTTCAACCCGCCGCCTGCTATCGTTTCGATCCGTTGCGGCCGACGAAGCCAGCGACATGCGCCGTTAGCTCAATAGGCAGAGCAGCTGACTCTTAATCAGCGGGTTCGGGGTTCAAGTCCCTGTTGGCGCACGTTTGACGAGTCGCCCCCATCCGGATCACCCGGGTGTGGGGCGATTCCTG
>JAOPVE010000023.1 GCA_025963185.1 Actinomycetes bacterium
CCGGGCGTCGTCGGGCATGGCCGCCGCGCCGATGCTCAGGGTGAGCGGCGTGCGGGCGGCCGGCCAGCGCGCCCGCAGCGTGCCCTGCATCTTCCCGGCGATGATCGCCGCGTCGGCCGCCGAACAGTCCGGCAGCAGCACCACGAACTCGTCCCCGCCCAGGCGCGCGGCGAGGTCCGCGCCCCGGGTGGCGTCCGAGAGCGCCACTGCAACCATGATCAGCGCCTCGTCGCCGACGAGGTGGCCGTGGCCGTCGTTGATCCGCTTGAAGTGGTCGAGGTCGATCGTGAGCAGGGCGAGTGGCTCGCCGGTCCGCTCGGCGTGGGCGACCGCGCGGTCCAGCCCCACCTCGAAGGCGCGGCGGTTCGCCAGGCCCGTGAGGGTGTCCGACTGGGCCTGGTCCTCCAGCACGGCGAGCAGGGCGGCGACCCGGCTCCGCAGCAAGATGATGATGATGCTCGCCAGCGAGACGGCGATCACCAGACTGACCGTGTCGCGGATCGCCTGGGTCAGCCCCACGATCAGCCTGACCAGCACGAAGTCCGTGAGGAACGCCCCGAGGAGCACCCCGACGACCAGCCGGTGCCGCAGGAACGTGGCCGCGTAGAGGGCGGGCCAGAGGAAGAACAGCTGGGCGCTGACCCCGGCGTCCCTGGTGAGGTAGTTCAGCGCGCCGATGACCGCGATCGCGAAGATCGGCGCGCCGACCCAGAAGCTGTCGGGCAGCCATTGCGGCCGGAGCAGGCACACCAGCCCGAGGATCCCCAGGGCAACGCCGGTCGCGTACGTGATCGCGGCGGTCGTCGGGGTGGGCCCGCGGTAGGAGGGGACGGCGATGCTCAGGCCGATGATCAGGGAGAACGCGGCCAGCATGAAGTACGCCACCGCCCGCGTAGCGCCGGGCCGGTCGCGTGGCAAGATCGCCGGCTGCCCGGATCGCCGCATACTGCGCTCATCGGCCATCTCGCCCCCGGTCTGAGGCGCGCCACATTGCGATCCGGTCTACGCGCAGGCGGCCGGCGGGTCAGTGCGGCCCCGGCTGGTGTCCCTCCGTACCGGTCATCGCGGCGAGCATGTCGGCGCTGGCCTCGGCGGGCGGGAGCGCCCCGGGGCTGGTGAGCAGGGCGTCCGGACGGTACTGCGGGACGGACGCCCGCCCGATGTGCCGGATCCGCGGCGGCTGAACAGGCTCGGCGGGTTGGATCGGCTGGACGGCCTCTGCCGCCGCCAGCTCGTCCAGCCTGGCCGCGGACGTGGCGGACTCGGCGGCCCGCTCCAGCCGGGCGGCCCGGTCGAACGACTCCACGGCCGCCGGCGCGGGGACCTTCGCCACGCCCTTCCACCACCAGCCGTTGTCCCGGCGGGAGCGCCGGGCACCCTGCGCGGGCACGTCCTCGGGGACCGGCGCGACGGCCGCGACCACCGGCTCGGCGGGTTCCTGGACAGCCACCGACTCGGCGGGTTCCTCGACAGCCACCGGCTCCGGATCCGGATCCGGCTCGACCGGCACCGAGATCGTCCCGGCGAAGCGCCTGGGCGTCGGGCGCCAGGATCCGAGCCGGGGCTGGCCGGCGGCCCTGCGTGCGGCGCGCCGCTCGACGGCGGCCCTCCGCTCGGAGGATCGCAGCTCGGTGTGGCAGGCCTCCTCGTACGCGGCGAGCGGATCCGCGGCGATCCCCAACTCGGACCGCGCGGCCGCGAGCACCGGCTCCGGATCGGTGCCGTAGGCGTCCATGAGCAACTCGTGCGCCCCGGACCGATCCCCCTCGTTCAGGGCGGCCTGCCATGCGGCGAGATCCAGCACGGACGCCCTCGCGGCCGCGGCCTGGATCCCGAGCACCGACCGGATCACCGGCAGTACCCCGGCACCGGCGTTGGATCCGGGATCGAGCGTGAACGGGACCTCGGCGGCGAGCGCCGCGTGCCCGATCTCGGTGGCGACGACGAACAGGTCGAACGCGTCGGCGGTCTGGTCGTGCGGGCTGCGCAGGACGATCCCGCCGAGCCGTCCCTCGCGGGTGAGCAGGTCGCCGACGAACTCGGGATTGCGGCCCTGCGCGTAGGTCCCGGTGTCGACCAGCACCTGCGCGGACGGTCCGAGCGAGAGGCACTGGGCGTACGCGGTGCCCCAGTCCGGCACGTCCATCGTGTAGAAGCACGGCTCGACGACGGTGTACTCGACGACCATCCGCAGTCCGGCCGGGAGGGCCGAGTAGGCGTTGTCCAGCGCGACCGCGAGCCGCTCTTGGCGGGCCCGCAGCTCTCGGTGGCCGGGATACGGCGAGTCGTCCACGAATCGCAGGGTGAGGCGGCGCGCCCCGACCGCGGCGGCCACCTCGACGCCTTCGAGTAGCTGGTCGAGCGCCCTGGTCCGGATCAGCTCGTCCGGGTGGCAGACCGCGGGCGGGCGGCCCTGCCGGAGGTTGACCTCGGGGTGCACGGATCCGATGGTCAGGCCCAGCTCACCGGCGTGCCGGGCCAGGTCGGCGTAGTCGTCCGTGCTGTCGGCGGGCAGGTGCAGGGCGACGTTGGGGGTGACGCCGGTGAACCGGTGCACGGCGGCGGCGTCCGCGAGCATCTCGTAACCGGTCCGCGGGGCGCCCGGGGCGGCGTAGCTGCTGAATCGCACGTCGGTGCCGCGGAACGCCCAGGACGGGAGTTCGATGGGGTGGGTGACGAGCGCGGGGGTCGTCCGGATCATGCGTCTATGGTCGGAAAATTAACGGGTAGCGCGCGACCCCGCCCGCCCCTTTCACGCTGATCCCTCGCAGCCGGGCTACGGGCGGAACGAGTGGATGAGGTCGAGGACGTCCGCGAGCACGCCCTTGGTGCCGGGCAGCCGGGCGAGGTTGACCAGCTTGACGATCAGCGGGGCCGTGCGGTCGATCAGCGCGAACGTGCGCTCGGCGCCCTCGCTGCGGTCGTGTACCCAGTAGAGGATCACGCCCATCAGGTACAGCCACAGCAGCTCGGGCAGGTCGTCCCGCAGCGCGGCCGGGATCTTGGCGTCGGACCCGCGCACCAGCTCGGCCGCGAACGCGATCTCGGCCTCCCGCACCGGGGAGGACTCGGCGCTGAACGGTGAGAGCGGGCTGCGCGGATCCGCGGCGGTGGCGAGAAAGCCCGCCGCGAACTCGTGGTAGGGCATGACGAGCTCGATGTACGAGCGGGTGCTCAGGCGCAGCCGGGCCGTGAGGTCGCGCTCGCCCGCGATCGCCGCGCGGCCGGTCTCGGTGTGCTGGGCGAGCAGCGCCGAGTAGAAGCCCTCGATGAGGTGCTCCTTGGACGCGAAGTAGTAGTACGCGTTCCCGACCGAGACCCCGGCCTCCTTGGCGACGGCCCGCATCGTCGTGGCCTCGTAGCCCTGCTCCCGAAACAGCCGCAGCGCGGTGGTGAGGATCAGCTCGCGGGTCGCCTCGCCACGGCTCGACTTCGGCTGCCCACCCGGCGGCGGCTGCGGTCCGGACTGCGGCTGCGCTGTGGACTGCGGCTGGGGCTGGGACACCGGGTGAGCGTAACGCGCGGTCAGAGCGTGGTTTCCTGTGCAGCATGCCGCTGAATTCCGTCGCCGTGATCGGGCTGGGCCTGATCGGCGGATCGCTGTTGCGCCGCGCCGCCCGCACCGGCCCCGCGACCGGCTACGACGCGGATCCGCCGACCAGGGCGGCCGCCGAGTCCGCCGGTTACCGCGTGGCGGGCAGCGTGGCCGAGGCCATTGCCGATGCGGATCTCGTCGTGGTCGCCGTTCCGCTCCCGGCGATCCGGGGGGTGCTCGGCGAGATCCGCGGGTTCGGTGGGCTCGTCACGGACGTGACCTCGGTCAAGGGGCCGGTGGACGCGCTGGTGGCGGAGTGCGCCCCGGGGATCCGGTGGGTCGGCGGGCACCCGATGGCCGGGCGGGAACAGTCCGGGTTCGCGGCCGGGGACGCCTCGCTGTTCGACCAGTGCGCGTGGGTCCTGTGCGTGCCCGCCGACGGGGATCTGCGGGACTGGCTCGGCCTCGCCGCGCTGGTCACGTCGTGGGGCGCCCGGGTGGTCCCCGCGCTGGCCGCCGAGCACGACGCGGCGGCGGCCCGGATCAGCCACGCCCCCCACCTGGCCGCGGCGGCGCTGGCGGCCGGAGCCGCGGATCCGCTCTCGCTGGCCCTCGCCGCCGGATCGTTCCGCGACGGCACCCGCGTGGCCGGGACCCGCCCGGAGCTCACCGCCGCGATGTGCGCCGGGAACGCCGACACCCTCGCCACCGAACTCGACGCGCTGATCGCCCGGCTCACACAGGCTCGCGGGCTGCTCGGCGATCCGGCGGCGCTCGCGGAGTGGCTGCGGGCCGGGCACCGGGTGCGGTCCGGGTGGCCGCGGGAGGCCGGGCCGTCGCAGCAGCTCAGCCCGTCGATCGAGAGCCTGGTCGCGCTCGGGCGGGACGGCGGGTGGATCGAGTCCGTCGGTCAGGACGGATCGAGCGTGACCGCCGTCCGGCCCGTCCCGTAGCCGAGTCCGCTCGCACCCCTGACCTGGGCGAACGCCGCCGCCACCGCGGTGATCCGGTCGCCGGAGGCGAGTGAGCCGGTCACCGTTTCCACGCCGGACAGCGAGGACATCCCGACCGGGACGGTGCAGCGGATCGGCCGGGCCGCCTCGTCGGCGCGCAGGGTGCCGATCCGGGCTGTGCAGCCGTCCAGGCTGGTCCGCGCGGTGACTCCGCGGAGGGTCACGTCCCCGGTGTTGGCCACGGTGAGAACCCACCGCACCGGATCCCCGGGAAACGGCGCGGCGGACTCCGGCGCGATCCTCACGGTGAGTTGCGGCGCGACGATGTCCAAGGCCACCGGATCGCTAACCCCGGTCACGAGCGTCGATCCGGCCCGCTCGCCCACGGCCATCGCGAGGTGCCGCGCATCGGCGAACGGGGCGGCGACCGTGCAGGTCACAGTGGCTCGCTGGCCGGGATCCAGGGAGCCGGCCGGAACGTTGTCACATCCCGCGAACTGCGGATCCCGCAGCCGAACCCGCCGCAGCCCCACCGGCCCGGTATTACGGATCGTCACCGTGTACCGCACCGGCGATCCGGCCCTGGCGCTCTGCACGGACGCCCGCTGGCGCACGGCGAGCGACCCACGGGAGGGCGCGGCGGCGGCCCCGATGCGCGCGCCGAGCGCGATCCCCGAGGCGGTGACGCGCGCACTCACCGGGCACCGGTAGCTCGCCGTCCCGCCCGGCGCGAGCAGCGCGACAGTCCGGCCACAGGGCCCGCCGATCCGGGTCACCGGTACGTCACCGGGGTTCGCGAGCAGCACCGATCCGCCGTGAACCGCCAGAGCGAGCGCGGGGTGGATCACGTCGATCCGGGCCACCGGTGAGATCGCCTGGGCCGGTGGCTGGCCGGGCGGGGTGCCGGTGGCGACGACGGCCGTGGTGGCGTCGTCCAGCCCGGCCGGGGCGCCGCAGGTGTAGTCGCGCTGCTGGCCGGGCGCGAGAGTGCCCAGGTCGCCGCGGCTGCAGTCCGGGATCGTCGGGTCGAGCACCCCGACAGCCCGCAGCGCGACCGCGCCCGTGTTGCGGATCCGTACCCGCAGCCGCACGTCCTCGCCGGGCCGGACCTGCGGGTGTACGGGCGCGATCCCCGCGGTCAGGGCCGCCGCGGCTCCCCCGGCCGCCACCGAGACCGAGTCGGTGACGGATCCGTGCCTCGTCGATCCGGTGACCGCGGAGTCGAACCCGAACACGGCCGCCGGGGCCGACACCGGGCACACCACCTCCGCGGATCGCCCCGGGAGCAGGTCACCGATCGCACGGCGGGAGCAGCGGCCGGTGCCGATCCGGTCAACGGAACTGGTCAGGACGATCCGCCGGACCGGTTCGGCGCCGGTGTTCACGATCCGGACCAGCATCGTCACGGCATCGCCGGGGTAGACCTGCCAGCGATCCGGCTGGACGGCCATCGCGAGCCCGGGGGTGCCGTCCACCCCCTCGACCGCCGTGGGATCGGCCTCGGCGAGTTCCCGGCTCGCGGCGGCGAGCGACCCGCCGAGCACCGCCAGGGCTCCGGCGATCGCCACGATCCGGCTGCGCATCACGGAGTAGACAACGCATACCAACCCAAATCGTGACGCGCCTTGACGGCGAAGTGCGGTAATCCGGACCGGCTATGACCGGCCGCAGTTACCGCACTTCGCAAGGGACCGCCCCGCGGAGGCGCGCTCCCGAGGGCGGGCGGGGGAAGTTAGTCCTCGAAGGATTCCGTGTAGGCGACGAACTCGTTGCGCTGATCGCGGAGGGTGGGCGGGACGTCCTCGTAGACGTGGTCGAACAGTTCCTGCGGGGCGGGCAACGGCATCGCGAAGCAGGCCGCCCTGGTCTGGGCGCCCACCTCGTCGGCCTCGGCGTCGACGTCCGCGAAGAATTCCGGATCCGCGAGCTCCTCGCGTTCGAGCAGCGCCCTGACCCGCGAGATCGGATCCCGGCCAGCCCACGCGTCGACCTCGGCGCGGCTCCGATACCGGGTCGGATCGTCGGACGTCGTGTGCGCGCCCATTCGGTAGGTGAAGGACTCGATGAGAGCCGGACCCTCCCCCGCCCTGGCCCGTTCCATCGCCCACCGGGTCACGGCCAGGACCGCGAGCACGTCGTTCCCGTCCACCCGCAGGCCGGGAAAGCCAAACCCGGCCGCGCGCTGGAACAACGGGGTGCGGGTCTGCTTCGACGTGGGCACCGAGATCGCCCACTGGTTGTTCTGGCAGCAGAAGACCACCGGGGCGCCGAACACCGCGGCCCAGTTCATGGCCTCGCTGACGTCCCCCTGGCTGGACGCGCCGTCGCCGAAGTACGCGGCAACGGCCTCGCCCGACGATCCGTCCCGCTGGATCCCCATCGCGTAGCCCACGGCGTGCAGGGTCTGCGCCCCCAGGACGATCGTGTACAGGCCGAACCGGGTCTTCTCCGGATCCCATCCGCCGTACCAGGCCCCTCGCAGGGAGGTCAGGAGCTGCCCCGGAGTCACCCCGCGGTGCAGCGCGACGCCGTGCTCGCGGTAGGTGGGAAACACCATGTCCCGCTCGGTGAACGCGTGCGCGGACCCAATCTGGGCCGCCTCCTGGCCGAGGCTCGGCACCCACAGTCCCAGCTCACCCTGGCGCTGGAGCGCGGTGCCCTCGGCGTCGACCCGCCTGGTCAGCACCATCTCGCGGTACATCCGGCGGAGCTGTTCCGGGCCTACGTCCGTCGCGAAGTCCGGGTGCTCGCGCCGGTAGCCGTCCGGCGTGAGCAGCTGCACGCCGACATCGGTACTCGGTTCCATGACGTCCCTCCGGAGACTTCGGCTGGAGCCATGATGGCCGTCAACGCAACCTACCGAGGGGGACCCCCGGCAAATTCCCACCACGAGAGAGCTGAATCACGCGCCGGTCGGTGACGATGGCGGTGACGAGGTCGGCGGGAGTGACGTCGAAGGCCGGGTTCACGGCCACGGATCCGGCGGGTGCGATCGGCGATCCGGCGAGTTCGAGGACCTCGGCGCCGGGCCGGTCCTCGATGTGCACGTCCGCCCCGCAGGCGGTCCGCGGGTCGACCGTCGACTCGGGCGCGACGACGAGAAACGGGATCCCGGCGCGGGCCGCACCCAGGGCGTGCGCGTAGGTGCCGATCTTGTTCACCACGTCGCCGTTCGCGCAGATCCGGTCGGCTCCGACGATTACGGCGTCGACCAGCCCGCGAGCCATCAGGGACGGGCCGGCGCCGTCGGCCGCGATCCGGTACGGCACGCCGGCCCGGCCGAGTTCCCAGGCCGTGAGCCGGGCGCCCTGCAACAGTGGCCGGGTCTCCGAGGCGATGACCTCCCGCAGCCGCCCGGCCCGGTGCAGCGCGATCGCGACGCCGAGGGCCGTTCCGCCGGTGACGCAGGCCAGCCCGCCGGTGTTGCAGTGGGTCAGCAGCACCGGATCGCCGCCCACCAGCTCGGTGACCAGCTCGGATCCGTACGCGGCCATCGACGCCGAACTCGCCACGTCCTCGTCCCGGATCGCCAGCGCCTCGGCGAGCACCGCGTCGGATCCGCCGGGAACGAGCGCGGCGGCCCTGTCGACTCCCCAGGCGAGGTTCACGGCAGTCGGCCGGGCGGCCCGCAGCGCGGCGATGTCGGCGGCCGGATCGGCGGAGGTCCGCATGGCCAGCGCGACCCCCAGTGCACCGGCGACCCCGAGCGCGGGCGCGCCCCTGACCGCGAGCCGCCGGATCGCGGCGATCAGCTCGGGCACGGTCTCGCAGCGCAGGTACTCCTCGCGCTGGGGCAGCGCGGTCTGGTCGATCAGCACGACGGCCGGATCGCCGGACCAGTCGATCGTGTACGCCATACCCGCCAGTCTTCACGAGCCCGCCAGCGTTCGCCGCATCGTTCGGTGTCGGAGCTTCGGGGGCCGCCGGGGAGCAAAGACCCCCGAAGCTCCGGCGCCGAACGAGGCCGTAGCCGTTACTGGCTGGCGTTAGTGCTGGCCGGCATTAGTGCTGCCAGCGTCTGGTGCTCGCTGGCGTCTGTGCTCGCTGGCGTCTGGTGGGAGCGCGGTCGCGGCGGTGCGGGACCCGCGAGGGGTCTTCCGCCCCGCACCGCCGTGCCGCTCCCATGCCGGTGAGGTAGGGCGACCCCCAGGGCGACCGCACACCCCGCGCCCAGC
>JAOPVE010000049.1 GCA_025963185.1 Actinomycetes bacterium
GGTAACCACGGCCGGTCCCGACCGGCCGTGGTTACCGCACTTCCTGTTGTGGGGCATCACGCGAGTGGATGGCCCATATTGGTCTAGACCGTTGACCTGGCGTGTGGCGGCGGGGTTAGGTGCGACCAGGCAGGAGCGTGTGCGGGCGCTCACCGCTTTCCCCACCTTCGTCATCCGTGCAGTGGTGCCCACAAAGAGGAGTGGTCACGTGTCGAAGAAGCGATTGTTAGCGTCCGCGGCAGCCCTTGCCCTCGCCGTACTGGGCCTGACCGGCCTCGTCACCGCGTCCCCGGCCAGCGCCGCAACCTGTTCCACCGCGTGGACCGCGTCCGCGGTTTACACGGCCAACATGACCGCCTCGTACAACGCCCACAACTGGACCGCCAAGTGGTGGACCCAGGGCGAGGCGCCGAGCACCGGCGGATCCGGGGTCTGGCAGGACAACGGAGCCTGCGGCGGGACCACCCCACCGCCACCGCCCACGACATGCAGCTATCCCAACTGGACCGCGGGAACCTGGTACGTGGCCGGATCGATCGTCCGCTACACCAACGGCCAGTACTACAAGGCCTCCCACGACAACCCGGGCTACGACCCCACGATCAGCACCTGGTTCTGGGATGCGTTCAGCTGCTCCGGGGGCAGCAGCCCGCCGCCGGGTGGTGGCAACCCGAGCGGGTTCGTGGTCAGCGAAGCGCAGTTCAACCAGCTGTTCCCGGGCCGGAACGCGCTCTACACGTACCAGGGCCTGGTCAGTGCCCTGAGCGCCTACCCGGCGTTCACGAAGACCGGCAGCACCGACACCCAGAAGCAGGAGGCCGCCGCGTTCCTGGCGAACGTCAGCCACGAGACGGGCGGGCTGGTCTACACCGAGGAGCTGAACACCGCGGTGTGGGGCACCTATTGCGACTGGTCGCAGCCCTACGGATGCCCGGCCGGGCAGACCGCCTACCACGGCCGCGGCCCGATGCAGCTGAGCTGGAACTTCAACTACTACGCCGCGGGGAACGCCCTCGGCATCGACCTCCTGCACACCCCGGACCTGGTGAAGACCGACGCGGCCGTCGCCTGGAAGACCGGCATCTGGTACTGGATGACCGGCACGGGCAGCGCGGGAATGACCTCGCACGCGGCCATGACGAATGGATCGGGCTTCGGCACGACGATCCGCGCGATCAACGGGATCGAGTGCAACGGCGGCCACCCGGACCAGATGCAGCACCGGGTGACGCTCTACCAGCAGTACGTGCAGGTGCTCGGCACTACGACGGGACCCGGCTCGCTGACCTGCTGATTCAGCCCCCGCGGGGTGTGGCGATCGCCGTCGCGCCCCGCTCGGCTGACGGATGATCCGGCGCGGCTCGGGCTGTCGCGCTGTCCAGTTCGGCGTCGGCGGCGTCGAGGTCCGCGCGCAGGATCCGGATCTCGGCGGCCGCCGCGACGAGTTGGGCGTCCGCTCTGGCCCGTCCGCTCGACAGCACGAACACCAGGATCGCCAGCATCGCCGTGAGGGCCAGCCCGCCCGTGGTCACCGTGCCCCCGAGGTCGGTCGATCCGCCAGGGATCGCGGCGGCGGTCGAGTCCAGGTCCAGGTGCCAGTGTCGCTGCGCGACGCTGAAGTCCAGTTCCCGGTGCAGCTCGCGCTTGCCGTGGAACGCCGAGGTCAGCTTGGCGACGACCACGAGTCCGTCCTTGGAGTTCTGGGCGCGCAGCGTCACGTCCACCATGCCCTGGGCCGCGTGGTCAAGCGTCTTGCCCAGGAAGTCCCCGCCGCGGAGCGCGAGCAGCACCCAGCCGCGCAGGTGGCCCGCGTCCGGACTCCCGGCTGGGGCGAACACCGGGGCGGCGAGAGCGAACGAGTTCTGCCGCTGGCTCCCGGGCAGGCGCCGGTCGAGCAGGAGCTGGTAGGTGTCCGAGACGGTGATGTCGCCGCTCCGGCGGGACTCGGCGAGCGCCTCCGACGGGGCCGGAGCCTGGCTCGCGTCGCCGCCGGGGACGGGCTTCTGGTCGCCGCCGAGGATCTGCGTGAGCACGGAGAACAGGTGCTCGCCGTGGCCCTTCGGGCGGAGCGTGAGGCCGGACTGTCCCCGCTGCCGCCACTCCCGCTGAACCCCCTCGACGTCCGCGTCCGACGCCGGGACGACGTAGGTGACGACGGTCGCCCCGGCGAGCTGCATCTCCCGGATCGGATCGGTCAGGGCCGCGAACCGCTGCGGATCCAGTGGGCTCGCCACCGCGACCGCCGCGGCGAGGGCGCGCATCGAGTCGGTGTAGCGGCGGGTCTCGGTCGAGACGGCTTCGGCGACGAGTTCGCTGCGCCGGTCCATGGCCTGGCTGGCGACGTCCCGGGGGCCGTTCTGAAGCGCGAAGCCCGCAGCCAGGGTCGCCTCGACGCCGGTGAGCAGCACGAGGATCGCCAGGGCGCTGGCGATCCAGGTGCGGCGAATCCCGCGTGTCGGCGAAGGCGTCACGAGGCCCTGATCGGCACCCGCCCGCCGATCCTGACCGTAATGCCCGAATATCAGCACCCCGCCCCCCGAACTGCGGTAACCGCGGCCGGTCAGGACCGGCCGCAATTACCGCACTTCGGGCCCAGAACGGCGCGGGCCGGTCTGGGGGACAGCCCCCGGCGGATCGTCCGGACAACCCCGTTCTGGGCCGTCGGCCGGGTCCCTAGCGTCGATCCGGACACCACATCGGCGACGGGAAGGGGCCGGCCATGGCCGTTCTCAGCACAGTGTTCACGGCGGACGGCGGCTCGGGGCGGCGGTCCCGGCCGGGCTGGCGGCTCGCCGCATACCTGGCCGCGCTGGTGGCGCTGTTCGTGCCCCTCGCCCTGGCCGGCCGCCCCTCCAAGCCCGCCCACCTCGTGTACGTCTGCCCCGGCGGGCCGGACTGGGGCCTCGGGCACCATGGCGGAGTGGAACTGCTCTACCTCCTCCCCTCGGCGCTGCTCCTCGGCGGCTACGGGCTGCGCACGCGGGGCCGCGCGGGGGTGATCCGATGACCCGGATCGGCACGGTGCTGCGGGCGCCGTTCACCGTCCGGACCTGGCGCGAGCTGTTGCACGTGTTGCTCGGCGGCGTCCTGGGCCTGCTTGCCCTCGCGTACCTGATCGCGCTCGCGGTCGCGCTGGTGCTCGGCCTGACCGTGGTCGGGACCGTCCTGCTCGCCGGGCTGTTCGCGGGAACCTGGCTGTTCGCTCTGGCGGAGTCCGGCCGGGCCCGTGTGCTGCTCGGGATGGAGGTGCCCCGTCCGGATCCGTACCGGGCGCCGCAGCCGGGCTTCACCGGCTGGGTGCGGGGCGCGCTGAAGGACCGCGAGTCCTGGCGCCGGGTGGCATACCTGCAGCTCGCCGCGCTGGCCGGAGTCCTCCAGGCCTACGTGACCGCGCTGGTCTGGGCCGAGGCGCTCGGCATGGTCAGCTACCCGCTCTGGTACCGGCTGCTGCCGGTGGCGAACGGGCATCACGGGGATCCGCTGGGCGGTTTCTACCCCGACACGATTCCGCTCCCGATCGCGGCGGCCGGGCTGGTGCTGCTCGTGGTGGCGGCCTGGGTGACCCGGGGGTTCGCCCAGCTCGACCGGCTGCGGATCCGGGCCCTGCTGAACCCGCCCCGGCTGCGCGAGCGGGTCGAGGTGCTCGAACGGCAGCGGCGGCAGGCCGCGGTCCAGTCCACCTCGCAGTTGCGCCGGCTCGAACGGGATCTGCACGACGGCGCCCAGGTCCGGCTCGTCGCGCTGGCGCTGGAACTGGGCCGGGCCAGGGACGACCTGGACAGCGGATCCGACCTGGCCGGGGCGGCGGCCAGGGTCGCCGCGGCCCACGAGGAGTCCAAGCTCGTGCTCGCCGAGCTGCGCGAACTCGCCAGGGGGATCTACCCCGCGGTGCTCACCGACCTCGGGCTCGACGGCGCGGTCCCGCTGCTGACCGCCCGCTGCCCGGTTCCCGCCGAGGCCGAGGTTGACCTGCCGTCGCGGCCGCCGGGGCCGGTCGAGTCCACCGCGTACTTCTGCGTGAGCGAGCTGCTGGCGAACGTGGCCAAGCACAGCGGGGCGGCGCGGGCGGCGGTCCGGATCACGGCGTCCGGCGGGATCCTGCGCGTCTCGGTCGACGACGACGGCCGGGGCGGCGCGGCGGCCGGAGCACTGGGCGGGCTCGCCGGGCTCGCGGACCGGGCCGCGAGCGCGGGCGGGACACTGACGGTCGACAGCCCGGCGGGCGGGCCGACCCGGATCCTCGTGGAGCTGCCGTGCGAATCGTGATCGCCGAGGACTCGGTGCTGCTGCGGGACGGCCTCGCCCGGCTGCTCGCCGACAAGGGGCACGACGTCGTGGCCGCCGTGGGTGACGCGGCCGGGCTGCTGGCCGCGGCGGGCGGCTGCGACCTGGTCATCACCGACATCCGGATGCCGCCCTCGTTCACCGACGAGGGGCTGCGCGCCGCGCTGGAGATCCGCCGGGCGCACCCCGAGGTGGGCGTGCTGGTGCTCTCGCAGTACGTCGTGGACCGGTACGCGGCCGACCTGCTGCGGGGGAACGTCCGGGGCGTCGGTTACCTGCTCAAGGACCGCGTCGCGGACGTGCGCGACTTCCTCGACGCGGTCGCCCGGGTCGGATCCGGGGGCACGGTGCTCGATCCGGAGGTGGTCTCCCAGCTACTCGGCCGGACCGGCGTCGCGGGCGCGCTCGCCGCGCTGACCCCGCGCGAGCGGGACGTACTCGAGGCGATGGCCGAGGGCCGCACGAACGCCGCGATCTCGGCCGCGCTGCACATCTCCGAGGGATCCGTCGAGAAGCACATCAGCGCGATCTTCGCCAAGCTCGGCCTCACGGCGGACGGCGAGAACCACCGCCGGGTGCTGGCCGTCCTCGCGTACCTCGGCGTGAGCTGACCGGGATCAGGCTGGCGGAATCTGCTTCCACCACATCGGAGTGCTCGTGTCGGTGCAGTTCCGCGTCGTCAGCGGCGGATCAGCGCCGAACAGGCACAGCCCCGTCGCCTTGTTGTGTAACCGGACGTTCCCGGCCGCCGACTCGACCACCCAGTGCTGGAACTCCCCGCCGTTGCAGGGCAGCGTGTAGGCGGTGCCCTTGTCGGATCCGGTGCGGTTGCTGTCCAGGCACCGGCCGGTGGCCACGTCGGTGAGCGAGACGGATCCGCCGGTCTCGGTGCTCGTCTTCCACAGCTGGTAGCTGCCGCCGTTGCAGGCGAGCACGTAGACGGATCCGTCGGCGTTGCTGTCCAGGCACCCCGTCGCCACGCTGCGGAACGCCACGGCCCCGGCCGGGCGCGCCGATCCGGGGGACGGTGCGCCGGATGGCTGCGGATCCTCGACGCGCGACGGGCTGTTCGCCGTCAGCTTGTCGCCCTGCTGGCCCGAGTTCGCGAACACGCGCGGCCCGACGACGACCGCGGTGCCGGCGATCGCCGTGACGGCGAAGATCGTCAGCGTGACGGGTACGCGCATGTGCGGAGGCCTCCAGCCGCTCGTCGAGTGCACAACCGATCGTTACGCGTGTGTACTTCCGTGGCAACGGTGACTTGGACAGAACCTCTGGTCCGCCCAATCCCCTAGGGGTGGCCCGCGGCTCCCGCCCGTCCCGCCCGGCCCCCGCTCGGCGACCCGCCAGCGACTCGAAGTGCGGTAACCGTGGCCGGTCAGGACCGGCAGGGATTACCGCACTTCGCCGCAGGGGGAAGACCCTAGAGCAGGCGTCAGGCCGGGCACCCTCGGCGGGTGCCCGGCCTGACGTGGTTGTGCGTGTGTGTCGTGTCGTGCGGTGTTACTCGCCGAAGCCGAGCGCGGCGACGAAGCTCTCACCGTTGGGCGTGCCGACGCCGGTGACGTCGTCGTAGCCCGGGCGGATCTTGATCGACTGCGTGACGTTCAGCGACCGGAGCGAGGTGATGAGCCCGGCCGAGTCGTCGACGGCGTTCGCGAAGTCGACCCGCACGACGGCCGGAGTGGCCGGCTTGCCCTTGACGTCGAACAGCGCCTTGCTGCCGGCCAGCGCGTAGATCGCCGGGTTGGCGAACCCGTGCGCGTGGCCGCCGACCTGGTCCGCGATGGCCATGATGCCGGCTATCACCGGGCTGGCGAGCGAGGTGCCGCCGATCCGGTACTCGGAGTACTTGACCGTCCCGTCCGGGAAGGTCTGGGTCTCGCCGACCAGCATGCCGGTGTTCGGGTCGGCGATCGCCGCGATGTCCGGGACCGCGCGCTGCGGCTTGCCGTGCTTGTTCGCGATCGCCTTCGGGACGACTCCGGCCTGGTACGCGGGCTGGTCGAAGACCTGGCTCGTGCCACCGCCGGCGCCGGACGTGAACGGACCGGGGGGAGCCGGGTTCCAGTCCTTGTCCTTGAGAACGACCTTGCCGGTGCCCCAGCCGGTCTCGAACGTGCGCTTGTTGTTCTTGTCGATCGCGATCGCGGTGCCACCCACGGCGGTGACCAGCGGGTTGGACGCCGGGTCGTCGACGGTGGCGGATCCGTCCGGGTTGGCGGCGCTGTTGTCGCCGGCGTCACCGGAGGAGAAGTAGACGCCGATGCCTTCGAGTGCGGCCTGGAAGAACGTCTGGGTGTAGGCCTTGCGCAGCTCGGGGGTGGCGTTCTCGCCGGAGCTGCCCCACGAGTTGCTGATGATGTCGGCGAGGTGGCCGTCGACGATCTTGTTCAGCGCCTCGTCGAAGTCGCCGTCGTCGCAGCTGCGGGACGGGACGTAGACCACGTTGGCGCCGGGGGCCAGCGCGTGCACGGCCTCGACGTCGAGCGTCTCCTCGCCGTACCAGCCCTGCTCACCGCACTGGTCGCCGTTCACGGTGTCGTCGAAGCCGAAGCGGAAGCCGTCCTTCGGGAGGACCTGCTTGAACTGCTTCGTGGCGAACGCCTTCTGGCCGTGCTTGGTGGCGTAGGTGTTCGAGTCGGACAGGATCGTCGGCGCCGCGTACGCGTCGGTGATCGCGACCTTGACGCCGCGCCCGTCGAAGCCCTTGGCGACCGAGCGGGTCAGTCCGTACGCGCCCTGGAGCTGCGCGGGGACGTACCCACACGTCGCGTAGGGCTGGACCTTGCCATACGCGGGCGGGGTGCCCTTGGCGGTCTTCTCGCCGAAGAACGCCGAGCACGGGCCGGCGTTGACGAACGCACCGGGCGGCGGGGCGTGGGTGCCGGCCTTGAGGCCAGCCTTCGCCTTGCTGGAGGTCACCTTCGGGCCGTCGACGTGGTGCGGGGCCATGGTGCTGGCCTGGCTCGCCAGACCCGAGACCGCGATGACGGATCCCGCGACGGAGGAGGGCACAGTGACGGCGCCCGAGGCCGCGCGGACCGTCTGGGTGCCGTTCTTGAACATCTTCAGCGAGGTTCCGAACGCCTTCTCGGCCTGCGCCACGGTGCCGCGAGCGGCCACGAAGTGCCGGTTCGCCGGGACCGAGGTCACGGCGAGCCCGTTGTCGGCGAGGAACTGCTTGACCTGGGCCAGCGACGCGTCGGTAGGCGCGTACTTCGCCCGGAACTGCGCCGGGCTGAGGTACTTGCCGTACTGAGCGCTGCCGGGGGTGGAGACGGCCTTGACGGCAGCGTCGATCCCGGCGGTGTCACGCAGACCGAGGTAGAGCTTGACGTCGATCTGCTGGCTACTGCTGGCGTCCGCGGTGGCCTTGGCCCCACGGATCCACGACGGCTTGGCGTCGGCGACGCTCACCCGGGATGGGGTGGGGGCCGCATGTGCTGCCACGGCGGCCAGTGGGGTGACCACTGCCGCGGTGGTGATCGCTGCTAACGCAACGGCCCGTGATGGGACGCGCATGGACGGGTGTCCTTCCTACTGGCGAACTGCCACGCTGAAGCCCGGCGGAATTCGATCATTCGGGTCCGGCCAAGAAGACGCAAGGACTTGCGCCGGATTACACCGTGTCATCCGCCGTCAACTGCGTAGAGTCACCGTTCAGGCCAGTCGCGTCACCCAGTCTTTACGCTGGTCACGACGAAGATGCGACCTTGCTGGCAGTGCGATGCCATATTCAGGCCCTCGTGGCCGGCGACGGCGATTCGCGCGCCGGCCCGGAGCCCGGCCACTTTGCCGGTGAGCGTCCATTTCCCTCCCGAATCGCTGCTGAGGATCAGGCAGCCGGGGGACACCCCCTCCTCGGTGGTGCCGGTGAGGATCGCCGGACCGCCAGGCGATGCGCCCGGCGAGGGGGCACCGGGGGAGGGGGCACCGGGCGAGGCCTGGCCCGGCGAGGGCTGGCCCGGAGTCGGGCTCGCGCTTCCCGGCGGGCTGGCGGTCCCGGACGGGCCGGGCGATCCGGTGCCGCCCTGGCCGCACCCGGCGAGGGCGGCGAGCAGCACGGCGATCGCGGACCCGGTGACCAGCAGTGGGCGTTCCATGCGGATCAGACGCGCGGACCGCCCCACCGGTTCCCCGGGGCTCGATCTAGCGCGCCCCGGGGAACCGGCGATGGGGTCAGCCCTTCGGCGTCTCGGCCCAGAGCTGGGCGAGGTTCTTGCCGGTCAGCTGCACGAACAGCTGGTCGCTGTACTTGCGGGCCCGCCCGGCCGCCTGGACCTTCTGCACGATCCCGGCGTCGTACTTGGTCGCCACGTAGTTGAGGAACCACGCGGAGGTCCGGTAGCCGTCGGTGTAGTTGGCGTTGCTCCCCGGCGCGCGGATCTTGCCGGGCTCGTAGGTGAAGAAGCGGTACCAGTCGGCGCTGCCCTCGATGAACCAGCCCGGGGCGTTTCCACCCTGCTGGGCGACGTGGAACGCCTCGTGGACCAGGAAGCCGGTGTCACTCTGGTGGGCGCGGGTGTAGGTCGCGCTGGCCACGACCCGGGTTCCGGACGTGAACGCGACGCCCGTGTAGCTCTTGTCGATCGTCAGCGAGAACGCCTTCGGCGCCTCGAACCCCGGGCTGGGGATCGCCGCGACGATCTTCGGGTACTCGCGCTGCAGGATCGCCACCTCGGCGACGGCCCACGCGTGCAGGTCCGGCGCCTGGGAGTCGTCCAGGGTGATCTTGACCGCGCCGGGATCCGCGGGCGGCGGAGCCGGAGCCGACGGCTTGGGGCTCGGCGCCGGGGGCTTCGGCGACGGCACGGGCGGCTTGGGGCTCGGCGCCGGGGGCTGCGGCGGAGCCGGCGGCTGGGGCGAGGCC
>JAOPVE010000095.1 GCA_025963185.1 Actinomycetes bacterium
CGCCGACCCGGGCGAGGCGGCGGACCCGGCCGAGGGCGGGGCTGCAGCGCCGGGCGGGCCCGCGCCGACCGTGCTCATGCGGGACGTCCAGGCCTACCTGCGGCAACTCGCCGAAGTCGCCCAGCTGGCCGGCCGGGACAGTGAGGTCACCGCGCAGGCCAGCGCGCTCGTCGAGGCCCAGCGGATCGCCGCGTGGGGCCTGCGCACGGCCGTCACGCTGGCCCGCGAGCGCGGGCTGAGCTGGCGCGAGCTCGCGGATCTGCTCAACGTGTCCGCCGCGACCCTGCACCGGCAGTACCGGTCCGGCCAGGCGCTGACCGCGGCCCCGAGCGTCTTCCCCGAACCGCCGCTGCTCACCGCGGACGTGCCGGCGGGTCCGGCCGCGAGCCCGCCGCCCGCGCTCGACCTGTTCGTCGGGCGGGACCGCGAACTCGCCGACGCGCCGTCCATGCTGACCCGCCGGCGGCTCGTCACCCTCACCGGCGCGGCGGGAGTGGGCAAGTCCCGGCTCGCCGCCGAGCTGGCCGCCCGGGTCCGCGGGTTCTACCGGGGCGGGGTGGTGTGGGTGGAGCTGGCGCCGCTCACCGGATCCGCACCGGTCGGCCCGGCGATCACGGCGGCGGCCGGCGGGGTGGCCGCGAGTGCGGATCCGCTGGGCGAGGCGTGCGCGGCCGGTCCGGTGCTGCTGGTCCTCGACAACTGCGAGCACCTGATCGCCGCGGTGGCAGCCGAGGCAGTGGACCTCCTCGTGCGTTATCCCCAGCTGCGGATCCTCGCCACGAGCAGGGAGGCCCTGCGGATCCCCGGCGAGGCCGTCCTGCCGGTGCTGCCGCTGCCCGCCGCTCCGGCCGACCCCGCGGATCCGGGGTTCCGGAACTCCCCCGCGGTCCGGCTGTTCACCGACCGGGCGCGGGCCACGGTCCACGACTTCGAGCCCGGTGACCACGCCGAGCTGATCGCGGCGGTGTGCAACGGGCTGGACGGGCTGCCGCTCGCGATCGAACTCGCCGCGCGCCAGATCGCCGTCCTGACCCCACAGTCCCTGCTGGACCGGCTCGGCGAGCGCCTGGACCTGCTGCACGGCGGCCCGCGCGGAGCCCCGCCCCGGCAGCAGAGCCTGCGCGCGGCGATCGCGTGGAGCTACGGCCTGCTGGAGGAGACCGAGCAGCAGGTGTTCCGGCGGCTCGCGCTGCTGCCCGGCGGGTTCGACCAGCAGACCGCGGCGGCCGTGACGGGCGGGCTCGGCCTGGGGCGGGCCGGGCTCTGGGCGCTGCTGGCCCAGCTCGCGGGCAAGTCGCTGGCGTACGCGGATCCGTCGGCGACGGGCCGGCTGCGGATCCTCGAATCGGTGCGCGTGTTCGGCGCCGAGCAACTCGCGGACGCCGGGGAGGACGCGGGCGTGCTCGACGCGCTGGCGGACTGGTTCTGCGGCCACGCCCACGAGCTGACCAACGCGGTGTGGGGCGAGTCGACGGCCGAGCTGATGGCCCGGATCAGCGCCGAGCACGACAACATCCGGTTCGCCGTGGACGAGGCCGAACGGCGCCGGCATCCCCGGTACGTTGCGCTGGCGATCCTGCTCGCGGCGTCGTGGGGCATGCGCGGGGACCTGTCCGAGGCACGGCGGCTGCTCGAACACGTCCTGCGTGGGCACGATCCGTCGGCGGCCGAGCGGTCGGAGGCGCTGCGGCGGCTGTCGGTGACCGAGAGCCGGTCCGGAGACGCGTCGGCGGCGCGCCGGTACGCCGAGGACGCGCTGGCCATCGCCCGCGACCGGGACGACCCGGACCTCACCTCGCGCGCGCTCAACGCCCTGATGTTCGCGCACCGCCGGGCGGGCGACACGGCGGCCGTGATCGCGATCGCGCGCGAGGACATCGCGTTGCTGCGGGTCAGCGGCCATCCGCGCGAGCTGATCGGCAGCCTGAACAACCTCGCCTGGACACTGCTCGGCGCCGGCCAGGTGGACGCCGCTCAGCCGCTCATCGACGAGGCGCTCGCGATGCCCGGTGCGGACGGCGCCGACAGTATCCTCTCGACCGCGGGCGCGGCGGCCCTGTGCCGGGACGACGTGGACACCGCCGAACGGCACTTCCTGCGCGCACTGGTGCATCCGGAGACCTATCACGAGGTGGCGCTGCACTGCTGCGAGGCGCTCGCCGTGGTGGCCGCGCGGCGGTCCGACGCCGAGCGCGCGCTGCGGCTGTTCGCGGCCGTCGACGCGTTCCGTGCCAACCACGGGTTCGGTGCCGATCCGTGGTGGTCGGGGATCGTCGCGGAGGCGACCACCCGGGCCTGGTCAGAGGCCCCGGCGGCGACGCGCAAGACGGCGCTGGCGGTCGGATCGGCGCTCACGCTGGACGAGGCGCGCGAGTACGCGGAGAGCGGCCACCTTCCCGAACGGTACGAGGCGGCGCGCTCGGCGCTCACGCCGCGGGAGTACCAGGTGGCCGAACTGGTCGCGCGCGGATACACCAACGGGCAGATCGCCGCGCGGCTGGGCATGAGCGATCGCACGGTGGTCACGCATGTGGCGCACATCCGCACCAAGCTCGACCTCCCCACCCGGATCCACATCGCCTCGTGGTTCGCGGACCAGCGCGCGACCACCTCCTGACTCCCCATACCGGGCAAAAGCCCAAATCCTGGGTGAAGTCGGCCCCGATGGCAAGCTTCGCGCCGACCGGCCCTTGTGGATCCCGATGGCGCGGCCGCGATCCGGCGGCTCGTTCCCGATCCTCGGATCTAGGCTCCGACCAGCGGTAACCACGCTCTGAACGGCGTTCACGCGCGAGTCCGGAAACTGGCTGCTGGACAGGGTTTCCGAGTTTGCCGCGGTGTGTCGCGACCCGCCGAAGATCCGATGGATGCCAGGTTTTTGGATGTTTAACAGCAATTGTCTCGTCCATGACAAAAAAGGCTGTTACGGTACGCATCGCCGTGGCATTGGCAATGGCGGTCACCGCCCTAGTCGCACCTCTGTCATTCCAGAGCACCGCACCCCAGGCGGACGCCGCGGTCACCCGCGCTTCCTCCGGCCCGGCATTCGGCGCACAGTTCCACGGAACCTGGGCCAACATGACGGACGCACAGCGGGACAGGGTGCTCACCCAACTGAAGAACGCCGGAGCGAGCTGGGTCCGCATCGACCTGGGCTGGACAGCGATCCAGCCGACGCGGGGCAAGTTCGACATGCGCTGGGGCGTGCCGTTTGTGGACAAGGTCCTCAACATGGCGCACCACCGCGGTCTCAAGGTATTGGTCATGTTCTGGCAGACCCCGAAGTGGGCCAGTGGCAGCAGCGACACGCACAAGCTGCCCCGGAACATGAACGACTACGCCAAGGCCATCAAGTTCGCCGCGAACCGCTGGCGGACCCAGGTCCAGGCATGGCAGGTCTGGAACGAGCCCAACACCAGGGACTTCCTGAACCCGCCGAGCGCCAGTAACTACACCCGCCTGCTCAAGGCCGCCTACCCGGCGGTCAAGGCAGGCAACCCGAGGGCACAGGTCGTCTTCGGCGGCACGATGTACATCGACACGAAGTTCATCGCCAAGGCGTACGCCGCCGGGGCAAAGGGCAAGTTCGACGTCATGGCCGTGCACGCGTACCAGGGCAACGCGGCCCTGGGGCCGGAGGCGTCCGACCGGTACGACGAGTACCGGATGGTCTACACCGCCGCACTCATCAAGCTCATGAGGCAGAAGGGCGACGGCGGCAAGAAGATCTGGTTCACCGAGTTCGGCTGGCCGACCCACGGCAACACCAGGAGCACGCCGATCTGGGACCGTGGCGTCAGCGAGAAGACGCAGGCCGCGTACCTGGTCCGCACACTGAAGATGCTCAAGAGCAGGTTCCCGCAGGTCACGACCGTGTTCTGGTACAACAGCCACGATCGGTCCTCGGGCACCAAGAGCGCCAGGACCCAGGGCCTCATGCGGCGAAACCTCTCGCCGAAGCCCGCGCTCGCCGCACTCAAGTGCTACCTGCGGGGCTGCCGCTAGCACGCGATCACCTGTCCACTGTGGCCCGGCCGCCCTGCGCGGCCGGGCCACACTGTTATCCGCTCTCAGCCCTGACCTGGTTCGGCGACGGGCCAGGGCACCGCCAGGCAAAACGCGGTTGCGGATCTATCCGCGCAGCGGGTTCGCCCGGTTCTTCGCGAGCAGGTACCACGCGGTCGCGCCCGCGTGCTTGTACGGGTAGTAGCCGAAGCCGAAACCAGTGTCGATCGGGCTGCTCGCCGAAACGATCCCCGACTGGGCCGGCAGCGCCTTCCCGCCGAGCTGCTGGTCGCCACCAAGCTGGTTCTGCGCCGACTCGATCGAGGTAAGCAGCGCGGTCGCGGCCACCTCGTCGCCGCGGCGGCCGCGTGCCCGCAGCGCCAGCGCCAGGTGCGCGGTGCCCTCGAACCAGACCCCGTTGCGGTCGGGCTTGGGCTGGTACTGGGCGATCGGCGCGTCCTCGTTGGCCAGCAGGCTCGCCGACGTGAACGTCACGCCCGCGTACGACTGCCCGGCCGGCACGGTGCTGTTCGTGCGGGTGGAGTCGTCCGAGACCTTGAGGCGCGTGGCGCACCAGTCGACCGAGGACGCGTAGAGCTGCGCGCCGAGCGCCAGGTAGCTCCACGTCTGGGTGTCCTCGGGCACCAGCGCCTTGTTGATCGTCACGCCGTCGTTCGTGCCGGTGTAGAAGAAGCCGCCCTGGGGCTCCCACATCTTCTTGACGAACGCCTGCGCGCGCCAGCGCCGGTCGTTCCACACCGACTGCCCGGTGGCCTGGTGCAGCCCGCCGAAGAACGTGATCAGGTCGATGTTGTGCTCGGTCGCCGTTCCCGGGTGGTGCGCGCCCTGACCGTCCACACCGAACTTCCAGCCGCCGAGGGGCTCGGCGGTCTTGGTGTTCGTGACGATCCAGGTGCCGATCTTGAGCGCCCCGTCGAGGTACTTCGCGGTCCTGGTGGCCCGGTACAGCGCGGTCAGCGCGATCCCGGCCCAGGCCATGTCGCCGGTCGCCGTGCCCGTGAAGCCGAACTGGGTGCCCACGTTCGCGGATCCGTCGGCCTTCACGAAGCCGTCCGGCTGGGCGGACCCGTCGTAGAACGTGTACGGACCGACGTTGTACGCCTGCCGTAACCGCCCGTCCGTGTACTGCGGATCGTGCGCCTGCGCGTACAGCAGCGCGTCGCCGAGTGCGGTGGCCCTGCCGGTCGCGGCGGCATCAGCGGTCGCATCGGCGGCCGCGAGGTAGGCCAGGATCGCGATCGCGTTGTCGTAGGTGAACGCGCTGCTGAACAGTCCGGCCTGATCGGTGTAGCTCTGCGCGAGCCGGACCGTGCCCTTGTCCGGGTAGGCGTCCATCGCGGCGTCGAGGAAGGCCAGTCCGCGCCGCGCCGGGGGCAGTACCCCGCGCGGGACCGTCCGCTCGGCGGCGTTCGCGGCGATCGTGCCGGTAGCCCCGGTGGCGACCAGGACCGTGGCCGCCACACCGGTGCCGAGCATCCGCCGCCGGGTCAGCGGCCGGCGGATTCCGGTGGGCACCAGGCTCTCGTGCTGAGCCTCACGACTCATCAAATGTCCCTTCAGATCGGTCCCACCGTGAGAGCGCTCTCCCAGGCAGTGGCGGCGATTCTGTCGGGGGGCTCGGGGGCGCGTCAATGGCCTCCGGTGCCGGGCGCTGTTAGCGGTTATGGCCGACCGCCTCCGGCGAGTCGCGCCATGAACCGCTAACACGACCTGGGGTACGGCGGGCCGGGGGCGGGCTGGTCCGGCGGCGGGGTCAGGTGGGGAGGGGTGCGTCCAAGGCTGGGGAGCAGAAGTCGCCGCCCACGTGGCTGTGCGGGAGGACCGTGAGATCCGGATCGCCGTCGCGCGCGATCAGGTCCGGTGCGTACTTCTCCGCGTCGTCCTGCGGATCGAACCCCAGCGCCCGCCCCGGACCGAGGTCGAACCACGCGCGGGTGTTCGCCGAGATCCCCCACACCACCGCGAATCCCGGATCCGGGGTGGTGAGCGCGGCCTCCACGAGGCGCCCGCAGTCGTCGGGCGAGAGCCAGGTCGAGAGCATCCGGGTGTTGGACGGCTCGTCGAAGCAGGACCCGATCCGCAGGCAGAGCGCGTCGATCCCGTACCGGTCGGCGTAGAGCGACGCCAGCGCCTCACCGGCAACCTTGCTCACCCCGTAATAGGTGTCGGGCGCGAAGAACTCGGTGGGCGAGACCGGGGCGGACGTGCGGGGCACGAACCCGACGGCGTGGTTGCTGGACGCGAAGATCACCCGCGGCACCCCGGCGGCGCGGGCGGCCTCGAAGACCGAGTACGTGCCCTGGATGTTGATCGCGCTGATCGCGTCCCAGGTGTCCTCCCCGGCGATGCCGCCCAGGTGCACGATCGCGTCGCAGCCGTCCGCCGCGGCGATCAGGGCGGGCAGGTCGGTGACGTCGCCGAGTACCGTCTCCTCGGCGGCGGACGGCGCGCCGATGGGCTCCCGGTCGAGCAGCCGCAGCGTGCGTCCCTCGCGGGCGAGGCGGGGGCGCAGCATGGTGCCGATCCGGCCGGCGGCGCCGGTGATGAGTACGCGCTCGGTCATGGAGCCCCTCCCGGTCAAGAGTGAGGTCTCACTGTAGACACGAGCGGGCGGGAGGCCGCCCACGGCTGCCGGGCCCCTGGAGCGCGGCAGGCCGTGGGCGGGGTGTGTCCCCTGCCGGCGCTCTCGGAGTCTGCGGCCAGCCCGCACGCAAGCCGTCGAGCGCCGTCTTCCACCAGAACAAAACGGTAATGGCACGTATCTCACCACTGGCAGCCCCCGAAATTCCGGACCGTCCGCCCCCTCGGATCCCCTGGTGCGCCCAGCCATCCGCCCACTACGGTGCGTGCCCCACGAGTCCGGTGGCGGGCCGTGCTCAGTCCCCTACGTCCGAGTTAGCGGGGCCTTAAGGTTGTCTAACGTTCGTTGACTTGGTGTGACGCCGCCCCCAGGTTGTCCACCAGGCCCGCGGCCGGACGCGGTGCCCGCCCGCTGCTCGCGCATCCGCACTCCGCGCGCGGCGGTCCACCGGACGCGTTCGCGAACCCCACCTCGCGTGCGCTCACGAAGGATGTGCCATGGGCTTGCGCAGAAAACAGTTCATCGCCGGAGCCGCCGCGCTCGTGGTCGCGGCGGCCGGGTTGTCCGCGGTCTACGCGGCGAACGCCGGCACCGCGGGCTACGAGGCGGAGGGCAGCAACGGAACGCTCGCGGGCGGCGCGCGCGTGATCCCCTGCGCGGGTTGCGAGGGCGGCAAGGCGGCCGGCTGGATCGGCAAGGGCGGCACCCTCACCCTCGGCGGCCTGACGTCGAGCACGGCCGGACCGGCAACCCTGACCATCGCCTACGCCAGCGCCCAGCCCCGTACGGCGGCCGTGTCGGTCAACGGCGCGACGGCGAGCACACTCTCGTTCACCGCGACGAGCAACTGGGTGACCCCGGCCAAAACCACCCTGCGGATCACGGCCAAGGCCGGCCCGAACACCGTCTCGTTCGCCAACCCGGCCGGGTACGCGCCGGACATCGACAAGGTGTGGATCGATCCGCTGGCCGCCGGTGCGTGTTCGGACTGGTCCGCGGCCACGACGTACGCCGCCGGCGACGTGATCAGCTACCAGGGCAAGACCTACACCGCGCTGTTCGGCCTGACCGCCGGCAAGGGCGTGACCTGGACCCCGGACACCTCGCCACAGCTCTGGAAGGCCGGCGGCACCTGCACCGGGCTGGTCCCGGCGCATCCGCCGAAGTTCGCGGCCCCCGAGGCGACCTGGCAAGAACACTGGTTCGAGCACAACGGCACGGTCAACCTGATCGCCTACAACGACACGGTCGCGATCTACTTCGACGCCGACGTCAAGCCGGACGCCGCGAAGTGGATGCTCCCGTACCTCACGAACATGTGGTCCTACGCGCAGAAGACCTACGGCGTGGCCGGCAACACCAAACTGACCGCGGGGCGGCTGTTCTCGATCCACCACGAGAACAAGCTGTTCGGCGGGCATCCGTCCACGATGTACGACGCTAGCCACGACTTCCGCAACGTCAGCGACGTGGGCGGCCGCAACTGGACCACTCCGCAGTACGAGGTCGTCACCCACGAGACCGGCCACGTCGTGGAGAGCACCGCGTCCGGCAAGCACGGATCCCCCGCCTTCCCGCTCTGGCAGGACAGCAAGTGGATGGAGTTCTACATCTACGACGCCTACGTGGCCCTCGGGATGACCGCCGAGGCCAAGGCGTTCTACGACAAGAACATCACCAAGTCCGACAGCTTCCCGGCCGCGAACACCCACTGGTTCCGCGACTGGTTCTACCCGCTGTGGCGCGACCACGGGCACGCCCAGGTGATGGTCAAGTACTTCCAGCTTCTCGGATCGAACTTCCCGACCCGGGGCGAGAACTTCTCCCGGAACCTAAACTGGGGCGAGTTCGTGCACTTCATGAGCGGCGCGGCGGGGGTCGACCTGCGGGCGCAGGCGACGACCGCGTTCGGGTGGCCGGCGTCCTACGAGGCGCAGTTCCAGCAGGCCCGCAAGGACTTCCCGAACGTCAAGTACTGACCGACCGGCCGCGGCTCACCTTCTCCGAGGTGAGCCGCGGCCCCCGCATCAACAGGCTGGGGTCCGCTCTACAGGTCGAGGTCCGCGACGAGGGCGCAGTGGTCGGACACCGGCAGGCGCATGGCCTCGGCGTGCGTGACGGCGCCCGGCGGGATCCCGTCGGCCAGGATGTGGTCGAACTGCAGCCGCGGACCGTACGACGGATAGGTCGGCAGCCTGGTCAGCTGATGCCACCGCGACGCGAGCCTCGGCAGCGCACCCGGCAGGTTGAAGTCGCCCACGAGCAACTTCGGACCGGGTAGCGAGCGCGCCCAGTTCGCCAGCGACACGAGTTGCGCGAGGTTCCAGCCCGGCACGAACGACAGGTGCGCGGTAAGCACCGTCAGCGGACCGCACGGCGCGTCGATCACCGCCCCGAGCGCGACCCGTGGCTCGTCGCGCACCCGGATGATCCCGCGCCCGCCGGGAACCAGCAGGGGCAGCGTGACGGGGGCCGCCGGGAAACGGCGCACGAGCCACCGGCGGACCGGATACCGGGACACCAGCCCGACGCCGTAGGCCGGCCCGTCCGGATCCTCGCCCTGGCGCACCGCGGTCCACGGCTCCGACGTTCCCGGTGTCCCGCACAGCGCGGGGACGAATCTCCAGTGCTCGGCACCGAGGGCCGCGGCGGCGTCGGCAGTCTGGTCCACGGATCCAGATCGTGGCTGGTCACGGTCCGTTTCCTGGAGCCCGATGACGTCCGCCTTGGTCGCCGCGACGGCGTCGGCGAGTTCGCCGGACCGCACCTGCCCATGCGCCAGCGACATACCGTGAAGGAGGTTGAACGTCGCCACGCGCACGGCACGACGCTAGGTCATGGAGGGGCATCCCGCCCCACCGGACGTTTGGGCATTCGCCCGGAAAGGTAGGCTGTAGGGCGTTATATCCGTTTATCGGAGCGTGAAGGAGCTGCAATGACCGGAAAGCTACGGGTGCTCGGCGTGAGCGCGCTGCTCGCCATGACGGCCTGCTCCGCGACCCCCGCCGGCGAGACGCAGCCCACGGCCTCCCCGAGCGCGCAGGCACCTCCCGCCGCGGGCGGGGCGAACATGCCCGTCCTGTCGCGGTACACCAAAGTGCTGGTCATCCCCGAGGAGAACAAGCAGTACGGCCGGATCATCGGCGCCGCCGACGCCCCGTACGTCAACAAGCTGGCCGCGACCTACGGCACCGCGAAGAACATGGGCGCCGGGTACGCCGTCAAGTGCCCCTCCCTCGCCGCGTACATCCTGCTCACCAGCGGGACCACCCACGGCATCTGCGACGACAACGACGCCGTCAAGCACCAGCTCACCGGCGACAACGTCTTCGCCCAGGTCGCCAAGGCCGGCAAGCAGTACCGCCAGTACGCCGAGTCGATGCCCACCAACTGCCGCCGCACCAACACCGGCAACGGCGTGTACGTCGTGCGGCACGCCGTCCCGCCCTACTACGCCACGGAGAACTCGTCCGGCCGCTGCGCGAAGTGGGACGTCCCGCTCGGCACCGTGACCAGCGGGAACCTCCACAACGACATCACCAAGGGCACCCTGCCGGCGCTGTCGTGGGTCACGCCCGACACCTGCCACGACATGCACGGCGCCGGATCCTGTGAAGCCAGCCTGGTGAAGAACGGCGATACCTGGCTGAGCACCTGGCTGCCGAAGATCATGGCCGGGCCGGACTACAAGTCGGGCAAACTCGCCGTGTTCGTCGTGTGGGACGAGGGCAACGCCACGGACAACCACATCCCGGCCCTGGTGATCTCGCCGAGCACCGCCAAGGTGGCCTCGTCGGCACACCTCACGCACTGCTCGGTACTGCGGACCGTCGAGGAGATCCTCGGGCTGTCCCTGCTCAACTGTGCCGCCAGCGCCTCCCCGATGCGCCAGGAGTTCAAGCTCGCGTGACCCGCCACCCGCTCCCCTGACCCGCCACCCGCTCACCTGACCCGCCCCCAGCTCGCCTCACCCGCCGTCCGCCTCGCCGGACCCGCCGTTCCGCTCGCCGGACCCGCCGTTCCGCTCGCCGGACCCGCCGTTCCGCTCGCCGAAGT
>JAOPVE010000099.1 GCA_025963185.1 Actinomycetes bacterium
GCGAATCCCAAGGTCACGGCGTACGTCAAGTCGGTGGAGTCCGGGGTCGTCCACTACGGCGACACGACCCTGACGTTCCTGTCCAACCTGGCCAGCGCCGCCAAGGACGGCCGCGGCGGCAGCTACATCAGCGCGGTCGCGGTCGAGGAGAAGTCGGTTTACGACTACAACCAGGGCAACCCGACGGGCGATCCGAAGCTGTTCGGCAAGGGCGGCAAGCCGGCCACCCCGCTGGTGGCGATCTACCCCAAGGAAGGCACGCTGCTCTCGGACAATCCGTACATCGAGCTGAGCACGGTGAGCGGCGACAAGAAGGCCGCCGCGGACGATTTCCTGTCCTACCTGCGCGAGCCGGCCCAGCAGAAGCGCTTCCAGTCCTCCGCGTTCCGCTCGTACCAGGGCGCCGCCGCGGGCGCGATCACCGAGGCCAATGGCATGCTGCCCGGCGCGAAGTTCTCGGTCATCGACCCGCCGTCGCCGCCGGTCCTGCGCAAGGTGCTCGACGGGTGGGCCGAGCTGCGCAAGCGGGCCCAGGTGCTGGTGATCCTCGACGTCTCCGGATCCATGAACGAGACCGTCACCGGCGGCGGCACCAAGCTGGACCTCGCGAAGAAGGCCGCCAAGGCCACCCTCGCCCAGTTCGCGCCCGACGACGAGGTCGGCCTGTGGACCTTCAGCACTGGCGCCTCCCTGCAGGACGTTCCCTACGTCAAGCAGATCCCGATCGCGCCGGTCAAACAGAACGCCGCGAAGTGGAACCAGGTCATTGACGGACTCGCGGGCAACGGCGGCACCGCGCTCTACGCCACGGCCCGCGCTGCCCATACGGACATGCTCGCCCAGGCGGATCCGTCGAAGATCAACGCGATCGTCCTGCTCACCGACGGCAAGAACGAGTTCCCGCCGGACAACGACCTCGACAGCCTCACCCGCGACCTCGCCTCCAGCCAGGAGCTCAAGGTGCGGCTTTTCCCCATCGGCTACGGCGCGCAGGCCGACCTCGGCGCGCTCGGCAAGATCGCCGCCGCGTCCGAGGCGAAGGCGTACGACGCGAGTGATCCGGCGAGCATCGACCGGGTCCTCACCGCCGTGGTGTCGAACTTCTGATCGGCCGGCCAGACTGATCCCCGTGGCTCTCAAGCAGGTTCTCGCCGATCCGTGGGCGCTCGTCGCCGGTGGCCTCTCCGGGGGCATGGCCGGGGCGATCGCTTTGGCCCTGTCCGCGGGGTTTCCGGTCGCACTCCCACTCGGTGTCGGCGTGGCCGGCATCGTCTACGGGGCGAAGGTCGGGCTGTCGGCGCTGTCCGAACGGGGCGGCGGTGCCGGGGCGGCCGCGCTGCCGGACCTGCCCCGCCCGGCCAAGGGGAGCCCCGCCGAGGTGTGGCTCAGCCGCGCGGAGAAGGCGGTCCGCACCCTGCACGAGCAGACCGAGTCGCCCCGCGACGCCGCCACCCGTGAGCAGGTCGGGGGCATCGACGACCAGGCCGCCGAGACGATCGCCGACATGCGCAGCCTGGCCGCGCAGGTCGCCGCCGTCGAGCAGGCCGCCGCACGGATCGACATCGCCCGGCTCCGCACCGACCACGGCCCGCTGACCGCCGGGGTCGCCCAGGCCACCGATGCGGCGCTGCGGGCCGAGCGGGAGCGTGCCCTGCGGTCCACGGACGAGCAGATCGAAGTCTTCGAGCGGCTGCGCGTCACCCGGGACACCCTCGTGGCGAAGATGCAGAGCACCGCGATCGGCCTCGAAGGGCTGATCGCCCGGCTCGCCGAGGTGCTCGCCCTGTCCGCGACCGCGGGCGGGGTCGACCTCACGACCGAGCGCATCGCCGGGCTCTCGGACGAGCTCGACGGCATGCAGGCCGGGCTGCGCGAGACCGAGGCGGTGTCGCGCAGAGTGCTGGCCCAGGGAGGGCACTGATCCGTGCTGCCGCGCGTTGGGTGGGGGTCGGCCGGCCCGCTGCGCGGTCCGGGGCGTGCCTGCAGGTGACGGGCGCTGGCCGGCCTGAGACGATGGAACGTGACTGTGCCGATCAGCGGGCAGTCGACCAGGGGAGAGGACCGAGATGGCGAACCCGTTCGTCAAAGCGTGGAAGTACCTGATGGCGGCGTTCGGAGCCAGGATCGATGAGTACGCCGATCCGAAGGTGCAGATCCAGCAGGCGATCGAGGAGGCGCAGCGCCAGCACCAGGCACTCACCCAGCAGGCGGCCGCGGTCATCGGCAACCAGCGCCAGCTGGAGATGAAGCTGTCCCGGCAGATGAGCGAGGTCGAGAAGCTGCAGGCGTCCGCGCGGCAGGCCCTCGTCCTTGCCGACAGCGCCCGCGCCTCCGGCGACACCGCCAAGGCCACCCAGTACGAGCAGACGGCGCAGACCTTCGCGACCCAGCTCGTGGCCGGCGAGCAGTCGATGGAGGACCTCAAGGCCCTCCACGACGGGGCACTCACCGCCGCCGAGAAGGCCAAGCAGGCCGTCGAGAACAACGCGATGATCCTGCAGCAGAAGCTCGCCGAGCGCACCAAGCTGCTCAGCCAGCTCGAGCAGGCCAAGATGCAGGAGCAGGTCGCCAACTCGCTCCAGTCGATGTCGCAGCTCTCGGCTCCGGGCACCACCCCGTCGCTGGACGAGGTCCGGGAGAAGATCGAGCGCCGGTACGCCAACGCCCTGGGCAGCGCCGAGCTGGCGTCGAACTCCGTCGAGGGGCGGATGCTCGAGGTGCAGAAGTCGACGCTCGACATGGCCGGTGCGTCGCGCCTCGACCAGATCCGCGCCTCGATGGGCGGGGAGCAGCTCGCCGCCCCACCGGGGGCCTCCCCCGCGCCGATCCAGAACCAGGCGGCCAGCGACACCCCGGCCGTGAACCCGGCGACGGTTACCCCAGCGAAGGACGCGGACACGGCGAAGGGCTGATCCCATGTTCGGGCAGCGGCACGATCCCCGGGCCGTCCACCTGCGCCGGCTCCGCTCGCTGCGGTCCGGGGCCAGGGGCTGGACGGTCTGGGCCGCCGCGGCTACCGGTGCCGCCGCGGTCGCGGTCCCGTACGCGGGCATCGGCGCGCTCGACATCCTGTGGGCGGGCGCGGCGGCAGGGTCCGCCGCGCTCGCTGCCCTGCGCTGGCGCGACTACCGCGCCCTCCTGCACACCCCCGTCCCGCTGCCCGGGCCCGCGCCCGAGCCGCTCGCCCGGCGCCTCGCCCCGCTCGTCGGTCCGGTGCTGACGCCGATGCTCACCGCCGTGGCCGAGCGTCCGCACCGGGTGCCGGTCCGGCGGGGATCCGCTGCCGCGCCGGCCGCGCAACGGCTCAACCAGGCCGCGAAGGCACTGCCGCCCTTGCTCACGCGCCTCGGTCCGCACGCTGCCGACACGGGCCGGGAGGCCGCCGGTGCGCACGCGGGGCTCCGTGAGCTCGCCGGGCGGATCGGCGCAGTGGAGAAAGCGATCCCGGTGGCACCCGCCGACGGGCGCGCCTCGCTGTCCGAGGCCCGGTCCCGGCTCGTCGGACAGCTGGAGGCCGGGGTCCAGGCCTACGAACGGCTCACGGCGGCCGCCGCCGAGTGCGTCGCCGCGTCCGTCCCCGGCGGCGACCGCCTCGCGGTGGCCCGCCTCACCGAGGCCGCCGAACGCCTCGCCGGCCTGGCCCAGGGCTTCACCGAACTCCGCACCCAAGCCGAAGACTTCCGCCTCTCCGGCTAACCCTCGCGATCCGCTCCCGTCCCTTGCGAAGTGCGTGCCGTTGGACCGGCTATGACCGGCCTAGTGGCACGCACTTGGGTGGCTGTGGCGGTGGTGGGGAGTTGGTTCGCGGAAGTGTGTGCCGTTGGACCGGCTGGGACCGGCGTAGTGGCACGCACTTCGGGGAGTTTGGTGGTTAGTGGCGGGGTGGGCGGGTGGGGGCTCGGCGGGGGGTGGGGGTGGGGGGTGAGTCGGAGGTGGGGGTGGCGGGGACTGGGCCGGGCTGGCAGTGGGGGCACCAGTAGACGCGGCGGGAGGTGAGGGCGGGGCCGAGGTCCGCCGCCTGGATCGGGGTCCCACAGCGGCGGCAGGGTAGGCCGCCTCGCCCGTACACCCAGCTACGGCCGTCCTTGCGGGTGGATCCGGTGGTCGACTGATCGGGCTTCTCGCGGTTCGCCGAGAGCAGCCGCGCGGACAGCTCGACGACCGGCCGCAGGTCACCGCAGCTCGCCACGGTCGCCCACGGCGAGATCCCGCGCAGGAACAGCACCTCCGCGCGGTAGAGGTTGCCGATCCCGGCGAGGTTGCGCTGGTCGAGCAGGGCCTCGCCGATGGTCCGGTCCGGATCCGCGGCGATCCGCCGGACGGCCTCGGCGGGATCCCAGTCCGGGCCGAGCAGGTCCGGCCCGAGGTGCCCGACGAGCGTGTCCTCGTCGGCGGTGGGGACGACCGTGAGCTCCTTGAGGCGGTAGGCCACGGCCGTGAGCTCGCCGGTGCCGAAGATCGCCCGGATCTGGTGGTCCTGGCCGCCGCGCCAGCTCTGCCCCGGCCCGTAGATCCACCACGCGCCGTCCATGCCGAGGTGGCTGTGGACGGTGGTGGGCGGGCCGTGGTCCGAGGTGGCGCGCAGGAGCAGGTGCTTGCCGCGCGAGGCCACCTCCCGGACGGTCCAGCCGGTCAGGCCGACGGTGGCCCAGCGGGGGTGGCGCAGGTCCGCCACCACGAGCCGCCGTCCGGCGAGGGCCTGGTCAAGCCGGTGCGCCGCACGCCAGACGGTGTCGCCTTCGGGCATGGCTCCATGGTGCCCAATCGGGCGCGGATCCGCTCGGCGGCGGTCACCGCACCCCGGAGGGCGTGGCGGCGGTGCCCCGAATAGGGAACGATGGCGGAATTCGAGAGGAGGCCGCCCCCCCGATGCCGGTCGAGCCAGGGTTCCGCTCCCGCCAGGAGATCGACTGGCGCGGGCGCCGCCGCGCCCGCCCGCCGATGCCGCACGGCAGAAGCCTGCTGCTGACCGGCGTGGCGGTGCTGGTACTCGTCTCCTCCCTGCTCCTCGCCGTGATATCGCTCCAGCGCAAGGACATATTGTCCGGTCCGGGGTCGTCACCGGCGCCGAGCAAGGCGGTGAGCAAGGATCCGTTCGCGGGCACCCCGGCCTCGGGATTCTCCGAGGGTGACGCGGGGATCGTCCTGCCCGCCGCCGCCCCGATCGGCCCGTGGACCGCCCCCGAGGTCCAGGACGTGCTCAACCGCACCAAGCAGACGCTCGTCGCCGCGCGACTCGACAGCCCGATGGTCGAGCAGGGCGACACGGCCGCCTACCTTGCCTCGATCTCCGAGGGCGCGCGCGGCACCGTGACGAAAAGCCTCCAGACCGCCGACGGACTCGGGTACGTGAGCCGGCTGGCCGACGGTTTCCAGCTCGCCGCGCCGATCCGCGTCAAGGGATCGATGACCGTCGCCCTGGGCACCAAGAAGGAGCTGGTGGTCAGCGCGAACTACGTGTGGGTGTATCCGCTGGTCGGATCCGTGCCGACCACCCCGAAGGGCCCCGGATCCACGCTCGTACTCCTGCACACGGCCGAGACGTACCAGTGGTTCGCGCCCAAGGGGATCGCCAAGAAGGACACCGGACTGCGCCCCGGCGCCGGGCAGATCGCCAAGCTGAACCTGGACTGCTCGTTCGCGCGCGGCGGCAAACTGGCCCTGCCCACGGCGGACTCCGGCGGCCCGGCGGCCCCGCCCGCGAGCGCCTTCAACCCGGCGACCAACCCGGACGAGTTGCCCAGCCCCTGCTGAACCGCGGTGGTCCGCCCCGTGCCAGGGCGCGCCTCGGCGTGGCTTTTTCTCCGGCTCGCGCCCCTGTGCCGGGCCGGTGGGGTGCTCGTGGGCCTCGTTCCGCGGTCCGCAGCACGCTTTTGCCCTTTCGGGCCTGTTGACGCCGGGTGACAACCTGCGCGTGCGGGGCGGCGTGTTAGGGGCAGGAGGTGACCGTGACGAACCGGTACGAGGGGTTCCGCGAGTTCGTGCTCGCCCGGTCGGCCGCGCTGACCCGGACGGCGTACCTGCTGGCGGGCGACCACGGCCTGGCCGAGGACCTGTTGCAGGCCGCGCTGGCGAAGACGGCGATGCGCTGGCCGGCGGTGGCGCGCGGCGGGGATCCGGAGGCGTACATCCGCCGCGTGCTCTACCACGAGTTCGTGTCGGGCTGGCGGCGGCGGAAGCGGCGCCCGGCCGAGACGCTGACGGGCGCGCCCCCGGAGCGGCCGCACGGCGGGGACGAGTCCGAGCGGACGCTGGCTCGGCTGGCGCTGGGCGATGCGCTGGGGCGGCTGACGAACGCCCAGCGCGCGGTGTTGGTGCTGCGCTTCTACGAGGACCGGTCCGAGGCCGAGACCGCCGAACTGCTGGGCGTGTCGGCCGGGACCGTGAAGAGCCAGACCCACCGGGCGCTCGCCCGGCTGCGGCAGCTGGCGCCAGAGCTCGGTGAGCTGGCGGTGAGGCGGCCTGCGGGCGCGGTCCTGACGCCGGGGGAGGTGCACTGATGGGACAGCTTGACTTGCAGGAACTGCTCGCCAGCACGGCCGCGGAGGTGCGCCCGGCCGGCCCGGACGTGATCGAGCGGGCGGTGGCCGACGCGCGGCGGCGTCGCGGGCGGCGGCTGGTGATCGTCCCGTCCCTGCTCACGGTGATCGCGGCCGCGGGGCTGCTGCTGGTGCCGGTCGTGCGGCCGGCTCCGTTGGTGCCGGGCGGCGGCCGGGAACCTGGCTTCCCCGCGGTCACCGAGGACTTCTCGTACCTGACCGCGAACGCCCGGACCGCGCCGGCTGGGCGGGCGCTCGCCGTCGTCCAGTATTACTGGTGGGACTCCGTCCGCACGGTCGTGCTCGGCGCGGACCGCGACACCTACCGCGATCTGGATCCGGGTCTGGGCAGCGCGTCGTTCTACGGCCAGGCCGTGCTCTCGCCCGACGGCACGCTCGCCGCGATCGCCCGCGGGGCCGGCCAGGTGGAACTGGTGACCCTGCGGACCGGGAAGGTGCGCACGCTGCGGCTCGCGGATCCGTCGTTCGAGGCTGTCGTGTACGCGTTCACCCCCGACGGGCGGACCCTCGCCGCCGGACTGCGGACGCACCTGAGCGACGCGTCCCAGCCGGTGCTGGTGGACGTGGCTCGCGGGACCATCGTCCCGTTGCCGCTGCGAGCGGTGAGCGAGTTCGCGTTCTCGCCGGACGGGCAGCGGATCGCGACCCAGTCCGGTGGCCTGGTGTCGATCTCGGACCGGTCCGGTGTGGTGCGGCGCAGTTTCCCGGCGCTGAGATCCGAGGCTCGGCTCGGCGGCCCGAACGCGTGGTCGCCCGACGGGCGCTACCTCGTGACCGTCCACGAGTCGGGCGGCGGCAGTGGGCCGGCCGAGTTCGCGTTCCTGCCCGTCGATCCGGCGGACAAGGGGGCGCCCGCCCCGCGGTCGTACCCGGCCGCGTCGCTGCTCGGCTGGCGCAGCGGCTCCGAACTGGTGCTGGGGGAGAGCACGGGTCCTGGTCAGCGGGTGTCCGTTGTGGATCTGGTGAGCGGTCGCGAGCAGGTGGTGTCGTCGATCACGGGCGGCGCGGTGACGGCGGTCGCGGCGGGGCTGCTGACCGAGGCGGGTACCCGTCCGCCCGGCGATCCGGACTTCGGGCCATGGCCGAGCTGGCTGTGGTGGCTGCTCGGCGGCGGAGTGCTCGTCCTCGCGCTGGTCAGCGTGGCGCTGGTGTGGGTGGCGCGGTGGGCGATCCGGGTCAGCCGCCGCCCGCTCTCGGGGTGATCCGGGTCGTCACGCCGGTGCCGAGCTCACCGACGAACACGTCGGCCACGCGGTTCGTGTCGCCGGGCACGAGGTTGTCGAACTCGGACACGAAGGCGACGGTCCGCCCGTCGGCGCTGATCGAGGGCGCCGGATCGCACAGGCACACCGACGGGCTCGTGCCCTGGCCGCCGCCGCTCGCGACGGACACCCGGGTGGTGGTCCCGGCGACGACGTCGCGGACGAACACGTCGTCCTGGCCGTTGGTGTCGCCGTCCACGAGGTTCGCGGCGGCGGAGGTGAAGGCGACGTAGCGCCCGTCGGCGCTCATGCTGGGGTGCCGGCTGGCGCCGCCCGTCGCGTCGTCGGCGCCGCCGTCGGTGTTGCTCTCGGCGGGTACCGAGATGCGGATCGTCGTCCCCGTCGCCAGATCGCGGCGGAAGACGCCGGGCACGCTGTTCGGGGTCGTGCGATTCGGGCTGGTGGTGACGATGCTGGTGGTGACGAGGTTGGTGGCCGTCGAGGTGAAGGCGATGTAGCGGCCGTCCGCGCTGATCACCGGCTCGGACGACGGGCCGTCCGCCCGAGCCGCCGCCACCCGGATCGTGGTGCCCGCGCGCAGGTCCCGGCGGAACACCTCGTCCTGGCCGTTGGTGTCCGCGGGAACCAGGTTCGCGGCGGCGGAGACGAAGACCACGTACCGCCCGTCGGAGCTCAGCGCGGGCGCCGACGACCGGCCACCGGTGGCCTGCGCGCCGCCGTTCGTCAGCGAGGCGCGGACCGTCCGGCGCAGCGCCAGGTCGCGGACGAACACGTCGTACTGCCCGTTCGTGTCACCCGGAACCAGCTTCGGCGACGACGACCAGAACGCCAGGTAGCGGCCGTCGGCGCTGATGCTGCCCAGGCCCGTGTACGAGTCGCCACCGCCCGGTACCGAGGCCCGCACCGTGGTCCGGCGGATCACGTCCCGCGCGAACGCGTCGGAACCGCCGCCGTCGTGCGGGACTGACGAGCCCGGGTGCGGGGCGGGCGCGCCCGCGTCGGTGCTGAACGCCACCACCGCGTTGTCGCTCAGACTGGGGCCGAAGCCCCGCGGCGAGTCCGGTCCGACGAGCTGCGCGCCCGTTGCCGACACCGACGAGCGGGAGAAGGTCGCGGTCGGGCGGTCGTGGAGGAACACGTCGGGGATCCGGTTGGTGTCGCCGCCCACCAGGTTGTCCGCGCGCGAGGTGAACGCGATCCGGTGGCCGCCGGGGCTCAGGGCCACCTCGGTCGCGCCGCCGTTGACCTGCGGGACCGGGTGCGGTGCCCCACCGGAATCCGTCGCTACCGTGAACGCGTCCACGGCGCCGTTGCCGTCGCCGGGAACCAGGTAGCTCGCGCCCGAGACGAACAGGACGGTCCCGCCGTCGGCGCTGATCGCCGGCGCGCGCGAGGATCCATTGGCCGGAAGCCCGCCCGCGGCCAGCGAGAGCATCGTGGTGCGGCCCGTTTCCCGGTCGCGGGCGAAGACGTCCGCGACCCCGTTCGTGTCGCCGGGCACCAGGTTCGCCGCCTCCGACTCGAACACCGCGTACCGGCCGTCCGCGCTCACGGCGAAGCCCGCCGAGGATCCCTGCGCCTGCGCGCCAGATCCGGTGCCCGTGCTCGCGCCGGCGGTGGAGACACGCTCGACCGTGCCCGTGTCCAGGTCGCGGACGAACATGTCGGCGGCGCCGTTCGTGTCGCCAGGGACGAGGTTGGGTGCGTCCGAGGTGAACGCGAGCAGGTCGCCGCCGGGGGTGAGCGAGACCGCGGACGACGATCCGGCGGCCTGGGTGCCCGTCGCCGTGACCGAGATCCGCGTGGTCGTACGGGCTGGGACGTCGCGCAGGAACACATCGCCCGCGCCGTTGGTGTCACCCGGGACGAGGTTCGCCGAAGCCGACGTGAAGACCACCCGTGAGCCGTCGTCAGACGGACAGCCCGCCTGCGTGTCGCCCACGGCCGGGTTGCCGCCGTCGCTGGCGCTCGACTCGGAGATCCGCTCGGTGTGGCCGGTGGCGAGGTCGCGCGCGTAGACCTGAAAGAAGAAGGGCTCGCCTGGGGATCCCGGGGCGAGGCCGGGCGCCGTGGACACGTACGTCGCGTGGGTACCGTCGGGGCTCAGGCAGCCGCCCCACGAGGTGCCGTCCGCCTCGGCGCCGTCCGGCCCCAGCGAGATCCGGCTGGTCGTCGCGGTGGCCAGGTCGTGGACGAACGCGTCGACCTGGCCGTTGGTGTCGCCGGGTACGAGGTTGTCCGCGAGCGAGGAGAAGAGCACGTAGCGGCCGTCCGCGCTGACCGAGGGCACCCAGGACGGTCCGTCGCCCTCCACCCCGTCCGAGGAGACCGACACCCGGCGGGTCGCGCCCGAGGCGAGATCGCGGGCGAACACGTCCGCGGTGTCGTTGGCGTCGCCGGGAACGACATCAGCCGCGCCGGACTCGTAGACCACCACCCGGCCGTCCGCGCTGAGGCTGGCGGCCGTCGCGCCCCGGGTCTCCGTCCCGTCCGCCGTCACGGACACCCGCGCCGGTCCCTGAGCCGGCTCGCCGGGCGCGGCCGTGGCGGGGACGGCCCGCGTGGATCCGAGACTGAGAACTGCCAGTGTCAGGCTCGCAACCAGCACCAACGGCCTGCGGATCCCCATTGAGTCCCCCCGGGAATCGGCTCAGCCACCGACGACCGAACCACGCATTCCCCCACAAACACCGTACAAGCCCCAGCAGTCCCTGGGCGATGGGTCATCCTCGCCGCCATCCAAGGCGCGCCGCCCACCGGGAAGTGCGGTAACTCCGGCCGGTCCGG
>JAOPVE010000127.1 GCA_025963185.1 Actinomycetes bacterium
GCTTCGGCCGGGCAATGGCCCTCGCGCGCACCGGCCGCCCGCTCGCCGTCACCGCGGCCGGCACCGGATACGCCGACCAGGCGCACCTCGCCCGGGAGGCGCGCGCCCTGGCCGGGGTCCCGATGAGCGAACTACTGCGCTGACGTTCTACTGCGGGAGCGGCTTACTGCGGGAGGGGTGCGAACAGGTCGACGCCGTTGCCGTCCGGATCGTGGACGACCGCGTAGCGCTGGCCCCAGAACGCGTCCCAGGGCTGCTTGTGGCCCTCGTAGCCCGCGGCGGTGAGCTCGGCGTAGACCTGGTCGACCTCGGCCGGATCCGCGCAGGCGAACGCGAGGCTCATCCGCGGGCTGCCGTGCGGGGGTGACCAGTCCGGGTCGAACGATCCGATGGTCTCGGTGGTGTCCCAGGCGATCCGCAGTCCGCCGGGCAGTGTGACCTCGACGTGCGGCTCGGCGTCCGCGGTGGCCGGCAGGTCCAGGCCGAGACGGCGGTAGAAGGCCAGTGCGGCGGCCATGTCCTTGACGACGAGCCCGATGACGTTCAGCGATACAGACATGCCCCCACACTACGGCCGCCCGCCCGCGCCCGTCTTGAACGAATCGGACCTCCCCAGCCGCCGTACCCGCCGAAGTGCGGTAACTCCGGCCGGTCCCGACCGGCCGCAGTTACCGCACTTCGGTGAGGAGGAACGGCGAGGGGGAATGGCGTTATGGGTAGGGCCAGGGGTTGGGGGTGCAGACCTTGCCGTCGCGGTGGATGACGACGCCCTCCGCGCTGCCGCCGGAGATGTCGAGGATCTCGTTGTCGGACACGCTGAACGTCTGCTGCATCATCACCGGCGCCGGGCCGCCGTTCACGGGGCACGGGCGGTGGCCGTTCCCGAAGGCGTGCCCGACCTCGTGGTTGACCATGTACTGGCGGTAGGAGTCCAGGTCGCCGTGGTAGGCGACCGCCCCGCGGATCCAGCGGGCCGCGCTCAGGTACACGTCGGGCCCGACCCGGCAGGACACGTCGACCGGGATGTCGAATCCGCAGCGGGCGCGCGCGGTCCGCTGCGAGGTGAACCGCACGTGGAACCGGGGGGTGCCCGTGTCGATCCGGCGGACCGCGATCCTTCCGCCACCGATCCAGCTGTGCGGATCCGCGAGGGTGGCCTGCACGATCGCGCCGAACCGGTCGTCGCCGCCAGGAACGGCGATCCCGTCCTCGACCTCGACCGTGTAGGTGTGCAGCGAGCCGGTCCCGGACCGCACCGACGCCCCCGGGATCACGTGGAACTGGCCGGACCCGGCGGCGGGGATAGGCGGTCCCGGCGGGAGTTCGGCGCTGTTCCTGGGCTGCCACGCCGGCTTCGGGCTGATCGCCGCGGGGCTCGGCTCGGCGGACGCGATCGCGGGCCGGTTCACCACGGGCACGACGACATGCGCGGTTCCGGATCCGCGAGCCTGGCTGGGCAGGCCCTTCGCCGTGGCGAACCCGATGGCGGCGAGTGCGACGGCCACAGCGAGGACCAGCGGGATCCGCGAGCGCCGCCGCACGTGCCGTCCGCGCGTGCTGATCCGCTTACGCTGTGTCACGGCGCGTACCGGGACGAGGCGGGTTCATGGGATCCGACGATCCACGCGAGATGTGAAGATCCCATATTGGCCGGATGAGGGAGCCGTGTACCTGGCCCGGATCCGCGAAGGCTTGTGAAGAAGTTGTTGTGACCCGGTTGGTGCCTCGTTTCTCCAGGCACACTGGGGAGATGGGTGCGCATATCCTCGTGGCCGAGGACGATCCGAACCAGGCCGAACTGGTCCGGCGATACCTCGAGCACGACGGTCACACGGTCGTGGTGGTCCACGATGGCCGTGCCGCGATCGACGAGGCCCGCCGGCGCCACCCCGACCTGTTGTTACTCGACGTGATGATGCCCAAGGTCGACGGGCTCGACGTGTGCCGGATCATGCGCGCCGAGTCCGACGTGCCGATCGTGCTGCTGACGGCCCGGTCCGTCGAGGACGACGTGCTGCTCGGCTTCGACCTCGGCGCCGACGACTACATCACCAAGCCGTACCGGCCACGCCAGATGGTCGCGCGCGTCCGCACGATCCTGCGGCGGGTCCGGCACGTGCGCACGGCCCAGTCCACGCTGCTGCGGGCGGGTGACCTGACCGTCGATCCGGCGCGGCACGAGGTTCATCTCGGCGACCGCCCGATCGAGTGCACGCCTGCCGAGTTCCGGCTGCTCGCCACCCTCGTCGCCCAGCCCGGGCGGGTGTTCACCCGCGGCCAGTTGCTCGAAGACAGCTATGGCATGGACGGCTTCATCACCGAGCGCACGGTCGACGTCCACGTGATGAAACTGCGCAAGAAGATCGAGCCGGACCCGCGCCGTCCGTCGTGGCTGCTCACGGTCTACGGGATCGGCTACAAGCTGGCGATCCCGTCCTCGCAGGAGCGGTAGGCGATGGCCCGGCGGCACAGTCTGCTGGTCCGGTTCTTCGTGTTCTCGGTCCTCATCGCCGGGTGCTCGATCGCGGCCACCGCGTGGCTGGCGACCCAGGCGACGACCGGCAGCATCCGCCAGGAGCAGGGCGAGGAACTGGCGACCGGCGCCCGCATGTACGACGGCCTGCTCGACTACGCGGCTCGGCACAAGGACTGGTCGCAGGCCGGACCGGAGCTGAAGAAACTGGACAAGGCCACCGGCCGCCGCGTCGCGCTGACCACGCCCGAGCGCAAGGTGATCGCGGACTCCGGCGGCAAGGACGCCCCCGAGCTTCCGGTCGCCCAGACCGCGGTCATCAACCCGCTGGACGTCGACGCCGAACTCAAGCCCAACGCCCCCGCGGACCACATCGACACCCGGGCGATCGGGCCGCTGCGCCTCTCCGACGCGGAGAAGGCGACCCGCAAGGCCATCGTGGAGGAGGCGCTGAAGTGCGTGCGTGAGGTCGACCCCTCGGCCAGGGCGGTCGAGCGCCCGAACGGCCGCACCGACCTCGACTTCACGGACGCGAGCGCGCCGTTCGACGCGCAGACCCGCTGCCCGCGCACGGTGTTGGACGAGGCGCTGCTGGCCCCGCTGCCCTCGGAGGAGCGGGCGGCCAAGCCGTACACGGACCAGGTCGAGACCTGCCTCAAGCAGACCGGCGCTCAGATCCAGCTCCCCCCGAATTACCTCGCGGACTGGTACTCCACGATCCCGGCGGCCTCGCCCAGGGCCGCGGCGCCGCCCGAGGCCGCTGCCTGCATGTCGATCGCGAAGCGCCAGTTCCTCAAGCAGTACGTGGCCCCGCCCGCGCTGCTCTTCATCACCCCGCGCACCGGCGGCGCCCCGGCCAGGACCGACCTCACCACCGCGGGCAACACCCGGATCACCCTCACGGCGTTCGCGATCCTCGTCGTGGCGATGCTCGCCGCGTGGCTCGCGGCCGCCCAGTTCGTCCGGCCGATCCGGGCCATGACGGCGGCCGCGCGGCGAATGGGGTCCGGCGACCGGTCGGTCCGGGTGCGTGCGGGCAACGGCGAGATGGGCGAGCTCGCGGCGGCCTTCAACACGATGTCCCAGGAGCTTGAGGCGACCGAGGAGCAGCGCAAGGCCATGGTCAGCGACGTCGCCCACGAATTGCGGACCCCGCTGGGCAACATCACCGGCTGGCTGGAGGCCACTCAGGACGGGCTCGCGAACCCCGATCCGGAGCTGATCGCCATGCTGCTCAAGGAGTCGTTCCTGTTGCAGTACCTGGTCAGCGACCTGCAGGACCTCGCCCAGGCCGATGCCGGGGCGCTGCGCCTGCACGCCGAGCCCATCGACGCCCGCGACCTGGTCGACCAGGTGGCGGCCGCGCACCAGGCGCAGGCCGACGACAACGGGGTGGTCCTGCGCGCGGCGACACGCGGCCCGCTGAACGTCACCGCGGATCCGTCCCGGCTCCAGCAGGCGCTGGGGAACCTGGTCTCGAACGCGATCCGGCACACCCCGCCCGGCGGATCGGTGACGGTGTCCGGCCGCCGGCACGGCACGTCCGTGGTGCTGGAGGTCGTGGACACCGGCTCGGGGATCCCGCCCGAGCACCTCGGGCACGTCTTCGACCGGTTCTGGCGCGCCGACAAGTCCCGCAGCCGCCGCACCGGAGGCAGCGGGCTGGGGCTGGCGATCACCCGGCACCTGGCCGAGGCCCACGGCGGCACGGTGACCGCCGAGAGCGTCGTCGGCCACGGCAGCACGTTCCGGATCATGCTGCCGGTGGACGACGGCGACGGCCCCGCCCCCACCACCCCGCCCGCCGAAGTGCGGTAACTCTGTGCGGTCATAACCGGCCGGAGTTACCGCACTTCGCGATGTGGTCCGGCGCGAGGGTGGGTCGCGCGAGGTGGTCCCGCGGGGGGTGGCCCCGGCAGGGTGGGTTGGGGTGGGTTACTTGAGGGCGTAGGCGTGGATGATTGTCTGGTCGATCGTGTTGCCGCTGCCGTCGGAGGCGGATGCCCGCAGTGAGACGAAACCGGGTCCCTTGGGGTGGTTCACGGTCGCCGTCCAGCGATCGGCCGAGGGGGTGAGCTGGGCCGCCGACCAGGTCTTTCCGTCGTCGTAGGACACCTGGACGGCGAGCGCGATCTTGTCGTGGACCAGCCCGGTCGCGTTCTGCTGGACGCTCACGCAGAACGAGAACGGCCCACCGGACGGGGCCCGGTCGTGGTCGTCGAGCGCCGGGGCGTACCGCACGGCCAGCAGCGGGAGCGGCTGCTGCGATCCGGACGGTTTGGCGGAGCTGAACGACCAGTCCGCGGTGATCTTCGTGGACAGCGGGAAGACCGCCGGATCGCGGTTGACCGAGGTGCTGATCCGGTAGGCGGCGGGCGCGTCCGGGACCGTGAAGAACCCGCTGCCGGGGCTCGTCGTCTGTCCCACCTGGGCGCCGTCGCGATACAGGGTCGTGGTGGCGCTCGTGTAGTCCGAGTAGCCGAGCGTGTCCGGGTTCTGGTCGGCGAACATGGGCACGTTGAGCACCACCTGGGTCGGCAGGCGCTGGGCCGAGGTGTCCGGGTTGAACGCTGTCGGCTTCCCGGCCAGTGAGGGCCCGAAGACCGCATAGTTCCAGCGCTGGGGGTACGTGACGCCCTGGCTGTAGTGGCGGGCGTCGGAGTCGAGGGTGGCCTCGCTGTGTACGCCGGTCCACTGGGCGAACGATCCCTGCCAGTCGCCCGGCGTGTAGTACTCGGTGAGCGCGTGGGGCAGCGTGGCCGCGGCGACGATCTGCCGGGTGCTGTCCTTGCCGTCGATGGCTGGCGCGGCGGCCACTGACTGCACGGTCGCCAGGTCGGCGTCCGCGAACGTGTGGCTGACCCCGGCCGGCACGCTGCCGTCGGTGTCGGCCCGCAGGTTGTACAGGTACGGGGTACCGCGGAACGTGCCCTGGCCGTCGGGCTTGGCGAACTGGGTCTCGACGCGGAACCGGTAGGTGCCCGGCGCGGACGTCTGGGAGGGCCGGACGAACAGGTGCTGGTAGTCCACCAGGGACAGGTAGACGTTCGCGGTGCCCGGCGCGGTCTTCTCGACGGCGTCGACCACGGCGGACGCGATCGCCGCACCCGGCCGTTGCACCCCGATGCCGACCGGCTTCGCCGTACGACCGTCCAGGTCGAGGCTGACGTTCCTGCTGACGTCGAGCAGCGGCTCGTCCGCGAGCACGGTGTCGTCCTGGGGCCAGGATCCGTCGGTGGTGGGCTTGCCGGGGGTGGTGATCAGCGAGTCCAGGAAGTACCGGCCCTTGGGCACCCGGATCCGCACCGAGCCCGACGGATCGTACGGGTAGTACTCGGCGCCCGTGTCGAGGCTGGTCAGCCGGATCCCGTACGAGCCGGTCGCCGCGCCCGTCCGGTCGGTGACCTTGAGGGAGACGTCGTAACGCTCGTCCTCGGGGTGGACGCTCACGGGGATCCGCACCGAGATTCCCGGCGCGGTGGCGAGCAGCAGGCCGGAGTACAGCACCTCGCGGGCGTGCCGGGTGTCGGTCGTCAGGGTCACGGTGTGCTCGCCGTGCGCGGGCACGGTCACCGTGGGATCGGAGACGGCGAACACGGCGGACTCCGCGGCCTTGCCGTCCGGATCCTGGACCTGGGTGGAGAGGGTGAGCGTGACGTCCTGCGATCCGGAGTTGTAGTAGGTCACCGGGGTCGCGATCGGCTGGTCGTCGGTGCGCGGCCAGGGGATCATCCCGTGGTTGACCACCGAGACCGAACTGCTCACGGGCTGGGTGACGGCCCTGGCCACGTCGACCCGTCCGGCGCCCTGCTGGTTGACGGTCAGGCTCGGGGTGGGCGCCGCGCTCCCGGTGAGCGCCGCCTTGAGCCGCGCGCCGGACCAGTCCGGGTGCTGCTGGGCGAGGATCGCGGCCGCGCCCGACACGTGCGGCGCCGCCATCGACGTGCCCGAGAGCACCAGGTACGGGCTGTCGGTGTTGCCCATGTTCGCGTACGCGGCGGCGATGTCGACGCCCGGCGCGGTGATCTCCGGCTTCACCGCGTCGTCGCGCAGACGCGGCCCGCGGCTGGAGAAGGTGGCGAGGTGGTTGTCCCCGTCCACCGCCCCGACGGCGAGGGCGGCGTCGGCGGTGGCGGGGCTGCCGATCGTGTCGTCGGTCGGTCCGCTGTTGCCCGCGGCGACGACGAACAGCGCGCCGCTGGACGCGCTGAGCCGGTTGACGGCCTGCGACAGCGCGTCCCCCGGATCCCCGGCGAACTGCCCGCCCAGGCTCATGTTCACGACCCGGGCGCCGTGCGCGACGGCCCACTCCATCCCGGCGATGATCTGCGAGTCCGTACCGTCGCCGCTGTCATCCAGGACCTTGGCGTTGAGCAGTTTCGCCCCCGGCGCAACGCCCTTGAAGCGGCCCTGCGAGGCGGCGCCGCTGCCCGCGATCGTCGAGGCGACGTGCGTGCCGTGCCCGTAGAAGTCGGCGACGGAATCGGCGGTGGAGAAGTTCTTCGCTTCGGTGACGAGACCGGCGAGATCCGGGTGGGTGGTGTCGATTCCGGTGTCGAGTACGGCGACCGTCGATCCGGTGCCCGTGTAGCCCGCCTGCCAGGCGACCGGCGCGCCGATCTGGGGGACGCTCTTGTCCAGCGTCGCCCGCACCGGCCCGTCGAGGTAGACGTGCTGCGGCTTCGGTGTCTTCGCGGCGATCCCCGGCCTGGCGGCAGAGCGGAGGCCGGCCCAGAACGCGGCGGCGCTCTTCTTGGGTGTGCTCACGGCGGTGCCGCCGATGCTCGGCAGCGCGCGGCCGGCCGTCAGCGACCTGGCCGTCGCCCCACCGGTCACGATCAGCGGTAACGACGAGCGGGACGCGTCGTCGTAGTGGAAGCGGATCAGCTTGGTGACGTTGAACAGCCGCCGGTCGACGAGTCCGGCCGCGACGAGTGGCTCGGCGTCGAGCGGGATGGCGAACGAGTCGCCGCCGCTGCGGTATTCGTGGAATGGCATTCGCGCCCGGCCGGACGCGCGCTCGATCGACAGCTTCTCGCCGGTCACGTGAACCCGGTCACCCGTGATCAGCGTCACGGACCGGGTCCCACTTGCTGGGACGGGCGCGGGCTTTCCGGATGGTGGCGCGGCCGTCGCGGGCTGCCCCGGGAGCGCTGCCCCGGTGGCGGCGACGGCGATGACGGCAGTGATTCCCCAGCTGACCAGGGGCGGTTTCTGCCCGAAGCGCATTAGTGGTCCTTCCGTAATTGCGGCCATCGGCACACCACTACTACACGTAAATTCTGAACAGCCGGATATACAAAGGACGGCCCCGGCCAGGTCCGGTGAACTGGCGTTTCTTTTCTGTTACGGACATCACGGGAGGGCGTCGAAAGCATTTCGGATCGCCGGCCCCAGTTCACCTTTCGGCCATTGTGCGATCGACGGCAGCACGTGCGTGTCGCACGGTGGCGCGCCGGGACGACCGGCCACTGTGGCCGGATCCGGGCGCCACCACGGGACCGGCCAACCCCGGCCCGGCCAGGCCCGAACGTGCGGCATATCGCCCGTTCCACGACGATGGCGAACCAGGACTGGGAGGGTGAGCTAAACGCGGCTAACGTTCACGATCAGCGGGCGGGAATACGAATCGCGCCTGGCGGCCAGTCTCCGGCGAGTTTCCCCGCAGCTCGCTGGCCCGCCGGCAAGGTGCGCTGTGGAACCGAAAGGGGCCGTCGCGAGCGTGGAAGGGTCTGTGGCCAGCGCGGACCAGCTCGCGGCTGAGCTGATCGCGCTCGAAGACCGGTTCGTCTGGGACGTGCCCGCCACCGCGGCCGCCGCCGCGGGCATCGAGCGGGCCGCCGTCGCGATCGGCGCCGAGGTACTTGCCGTGCGCGCGCGCCTGGTGCAGGCCAGCATGCTGTCCCGGCTGGGCAACGCCGGCGCCGGTTTCCACGCTGCCCGGAACATCGACCAATGGGCCGCCGACCACGACCTGCCGATGATCCGCGCGCGCGCCCACCTCGTGCTCGCGGCCGTACACCGCCACCTCGGGGATCCGGGAAAGTGCCTGGACCATGCCGTGATGGCCGTCGAGTACCTGGACGACACCGCGACGGTCCACGCCCAGGTCTGGCACCGGGTGAAGCTCGCCGACGCGCTCGCCGACGCCGGATCCACGGACGCGGCGCGCACCCGCTTCCAGCAGGCCGAACGGCTCGCCTCGGTGCACGGCGAGCACCGGCTGCACATGGCCGTGCTCAACAACTTCGC
>JAOPVE010000143.1 GCA_025963185.1 Actinomycetes bacterium
TGTGGGGTACCTGCGCCCGGTCCGGACCGGTCGCTGGTACCGCACTTCGCGGAGGGGGGTGGGGTTAGCCGTGCGGTTAGCGCGGCGCGGGCGCGGTGGACTCGCGGACGACGAGTTCGGGCTCGAACAGCAGCTCGTCGGTGGTCACGCCGGCGCCGTCGATCCGGGTGACGAGCAGGTCGACGGCGGCCTGGCCCATCGTCTCGATCGGCTGCCGGACCGTGGTCAGCGGCGGATCGGTGCAGTTCATGAACGTCGAGTCGTCGAACCCGATCACCGACACATCGGACGGCACCGTCAGCCCGAGCCGCCGGACCGCGCGGATCGTGCCCAGGGCGAGCACGTCGGACGCGCAGATGATGCCCGTGACCTTGCGATCCACGAGCCGGGCCGCCCCCGGCCGGGCACCCTCCATCGTGAAGTTCGACCACTCCACGAACTCGGCCTGCTCGGCCTCGGACCACCCCGCGACCCGGATCATGGCCTCCAGCTTGCGCCGCGACGGCACGTGCCCCGGCGATCCGAGGACCATGCCGACCCGGTCGTGCCCGAGCGAGCGCAGGTGCCGGTAGGCCTGCTCGACCGCGACGGCGTCGTCTGTGGACACCCGGGGAAAGCCGAGGTCCTCGACCCCGGCGTTGACCAGGACCACGGGCAGGTGGCGCTCGGTAAGCCGGTGGTAGTGCTCGTGCTTGGCGTCGGCGAGCGCGTAGGAGCCGCCCGCGAAGATCACGCCGGAGACGTGGTGGTCCAGCAGCATCTCGACGTACCCGGCCTCGGAGATGCCGCCGATCGTGCGCGCGCAGAGGGCGGGGGTGAAGCCGCGCTGGGCCAGCGATCCGCAGATCACCTCGGCGAGCGCGGGAAAGATGGGGTTGCCGAGCTCGGGCAGGACCAGCCCGACCAGGCGGGCGCGCTCGCCGCGCAGCTTCGTGGGCCGCTCGTACCCGAGGATGTCGAGCGCCGTGAGGACGGCCGTCCGGGTGCTCTCCGACACCCCGTCGCGCCCGTTGAGGACCCGGCTGACCGTGGCCTCGCTGACTCCCGCCTTGCGGGCCACCTCGGCAAGTCGTCTCGTCACGCCGCAATATTACGACGAGAGTTTGCAAAAAGCGAGCGAGCCCTTGCAGTCCTCGTCGAGTTGATCCAGCCGTTGCAGTCTTTCACCGATCCGCCCGATCGCTACCTCGCGTTACTAGCCGGCCAGGGTCAGCGTGAGGACCCAGACCGTCATCGCCGTTCCCACCAGGCCGGCCGCGATCGCGAAGGCCGCCCGGCCGTGGCCGTGCTCGCCGGTGCGGTGGAGCTTGACGAGGGACCACGCGCCCAGGCCGATCGCGACCGGCCCGAGGGGCCAGAAGAACAGCGCGACGAGACCGGCGTACCCGGCCACGATCGACTGCCAGGTCCGGCCGGTCGGCAGCAGCCAGCTCACCGCGTCGCTGGGCCGCTCGCCGAAGCCGGTCCCGGCCGCGGTCTGGTAGCCGTACCCCGGCGGATAGACCTGCCCTGCGGACAGCGCGGGGCGGTCCTCCGCGGCCGCCGGCTGGGGGGTGTAGCCGGGCCTGGGGGTATAGGTGGCGAACAGGACGCGGGGGTCACGCTGCTGGGACATCGACTGCTCTCTCGTCGGGCCGGGCGCCGTCGGGCAAGCGCGGAACCGCGGCCGGTGGGGACCGGCCGGAGTGACCACATGTCGCGACGGGCTGCGCACCGCGGGAGATCCAGGGCAGCCGATGTACCGGTATCGGCCGGTCCGGGGCGGATCTGAGCCCTTCCGGATCCGGCCGGCGAGCCGCCGCGAGCCGCGCGCCCTGGCGGGTGAACCGCCGCCCGAACCGCCGCCCGATTCGGGCAGTAAGCTCGCAAAATGCCTCTGGTAGGTTGAGTGCCCCACGGGTGTTCGGTGAGGATGGAGCGCGGTGCCGGAGCTGACTCTGGAGCACCCACCTGAGGTGGGTCTCACCCCCGTCATCCTGCTGGTGGAGGACGATCCCGGCGACGCGCTCATCGTCGAGGAACTGCTCACCGACAGTGGGATCACCGCCCGGCTGCGCTGGGTCCCCTCGCTGGCCGGCGCGCTGGTCGCCCTGGCCGAGACCCCGCCGCCGCATTGCGTCCTGCTCGACCTGCACCTGCCCGACTCGCAGGGGCTCGCGGGGCTCGAAGTCGTGCTCCGGCAGGCCCCGGCCGCGGCGGTCATCGTCCTGACCGGGCTCATCGAGCAGCAGGTCGGGCTCGCCGCGGTCGCCGCCGGCGCGCAGGACTACCTCATCAAGGGCCGGGTCGACGGAGAGCTGTTCGGCCGGGCGATCGGCTACGCGGTCTCCCGCAAGCAGGCCGAGCAAGCCGCCAACGCGCTGCAGGTCGAGCGGGTCCGGGCCGAGGAGAACGCACGGCTGGAGCGGGGGCTGCTGCCAATCCCGCTGCTGCGATCCGCCCCCGTCGACGTCATCGCCCGGTACCGGCCTGGGCGGGCGTCGGCGCTGGTCGGCGGTGACTTCTACGATGTGGTCGAGGCCGACGACGGCACGGTCCACGCGGTGATCGGGGACGTGGCCGGGCACGGTCCCGACGAGGCGGCGCTCGGCGTCTGCCTGCGGATCGCGTGGCGCACCCTCGTCCTCACCGGGATCAGCGGGCCGGACCTGCTCTACCAGCTCGAACGGATCCTGCTGGCCGAGCGCGCGGATCCGGGGGTCTTCGCCACCGTGTGCACCCTCGTCCTGGACTCCGGCCGCCGGGCCGTCCGGGTGATGCGCGCCGGGCACCCGGGTTTCCTGGTGCGCGGCGCCGGATCCGTCGAGCTGGCCGAGCCGGCGTTCGGGCCAGCCCTCGGGGTGGTGTTCGGGGATCCGGGGTTCAAGCACGCGGGCTGGACCGAGGAGACCGTCGACCTGCCCGAGCACGGCGCGCTGGTGCTCTTCACCGACGGGCTGTTCGAGGGCAAGCTTTCCCGCACCGGGTCCGCCCGGCTCGGCGAGGACGGCCTGGTCGCCCTCGCCCGCCGCTCGGTCCTGCTGCCCGGTGCCGAGTTCGTCGACGCGGTGATCGCCGATGTCGAAGCCGCGACCGCGCCCGGCGGCGGACTGGCCGACGATATCGCGGTAGTGCACCTGCAGTGGAGTGAGTGAGGACTGATGACCAGCGAGGATCCGGGGCGCGGCCTGCGCGGGCTGACCGTCCAGGGCTGGGTGGGGGCGATCCTGGGGCTGATGGCCCTGACCGTCGTCGGCTTCGGCGTCCTCGGCGCGAGCCTGCTCAGCCACAGCTCGGACGTGACCCGCAAGCTCGTCGACGAGTCCGCTCCGGCGCGCACGGCGATCGGCCGGTTCCAGTCCGGGGTCCTCGACCAGGAGACCGGGATCCGGGGTTACCAGATCAGCCACGATCCGCAGTTCCTCCAGCCCTACACCTCGGGCATCGCGGCCGAGAAGCTCCAGGCCGACCGGATCCGCGGGTACGCCGCCGACGAGCCCACGCTGCTGGGCGACCTGGCGGCCGTGCGCACCGCCGTCGCGCAGTGGCGGCAGTCCTACGCCGAGCCGATCATCGCCGGGCACACGCCGAGTTCCGCGCAGGTCGACACGGCCAAGCGCGAGTTCGACCACATCCGGGCGCTGTTCGCCGTGCAGTCGCGGCACTCGGACGAGGTCCGGGCCAAGGACCGCGACGAGCTCCACCGCACCGAGGCCCGCCGCGACTGGGCGTTCGCCGCGATGCTTGCCACGTTCTGCCTGACCGGCGTCGCGCTGACGATCCTGCTGCACCGCACGGTCGGGCGGCCCCTCGACCGGCTGCGGATGGCGTCCCGCCGGGTGGCAGCCGGGAACTTCGAGCACCGGCTGCCCGCGACCGGGCCCGCCGACATCCGCGAGTTGGCCAGGGACATGGAGGCCATGCGCGAGCGGATCGCCGGAGCGCTGGTCGCCGCCGAGCAGCAGAGCAAGCTGCTGGCCAGCCGCACCGCGGACCTCGACGCGCAGGCCGGCGAGCTGCGCCGCTCGAACTCGGAGCTGGAGCAGTTCGCCTACGTCGCCTCGCACGACCTGCAGGAGCCCCTGCGCAAGGTCGCCTCGTTCTGCCAGCTCATCGAGAAGCGCTACGGCGACAAGCTCGACGAGCGGGGAGTGCAGTACATCGAGTTCGCGGTGGACGGGGCCAAGCGCATGCAGGTCCTGATCAACGACCTGCTGGCGTTCTCGCGGGTCGGCCGCCTCAACGACGCCCACGAGACGGTCGACCTCGGCCGGTCGCTCACGCTCGCCATGACGAACCTGACCGCCTCGTTCGAAGAATCCGGGGCGACCGTCAGCCGGCCGGGCGAACTCCCCGCCGTCACCGGTGATCCGACCCTGCTGTCGATGCTCTGGCAGAACCTCATCGGCAACGCGATCAAGTTCCGTGCGCCCGGCCGCGTCCCGCACATCACCGTCGAGGTCGCGCCCGGCGGCGGCGAGTGGGAGTTCTGCGTCACCGACAACGGCATCGGCATCCCGCCCGAGTTCGCGGACAAGGTCTTCGTCATCTTCCAGCGGCTACACTCTCGCGACGCCTACGGCGGTACCGGGATCGGCCTGGCGATGTGCAAGAAGATCGTCGAATACCACGGCGGCCGGATCTGGATCGACACCGAGCACACCGGCGGCGCACGGATCCGCTTCACCCTCCCCGCCGTCGCGACGGGACCCGACGGCGCCGCCGAAGTACCCGCCCTCGAAGGGACCAGCGCATGACCCAGCAGATCCGCCCGGCCGAAGTGCTGCTCGTCGAGGACGACCCGGGCGACGAGATGATGACGCGCGAGGCGTTCGAGGACAACAAGATCCAGAACAGCCTGCACGTGGTCCGCGACGGGCTCGAGGCCCTGGACTTCCTGTACAAGCGGGGCGCCTACGAGAACGCGCCAACCCCGGACCTGATCCTGCTCGACCTCAACCTGCCCAAGTACGACGGCAGGCAGGTGCTGGAGAAGGTCAAGTCCGACGCGGACCTGGCGATGATCCCCGTCGTCGTGCTCACCACCTCGGCCGCCGAGGAGGACATCATGCGCAGCTACAAACTGCACGCCAACGCCTACGTCACCAAGCCGGTGGACCTCGACCAGTTCATGGCCGCGATCCGCCGGATCGACGACTTCTTCATCACGGTCGTGAAGCTCCCCGGCCGCCACTGAGTAAGCCGTCCGGTGGACGGGCGGCGCAGCCGGGCGGTGCTCCCCTGGCGGGCCGAATCCCGGCAGGCTGAGGACATGACAGAAACGGTGATCAGCGTGCGGGGGCTGCACAAGAGCTATCGCGGCCAGCCCGCGGTGGACGGTGTGGACCTGACCGTCGAGCGCGGCGAGGTGTTCGCCCTGCTCGGGCCCAACGGTGCGGGTAAGAGCACCACGGTGGAGATCCTGGAGGGCTACCGGGACCGGGACGCCGGGGAGGTGTCGGTGCTCGGGGTGGATCCGCGCCGCGCCGACCGGTCCTGGCGCAACCGGATCGGCCTGGTCCTGCAGGAGGCGAACGACTTCGGCGAGCTGACGGTCCGCGAGGTGGTAGGGCACTTCACGCGCTTCTACGCCGATCCGCTGGACCCGGCCGAGGCGATCGCCCTGACCGGCCTCACCGAGAAGGCCGGCGCCCGGACCAAGACCCTGTCCGGCGGACAGCGGCGGCGCCTCGACGTGGCCCTCGGGATCGCCGGGCGGCCCGAACTGCTGTTCCTCGACGAGCCCACGACCGGCTTCGACCCGCAGGCCCGGCGCGATTTCTGGCAGCTCATCTCCGATCTCGCGGCCGGCGGCACGACGATCGTGCTCACCACCCACTACCTGGACGAGGCCGAGGCGCTCGCGGACCGGGTCGCCGTGCTGGTCCGCGGCCGGATCGCCGACGTGGCCACCCCCGCGGCCCTGGGCGGCCGCGACACCTCCGCCGCGGTCGTGAGCTGGACCGGCCCTGGCGGTCGCGAGAGCCTGCGCACCACGACCCCGTCCGCCGCCGTGGCCGAACTGGCCGCGCGGTTCGGCGGCGAGGTCCCCG
>JAOPVE010000434.1 GCA_025963185.1 Actinomycetes bacterium
GGGCCCGCGCCGATGCCGACGACGCCGGTGCCCTCGGCGGCCGCGGAGCGGCCGATGATCGCGGCCTTCGGGAGGGTGTGTCCGGCGTCGCCGTTGCTGCCGGTCACGTCGAGGCTGGAACCCGTGATCTTCGTCACCGCGGTTCCGGTGACGGTGCCGTCGACCGCGACCGCATCGCCCGCAGCGGCGCTGGCCGGAGTGGCGAGGGCAGCCGAACCGGCGGCGCCTGCCGCGGCGGCAGCGGCGAACGCGCCGTAACGGAGCATTCCGCGGCGGCTTAACGCCTCGTTCTTGGCCTGCTGCTCCGGGCTTTCCTGGGTCATGCGGGTCCTCCGTGGTGGGGGGTTTCGCCAGAGCATCAGCCGCTCTGTGCGGGAGCAGCGTAGGAGGGCCGTGCAACCGGACCGTCCGGCGGGGCTGATGTGTCGGTGGTCACTGGTAAATCGGGTTGCGCGAGAGCCGGGTGGTGTCGATGCTTGTGGCAAGCAACTATCTGAGGAGGGTGGAGACGATGCCTGATTCCGTCGAGGCGTGCGCCAGTGAACTGATCACGTTCGTCAAGGGCATGAAGCGGCTCGCCCTCGCGCCCGTGGCTCCTGGCGAGCGGACGCTCGAGCGTCCCGCGCTGCTCTGCATGTTCGCTCTTGCCGAGCACAGCGAGATCCGGCCGTCCGCGCTCGCGGAGAACCTGTTCATCGACCTCTCGACGGCGAGCCGCCAGCTCGCCGCGCTCGAGGCCGAGGGACTGGTCGCCCGCGAGCGCGATCCGGACGACCGGCGCGCGTTCCTCGTCCACATGACGGACGAGGGCAAGCGTGTCCTGCACGCCAACATGGCCGCCCGCCGTGCACTGCTCGGCGAGCTGCTCACGGACTGGTCCGAGGACGACCGGCGAGATTTCGCCCGGCTGCTCGGGCAACTGAACGTCAACCTGCAAAAGCACCACACCATCGGCGCCTGTAAGGAGTCACCGTGACCGCCCAGACCGCGGGGGGATACCCCGAGGCCGGCACTCGGCCACAGCTCAGCCATCGTCAGATCCTGACGATCATGTTCGCCCTGATGACCGGCATGCTGCTGGCCGCGCTCGACCAGACGATCGTCGGAACCGCGATGCCGACCATCGTCGGCAAGCTGGGCGGCCTCGAGCACTACTCGTGGGTGCTCACCGCGTACCTGCTCACCTCCACCGCATCGACTCCGCTCTACGGCAAGATCTCCGACCTGTACGGACGCCGGCCGGTCCTGCTGTTCGCGATCGCCACCTTCCTCGTCGGATCGCTGCTCGCCGGTATGAGCCAGGAGATGTGGCAGCTCATCGCCACCCGGGCGATCCAGGGCCTGGGCGCCGGCGGCCTCATGACCCTCGCGTTCACCGTCATCAGCGACCTGGTCAGCCCTCGTGAGCGGGCCAAGTACCAGGGCCTGTTCGGCGCGGTGTTCGGTATCGCGTCGATCGCCGGCCCGCTGCTCGGTGGCTACTTCGCCGACCACAACTGGCGGTGGATCTTCTACATCAACCTGCCGCTGGGGATCGTCGCGCTGGCCGTCGTCTCGACCACGCTGAAGATCCCGCACCAGCGCCGGGAGCACAGCATCGACTACCTGGGCGCCGCCCTGATGGTGACCGGCGTGAGCCTGATCCTGCTGGCCATGTCGTGGGGTGGCACGCCCGAGCACCCGTGGAAGTCCGGAGAGATCATCGGGCTGATCGCCGGTGGCGTCGCGGTGTCCGTGCTGTTCGTGCTGTGGGAGGCGCGGGCGTCCGAGCCGATCCTGCCGCTGCGGTTGTTCAAGGGGCGGAACTTCTCGCTCGCGAACGTCGGCGGGTTCGTGCTGGGCGTCGCGATGTTCGGCGCGATCCTCTACGTGCCGATGTACCTGCAGGTCGTCAAGGGCGCGTCGGCAACAAAGTCGGGGCTGCTGATGCTGCCGCTCATGGCCGGGATCATCGTGACCTCGGTGATCAGCGGTCGCGCGATCTCGAAGCTGGGCCGGTTCAAGTGGTTCACGGTCGCCGGCACGGTCCTGCTCTCGCTCGGTCTGCTGAGCAATGTGCGGCTGCAGGTCGACACCTCGATGGCTGAGGTCTCGCTCTACATGGTGCTGCTCGGCGTCGGCATGGGCCTGGTGATGCAGCCGCTGATCCTCGCCGTGCAGAACGACCTCGAGCCCAAGGACATGGGTACCGGCACGAGCACGGTGACGTTCTTCCGGTCGCTCGGCGGCGCGTTCGGCGTGGCCGTGCTCGGCGCGGTCCTGAACAACCGGCTCTCGCACTGGCTGCCCGAGCTCATGCCTGCCCAGGCGGTAGCCGCCGCCAAGCAGGGCGGGGGCACGTTGAGTGTCCTGCGCGAGCCGCAGAAGATCCTGGCTCTTCCGGACGCGATCCGGGGCGCGATCCAGGAGTCCTTCGTGCGGTCCCTGCACACGGTGTTCTGGGCGGCGGCGGCGATCGCGGTCCTGTCGATCCTGACGACGCTGGCGCTGCGCAATGGCAAGCTGCGCGGCCCGGACAGCACCGCCGACCTCACGGACGAGGCGCTGGCCGAACTGGGAGCAGCCAAGGCCGAGGCCCTGGCCTGATCGATCGGTGCGTCTTGTTAGCGGTTCATGGCACGACTCGCCGGAGGCGGTCGGCCATAACCGCTAACAAGACCCCCTTACGGCGCGAGCCGTGGGGATACGATCGGCCCCGCTCCCAGTCAGGGGCGGGGCCGAGGAGTGCGGGGGGTCAGTGCTTCTTGTGCTGGGCCAGGCGCTTGCGGGAGGCGACGATCTCGGCCTCGGCCTCGACGCGGCCGGTCCAGGTGGCGCCCTCGACGGACTTGCCGGGCTCCAGGTCCTTGTACACCTCGAAGAAGTGCTGGATCTCGAGCCGGTCGAACTCGGGTAGGTGGTGGATGTCGCGCAGGTGCTCGTGGCGCGGATCGTTGGCCGGCACGCACAGGACCTTGTCGTCGCCGCCGGCCTCGTCGGTCATCCGGAACATGCCGATCGCGCGGCACTTGATCAGGCAGCCGGGGAATGTGGGCTCGTCGACGAGCACGAGGGCGTCGAGCGGGTCGCCGTCCTCACCGAGGGTCTCTTCGACAAAGCCGTAGTCGGCGGGGTACCGGGTCGAGGTGAACAGCATGCGGTCCAGCCGGATACGGCCGGTCTCGTGGTCTACCTCGTACTTGTTTCGCTGACCCTTGGGGATCTCGATCGTGACGTCGAACTCCACCTGCTGGCTCCTCGTCGAGTCGGATGGTGGCGGGATGACGTTAGTGTCGCGCGCAGGTCGATCCTTGCAGGAGGCAACCCCATGGCGGACCGCCGTCGGCGTGTGCTCTGGCTCACCCTCGCGCTCGTTGCTGCCCTCGTCGTTGTCGGAATCGGCGGTTTTGTAGCGGTTGGTGGGCGATCCGGAATGGCGGCCATCGGGGCGGGCCGCGGACTGTGGGTGGCGTCGATCCCGGGTAGTCCCGCATTCGGCGATCCGAGGCAGGTGCTGGCCCCGGACGGGCAGGCGGCCGGCGCGTCGGAGTCCGGCGTGTCGCAGGCGGTGACCCCGCTGCTGGCGGACAAGCGCCTCGGCAATGTCGCACTCTCGGTGATCGACCTGGAGTCCGGCAAGGCGCTGTTCGGCCGCCGCGACACCGAGGCCGTCACCCCGGCCTCGACGACCAAGATCGTGACCGCCGCCGCCGCGCTCGGTCCGTACCACCGGTTCACCACGGACGTCGTGGCTG
>JAOPVE010000148.1 GCA_025963185.1 Actinomycetes bacterium
CGAGAACCTGGCTCGGCTGCGCGGACGCCAGCTCGGCCACAAGCGATCCCTGGCGCTGCGCGAATACGCCCTGGGCAGCGAGGCCCTGGACCGCCTGGCCGCGGGCGAGCCGCTCTGGCGCGTCCACGAGCCGGTATTCGCGGTCCTCGCCCTCGAAAGCGAACCGGTAGACCCCCGCCTCTAGCCCACACACCTGCGAAGTGCAGTGCGGCCCCCGCGCGGCACCACGGCGGATCCCGGGAGCCCCGCCCCCGCCGGACTGCGGTAACTGTGGCCGGTCCTGACCGGCGCCGGTTACCGCACTTCGGCGCGGGGAGTCGCGGGGTTCCGCACCACGGATGGCTTTCGGTGCCGCCCGGCAGTGATGAGCGACCACCGTGCCCTCGCGCACTGCGACGCTCTCGGCCGCCGGGCGCTCAGATGCGCGGCGCCTTCACCCCGCCGCCTCGTCCGGCCGACTCGTGCGCGACTGTCGGGGTTGTTGTTGCCATGGGTGTCTGATTGCGCCGCGAATACCCGAACAGTCCCGTTCTGGGGGGCGGGAGGCTTGGTGGCGGTGTGCCGGTTGGGGCAGGGTTTGGGGTGGGTGGGTCGTGGGGGTTTTAGAGTGCGGCGGTGCCGTTGGTTGATGAACTTCCGCAGGCGATCCGTACCGGGCGGTACGTCGTCGGCCGGCCCTGGGCTGACGGGTTCGCGAGGGGAACCCTGGCGGTGCTGGAGGAGAACCTGCCGATCCCGGAGTACGGGGGTTTTCGGGACTGGCGGGAGATCCGCGTGGACGGGGCTGCGTGGCTCTACGTGGCGCACGCCGGGAACGACTACGACATCTGCACCAACTCGGCGCCGGTCCAGCGGGTGCTGCGGTTACGGGCGCGGGCCTTCGACGCCGGACTGACCGGCTGGGAGCGCCGGCTGGGCCACGTCGCTCTCTACGACGTGATCGACACTCGCCACGGCACGGTCCTGGGCATGCTCGTGGTGCGGACCTGGCTGCTGCTCGCCCGGCGGCGGCGGATCGACCTGCACGCGCCCGGTGGCGATCCGCAGGGGCATGTCATGGAGTCTGGCCCGTTCCGGTTCCGCCGGTTCATGCCGTTCGGCGCGAGCAAATGGCGGATCGCCGACGCGGCCGGGCACCGGTTCGGCCGGATGGCGCACCGGCGGCGGATCTTCGCCAAGCGCTTCGTGATCGACATGACCGGATCGCGCGGCCGCGACGTGGACCCCTGTCTGGTGCTCGCCGCCGCCACGGTGATCGGCCTCGGCATGCCCGCCGACGGGTTCCTGGGTAACTACTTGCGGCCGTAGCGCAGCCGGATCAGCTTGCCGAGCAGCGCGTCCGTCTTCGCGGTGCGGTCGAAGCTGAGGATCGGCACGAGCGGCGCGAACCGGGCCCTGGCGATCGACTTGGCTCGGGAGAATTCGCGGAGGCCGTCGTCGCCGTGGATCCGGCCGAAGCCCGAGTCGCCGACGCCGCCGAACGGGAGGGCCGCGACTCCGGCGAACGAGACGATCCCGTTGATCGCGACCATGCCCGAGCGCAGCCGCCGGGCGATCTCCATGCCGCGGGACTTCGAGAACACGGTGGCGCCGAGCCCGTACGGGGTGCCGTTCGCGAGGTGGACGGCCTCGTCCAGGTCGCGGACCTTCGCCACGGTGAGCGTCGGGCCGAACGTCTCCTCCTGGACCGCCGCGGCGTCCTCGGGCACGTCGACGAGGATCACCGGATCCGCGTGCGGCGCCCGCACCGACTCCAGCCCACCGAACACGGCCCGGCCGCCGCGGTCGAGCGCGTCGGCGATGTGGCGCCGGATCACGTCGAGCTGGCTGGGCATGGTGGTCACGCCGACCTGCTCGGGCGTGAGCTGGGCGGCGCGGGCGGTCAGCACCTCGACGAACTTGTCGTAGACCGGCGCGAGGGCGTAGACCCGCTCGACGCCGACGCAGGTCTGGCCCGCGTTGGCCATGCCGCCCCACAGGGCGGCGTCGGCGGCGGCGGTGAGGTCGGCGTCGGCGTCGACGATCAGCACGTCCTTGCCGCCGCACTCCATGAGCACCGGGGTCAGCGTCTCGGCGCAGGCGGCCATGACCTGCTTGCCGGTTCTCGTGGATCCGGTGAAAGAGATCTTCCCCACCCCGGACCGGCACAGCGCGGCGCCGGTCTCGCCCATGCCATGGACCGCCTGGAGCACCGCAGGCCCGGGGACCGCCTCGGCGAACCGGTCGGCGAGCCACTGCCCGACGGCGGGGGAGTACTCGCTGGGCTTGAACACGACCGCGTTCCCGGCGGCCAGCGCGTAGGCGATCGACCCCATCGGGGTGAGCACGGGGTAGTTCCAGGGGCCGATGACGCCGACGACGCCGAGCGGCTCGTACTCCAGCGTCGCGGCCTGGTTCGGCATGATCATCCCGGCGGGCACCCGGCGCGGGCCGAGCACCTTCTTGGCCCTGCGCGCCGACCAGGACAGGTGCTCGACCGTGGTCAGCACCTCGATCTGGGCGTCCGCGGCGGGCTTGCCGGTCTCGTGGTTGATCAGCTCGCACAGCTCGGCGGACCTGGTGGCGATCATCGCCCGCCACGCCCCGAGGCGAGCGCGGCGGCCCGCGTACCCGAGGCCGCGCCACCAGATGGCGGAGTCGCGGGCGGCGGCCACGGCGGCGGCGACCTCGGCCTCGCCCGCGACGGGGAAGCGGCCGACCTCGGCGCCCGTCGCGGGGGAGGTGGAGATCAGCTCGCCACCGTCGAGCACGGGCGTGCCGGCCGGCGCGGGGGTGACGGTCATCGCAGCCTCCTGTGGGGGAATGCCGGCAAGTCTAGGGACTTCGTTACCCGCTGGTAAGTGAGACCGATTCACCTTCCCCGGCGATCCTGTCGGTGCGTCCCGCTATGTAAGACTCCAGCGGACGGCCGGAGAAGGGGAGGCGCCCGTGACGCGCGAAGTGAGCAGCCGCGAGATCAGCACCGTCGGGGTGGTCGGACTCGGCACGATGGGCGCCGGGATCGCCGAGGTCTTCGCGAAGGCGGGCCTCTCGGTCATCGCCGTCGAGGAGGACGCCGCCGCGGTCGAGCGAGGCCGCGGGCACGTCAGCGGATCCCTCGGCCGGGCCGTCAAGCGCGGCAAGCTCACCGAGGACGAGGCCGAGTCCCTGCACGGGCGGATCAGCTACGCCACCTCGCTCGCCGCACTCGCCGGGGTGGACCTCGCGATCGAGGCCGTCCCCGAGCACCTCGACCTCAAGCAGCGGATCCTGGCCGACCTCGACCGGATCGTCCCGCCCGAGGCGATCCTCGCCACCAACACGTCCTCGCTGTCAGTCACCGAGATCTCCGTCGCCACCCACCGGCCCGACCGCGTCGTCGGCATGCACTTCTTCAACCCCGCGCCGGTGATGAAGCTGGTCGAGGTGATCCGCACGGTGGTGACCGATCCGCAGGTCGTCGCGGACGTGGAGGCGCTCGCGGTCCGCCTCGGCAAGGTCGACGTGACCGTGGGTGACAAGGCCGGGTTCATCGCCAACGCCCTGCTGTTCGGCTATCTCAACCACGCGGTGGCGATGTACGAGTCGCGGTACGCCACCCGCGAGGACATCGACGCGGCCATGAAGCTCGGCTGCGGACTGCCGATGGGCCCGCTCGCCCTCATGGACCTGATCGGCCTCGACACCGCGTACGAGATCCTCGACACGATGTACAAGCAGGGCCGCGACCGCCTCCACGCGCCCGCCCCGATCATCAAGCAACTGGTCACGGCCGGGCTGCTCGGGCGCAAGTCCGGCCGCGGCTTCTACAGCTACGACCAGCCCGGATCCCCCGTGGTCGTGCCCGACACCCTGACCCCGCAGCCCGGCGCGGCCACCGAGGGCGCGCGCGAGGTCCGCACGGTGGGCGTGGCCGGGTCGGGCACGATGGCCACCGGAATCGCCGAGGTCTTCGCCAAGGCCGGCTTCCAGGTGGTCCTGGTGGCGCGCACGGCCGAGCGCACCGAGGGCGTCCGGGCGGCCCTCGCCAAGTCCCTGGACCGTGGCGTGGCCAAGGGCAAACTCTCCGATGCGGATCGCGACGCGGCGCTCGCCGCGGTCACTCTCACCGACAGCATCGCCGACCTCGCCGAGGCAGACCTCGTGGTCGAGGCCGTCGTCGAGGACCTCGCCGTCAAGCGCGCGCTCTTCGCCGAACTCGACGAGGTCTGCAAGCCCGGCACGGTGCTCGCCACCACCACGTCCAGCCTCCCGGTGATCGAGTGCGCGGTCGCGACCAGCCGTCCCGGCGATGTCGTCGGCCTGCACTTCTTCAACCCCGCCCAGGTGATGAAGCTGGTCGAGGTCGTCTCGACGGTGTCCACGTCGGCCGAGGTGATCGCCACCGCGCGGGCCGTGTGCGAGCGGCTGGGCAAGCACCCGGTGCACTGCCAGGACCGGGCCGGTTTCATCGTCAACGCCCTGCTGTTTCCGTACCTCAACGACGCGGTCCGGATGCTGGAGGCGCACTACGCGACCGCCGACGACATCGACGCGGCCATGAAGGTCGGCTGCGGCTACCCCATGGGGCCGTTCGAGCTCCTCGACGTCGTCGGGCTGGACGTCGCCCTGGCGATCCAGCGGGAGCTCTACCTCGAATTCCGCGAACCCGGTTTCGCGGCAGCCCCCCTACTTGAGCACCTCGTCACCGCTGGCTATCTCGGCCGCAAAACAGGCCGAGGCTTCCGCCACCACGCCTGATCCCACTACGTGCCGCTGTCGTCGGTCGCTTGGACACCACGGCCGTCGCCGGCCCCCTGTGGTCCCGGATCGTGAACGACGCCGGCTACACCGCCCGCGCCTGCTTCATCCGTCGCGTGGCCCTGTCGGTGGGTGCTCTCAGCACTACCGCCAGCCTGTCCGGCAC
>JAOPVE010000151.1 GCA_025963185.1 Actinomycetes bacterium
CGCACATCCGGAAGTGGGGCACCGGCCACACCGAGGCGATCGTGTCGCGGTCGCAGCCGGCGATCCGCCGGTTCGTGGCCCGGATGGACAGCGCCGCCGTGATGGTGAACGCCTCGACCCGGTTCACCGACGGCGGCGAGTAGGGGTTCGGGGCCGAGATCGGCATCTCGACACAGAAGCTTCACCCCCGTGGCCCGATGGGCCTGCCGGAGCTGACCAGCACCACCTACGTCGTGACCGGCGACGGCCACATCCGCTAGGGCTTGTGTGCACATCTCTGGCCGAGCGAGACGCGGCTCACGAAGTGATCCGCGGCGCCGCCGGGCGCTTCCTGAGTCCGGCGTAGCCGGTCAGCTGGGTGTGCACACAGGCCCTAACGCAGCTCGTACACCGTGACCGGCCCCGACTGGTATCGCGGCGGGGCCAGCGCGGCGAGCGCCGGGGCGGCCGGGTGGTCGGTGATCAGCCAGCGGACCCCGTACCCACGCAGGGTGGCGAGCCCGGGCGCGGTGGGCGCGGTGAAGGCGGCGTCGTTGACGGCGAGTTTGTGCGCGTCCCAGAACGGCCATTCGGTGTACCGGTGGCTCGCGGTGTTGCCGAGGGCCTGCAGGCGCGCGTTGTAGCCCCAGCCCTCGACGAGCACTCGCCGCTCGGTGAACGCCCCGACCCAGAACGAGCGCGCGTCGCACCGGCCCGCCGTGCCGCCCGGACGGCAGTGCGCGTCGGTGGCGACCACATCGCGCGGATCGCTGTGGTCGCGGATCCAGCGGGCGGCGAGTACCTGGCCGGCCGGGGTGCCGGTGGGTGAGCTGGCCGGGATCCGCCCCGCGGCGACCCCCCGGGCGAGCGGCGCGTACTTGACGGCGAACGAGGGCACGCCGACAGCGGCGACGGCCGCTACCGCAACGACGAGCCCAGCGCCCCGGCGGGATCCGCGGAGCACGAACCACAGGGCCGCTGCGAGGGCTCCCAGCACCACCAGGATCGCCGCGGGGGCGGCGGCGGTCGCCAGGGCACGCCCCCCGGATCCCGAGGGCGCCTGGGCGAGTACGGCGACGGCCGTGGCTGCGGCGGCCGAGGCCCCGGCGGCGAGTAAGGCCGCGCGGGGACTCGCGGCGGCGAGCCGGGCCATGCCCCAGCCCGCGAGAAGCGCCCCGGGGATCCAGGCCGTCTTGAGGAAGTAGACCTGGCTCAGGCCGGGGTGGCCGAGGGCGAGGGTGGCGGCGACTCCGGCGGCGAGGCACCCGGCGAGGAAGAGCTGCGCGCGGCTGATCCGGCTGGGGCTCAGGGCGGCGATCCCCGCGAGCCGGGCGAACAGCGTGACCGCCCACAACACCACGAGCAGCCCGGTGAGGACCGCCGCGTGCCACCCGGACCGCCCGGCCAGCACCGAATGCGCGAGCGGCATGGCGGTCACCGCCGACAGCGGATCCACCGTCGTGCCGTACGAGGTGCCGCGGAACAGCACGACGGCGGCGGCGACCTGGGCGAGGATTGTGGCGGCGAACAGCCAGGCCACGGTCCGCGTGAGTGTGCGCCGGGTGATCAGGACCGCGCCCACCACGGTGAGCCCGCCGATCAGCACCGGGATCGTGCTCGCCTTCGCCCCGGTCGCCGCGGCCAGGAACAGCCCGGTCAGCGCCCAGGTGCCGCGGCTCGGGGCTGCCGACAGGGCCGTGCCCACGAGGGCCACCAGCGGGATCAGCGTGAGGTAGCTGTAGGTCATGGACGGGCTGGCCCAGACCGTGAAGTCGTACACGGATCCGAACAGCGACTGCGTGCGGCCGAAGAGGTCCAGCTCGCCGACGGCGAAGATCAGCGCGGCGGCGATCACGCCGGCAGCGGCGCGGCCGGACAGCCGCCAGCCCGCCGCCACCACCAGCCCGATGCTCACGAGCACGACCGGTAGCAGCCACAGCCGCAACAACACCGTTGACAGTTCCGTGCCGCTGAGCTGGCTGGCGACGGCGAGGTGCACGTCGGCGAACCAGTGGTAGTGCAGGGGCTCGCCGGCGGTCTGCGGGGTCTGGAGCGGGAAGTGGTGCTTGGCCTCGCCGGCGAGCGCGAGGTGGAACAGCAGGTCCTGGTAGTAGACCGGCCTCCCCGCGGACGGGGGCAGCGGGTTCACCGCGAAGTAGGTCAGCGCCAGGTACCCGGTGGACAGGATCGCCACCGCCGCGGATCCCCAGGCCGCGGCCGTCGGCAACCGCTGCTCGTAGCTGGCCAGCCAGTGCTTGCGTAAGCCCGGGACCAGCGCGAACGAGGCGACGACGAGCGCGGGCCAGGTCCAGATCCACGCCCGCAGGCCGGCCGCCGAGTACAGCGCCCAGGCGGCCAGTTCGAGCGCGAAACCCGTGGCGGCGCCCATCGCCAGGTCGTCGATCAGCGCCCGGGCCGGACCCCGCAGCGCGCGGTAGACGAGCACTCCGGGCAGCAGCACGCCCAGGGCCAGGTACGCGGCGTACCGGGCGATCCCGGCGGGCGGGGTGTGCGTGAGGGTCAGCGCGGCCACGGCGGCGACGGCAGTCAGTGCG
>JAOPVE010000198.1 GCA_025963185.1 Actinomycetes bacterium
ACGTGCTGACCCGCGACGGCCGCACCCGGCTGGGCGTCTGCGCCGCCGACGACTGCGAGGACGTGTACGTCGACACCTCGCGCAACCGGTCGCGCCGGTACTGCTCGGAGACCTGCGCCAGCCGGACCACGGTCTCGGCGTACCGCGCACGCCAGCGAGCCGCGAACCATCCGGGCTGAGCGACCACACTGAGCGGCCGTTACCCCGCCCGAAACGCCACCCCTCGCGGGAACCCCACCGCCCCGAACGGCCGCACCCGAACCGCCCGCACGGCGCGCACGCGAGCCGACCGCACCGCGAACCGCCCGCGCATCCGAACCGTCGCGATTCGCGCACACCGGTAGCGCGGCGCGCATCCGAACCGCCCGCGCACCCGAACCGCCCGCTCACTCGCGCACCCGCAGTCCGGCACAGATGCGAGCCGATCGCGCACCGAATCGGCGCGCTTCCCGAATCGCCCCGAATCTAGGAAGCCCCGCCCCGCATGGCACGTGGCCCAGCGAGGGCAGCAGCGGAAACCGCGGAACGCTGCCGCCGTCACACGCAGTCCGCCGCTAGTCGCCCCTACACCGCACCCCTCACAGCCCGGCACGTCGGCCGCAAACGCGGACGTGCCGGCCGCGACACCGACCTGCGCGGCCAGCGCGCCTTGCCCAGGCGGCGGCGCGGTGCACGGGGCGCGCTGAGCGGCGAAACACCGCAACAGCGCACCGCCGAGCGCTACATGCGGTCCTGGTAGTAGTAGTTCGACGGGTACCCGCCGCCGGACCCGGCCAGCTCTTCGAGCCGGGCGACCCGCTCTTCCATTGGCGGGTGGGTGCTGAAGAGCTTGGCGATCACGCCGCCGCGGAACGGGTTGTCGATCATCAGGTGGCTCGTCGAGACCAGCCGCGACTCCTGCGGCAGCGGCAGCGCCTGCGTGCCCATGTGGATCTTCCGCAGCGCGCTCGCCAGCGCCAGCGGATCGCCGGTGAGCTGCGCGCCCGATGCGTCGGCCTGGTACTCGCGGGACCGGCTGATCGCGAGCTGGATCAGGCTGGCTGCCACCGGACCGAGCACGAGCATCGCCAGCAGGACCACCGGGTTCGGGCCGTCGTCGTCGTCGGACCCGCCCATCGGGATGAACCACGCGAGGTTCGCGAGCATGGTGATGATCGTCGCCAGGGCACCGGCGACGGAGGCGATCAGGATGTCGCGGTTGTACACGTGCGAGAGCTCGTGCCCGATGACTCCGCGCAGCTCGCGCGGGGTAAGCATCTGCATGATGCCCTCGGTGCAGCACACCGCCGCGTTGCGCGGATTGCGGCCGGTCGCGAACGCGTTCGGCTGGTTGGTCGGGCTGATGTAGAGCCGCGGCATCGGCTGGCCGGCCTGCGTGGCGAGCTCGCGGACCATCGAGTACAGCGCGGGCTGGTCGACCTCGCTGACCGGGTAGGCGCGCATCGAGCGCAGGGCGATGCGGTCGGAGTAGAAGTAGCTGATGCCGTTCATGGCCAGGGCGATCACCGTGGCGATCACCAGGCCGGTCGAGCCGCCGAAGCTGTAGCCGATGACGAGGATGAGAGCGCTGAGCAGACCGAGCAGCAGCGCGGTCTTCAGGCCGTTGAAATAGCGGTGCACGTTCTCCTCCAGTAATGCGCCGGGGACACCCGACACCTCGATCAACGCCGGCGGCGGGGCGCACGTTCCCGCCGGTAGCGCGCCATCGATGCCAACAATCAGCCTCCCCCATCGTTGCCCACCGCGTGGCCACTCAACCCGACGAGCACGGCCGGCGGCCCGAATTTGCCGGCGTCGAGACGGAATCGGCGGGGCGCGCCGTAGCCCGCCCCGAGATAGGGCGCTGCGCTGCTCGTGAAGGCCCTGACCAGGGGATCCGCAGCGAAACGCGCAGTGTCCAGCTCGTCCAGGTACCCCGGCCGGAGGTCGTGGGAGGACAGCAGGTGGGACAGCCGGGGTGGCGGGCCGAACACGTAGGCGCCGGACTCGCGATCCCCGTCGAGCAGCGGCACCGGATCGCCACGGTTCTCCACCCGCAGGACCCGCGTACCCGGCGGGACGCGCTTGTTGCTGATCGGGGATCCGGCGGCGAGGACGTGGGTGACGTGCCAGCGCGGATCCGCCGCGAGGTTCATCGCCGCGATGCCACCCTGGCTGTGCCCCACGAGCATCAGCTCGGCGCCGGGCGGGACCCCGGCCAGGCGCAGCGCCGCCGCGACCGACCGCGAGTACGCGTCGCTGCGGCGATCACTCGTCTGGACTGCCTGGGCCGCCGAGTTGAGCGTCGGGTTCGGCGCCGGATCGATCCCCCGGAGCAGCACGACGTACCGGGGGACCCCGTCGGCACCGAGCACCGGGACGATCTCCACCTCGCCGCGCGGCAGCGTGCCCAGCCGAGCGAACAGCCCATGGATCGACGGATCGGGCCCGCCGGCGGGCGAGCGCACCTCGGTGACGACCCCGGTCGCCTGGGGCAGCAACTCGTCGAGCTGAGCGCGCTCGACGGCGATCGGGAGGTCGGCCGAGCGCAGCGCCAGCTCCAGCGCCACCCCGGCCCCGGTGTCGGCGACGCGGAGAGCCAGCGCCACGACCTCGGCCGCCTCCAGGGCCGCCACCTGCGCCAGCACCTCGGCGGTGAGCGCCTCGAAGCGGGCGGCGAGTACAACCAGCCCGGCGAGCGCCGGCTCGGCCATCGCAACCGCGCGCCCGGCCGACGCCGGCGATCGCAGCGCAGCGAAACCCACGGCGGGATGGAGCAGGACCGCCTGGCCAGCCGCCGCGAGGCCCAGCACCTCGCCACCGCCCGCGGCCAGTTCCCGGGCGGCGAGCCGCAGCGCCCGCGGATCGGCGGTGATCACCGGACCGCCCGCAGGAGCAGCCCGGCCGCCTCGCCGAGGGACCCCGCCGCCGCGGCCGCGGATCTTCGCAGGTGCTCGGCCTCGGCCCTGGCCCGGTCGCCGCGCGGGCACTGCCAGTCGATCGACGCGAGCCGCCGCGCGGGGCGGACCCCGGCCTCACGGACGCGGGCGGCCAGCTCGTCGAGGCGGCGGGCAAGGACGATCAGCTCGGACACCGGGCACCTCCCGACGGTGGATCGCCGCCGGAGATCCGGTGGCGCGATCCAGTGTCGGGCAGATCAGGAGGGTGCGGAGGGGCTGTCCACAGCGGACCGTCAGGTCCACAGATCGGCGATGAGCCTTGACACGGTGAAGACGAACTGGGGCGCGAATCCGAGGATCACGGCGGCCGCGCCAATCGCCACGGCGACCACGAAAGCACCCCGCCCACCAGCGACAACGCCGGGCTCGTCGGCGGCCGAAACACCCCCGGCCACCCCCTCGCCACCCGAGCCGCCAAAGCCCCCCGAGCCACCCGAGCGCCCCACGCCACCAAAAGCCCCCGCGCCGCCCATGCCACCGTCGCCGCCCGAGCCACCAAGACCCGCGCGGCCACCTGAGCCGACCTCGCCAGCCGAGCCACCAAAGGCCCCCGCGCCACCCGAACCACCCTCGCCACCCGAGCCACCCTCGCCAGCCGAGCCGCCGTCACCGGCCAACCCTGACGAGGCCCCAGCGAGCACCACTTCAGGCACGGCCGCGGGGGAGGAGAACAGCAGCGCCGCGAGTCTCGCGTAGTAGGCCAGCCCGATCACCGCGTTGATCGCGACGGCGATGGCGAGCCAGGACGCCGATCCGCTCAATAGTGCGCGGACGACCGCGACCTTCGCGAACAGGCCAGCGAAGCCGGGCGGTAGCCCTGCGAGCCCGGCCAGGCCCAGGACCAGCAGGGACGCCATCCACGGCGATCGGCGGGCCAGGCCGCGGTACTCCTCGATCGCGCCGCCGGAGGCCCAGCCGCGCACGGCGATGACGGCGGCGAAGACTCCGGCGTTGATCAGGACGTAGAAGAACGTGTAGGCGAACACCCCGGACAGCGCGGCGGCGGGCGCCCGGCCGATGACTGCCAGCGGCGCGATCAGGTAGCCGGCCTGCGCGACGGACGACCAGGCGAGCAGCCGGACCATCCGCCGCTGCCGCAGCGCCACCAGGTTGCCGACGGTCATGGTCAGGACGGCCACGACGCCGAGCAGCAGCCCCGCCGACGCGCCGTACGGGCGCAGCGCGACGACCGCGACCAGCACGATCGCGATCACCCCGCCGAGCTTCGACGCGGCCGAGAGGTACAGCGCGACCGGCAGCGGGGCGCCGTCGTAGGTTCCCGGCGCCCACGCGTGGAACGGGACGGCGGCGAGCTTGAACGCGAGCCCGGCCAGGACCAGGGCGACCGCCGCGAACGCGAGCGGCGCGCCCCGCCCTGCCGGGGCGCCACCGAGGACGAGCGCCAGCCGGTCGAGGTGGACAGCGCCGGTCACGGCGTAGAGCAGCGCGGCGCCGAGCAGCGAGATCGCCGTCGAGACGACGGACACCACAAAAAACGTGACCGCGGCCTCGGCGGATCGCACGTCCCGGCGCAGCCCCGTGAGGGCGTACAGCGGCAGGGTCAGGGTCTCCAGGGCGACGATCAGCGTGATCAGGTCACGGGCCGAAACGAGCACGACCGCGCCGGTCAGCGAGCAGAGCAGCAGGAACGTGTACTCCCCGGCCGGGACGGATCCGGATCGCACGGCCGGCCCAGACACCCCGAGGACCACGAGCGTGATCAGGCAGAACACCGCGACGAGGATCGCAGTCCCGCGGTCGGTGGCGAACGAGCACGACGACGGCACCCGCACCCCGCCCGGCAGAACGGTGGCCGCGACGCAGAACGTGCGCCGGACCCCGGGGACGAAGCCCAGCACCCCGCCCGCGAGCGGACCGAGCGCCCCGAGCACCAGCAGTGCCGAGCGGCGGCCAGGGAACATCAGGTCGGCCACCAGCACGAGGACCGCCGACGCGGCGACCGCGTACACGGGCAGCAGGGCAACGTGGTCGATCACCGGGTCACCGCCCTGACCAGCGCGTCGACCGGCGTGGACGTCACCGCGAGCACCAGCGCCGGCCACACCCCGATGGCGAGCGCGAGCGCCACGAGCGGCACCCAGGCCACCAGTTCGCCGGCGGACGGCCCGGCCAGCGAAGGAACAGGCGCGGGTGAGCTGACCACCAACCGCAGCATCCGGAGGAAGTAGGCGGCCGTCACGGCGGCCCCGATCGCGGCGACGACGGCGAGCACCACGAACAGGCCGCCGCGCTGCCAGGACGCGATGACGGCGAACGCCTCGCCCCAGAACCCGGCCAGCCCGGGGAGGCCGAGGCTGCCGATCGCGGCGAAGCCGAGCAGCCCGGCGAGGCGCGGGCTGGCCGATCCGAGGCCGCCGAGCCGGGCGAGCGATCCGGTGCCGTAGCGATCCTTGAGGGCTCCGGCGAGGAAGAAGAGCAGGCCGGTGAGGACGCCGTGGGCGATGTTCCCGATCAGCGCGGCCTGGATGCCCGCCGCCGTGAGCGTGGCCACGCCGAGCAGCACGAATCCCATGTGGCCGACACTGGAGTAGGCGATGAGGCGCTTGAGGTCGTCCTGGGCCAGGCAGATCAGCGATCCGGCGATGATCGCGGCGACCGCCAGCACCCCGATCAACGGCGCGAACGCGCGGGCCCCCTCGGGCAGGACCGGGAGCCCCAGCCGGATCAGCCCGTAGGTGCCCATCTTCAGCAGCACGCCGGCGAGCAGCACGGATCCCACGGTCGGCGCCTCGGTGTGCGCGTCGGGCAGCCAGGTGTGCAGGGGCCACAGCGGGCTCTTGACCGCGAACGCGACCAGGAGCAGCGCGAACGCGGCGAGCTGGGTGCCGTGCGAGAGCCCGGACCCGCCCCGGGCCGACAGCTCGGCGATGCTCGCGGTGCCGCTCTTGACGGTGATCAGCAGGATCC
>JAOPVE010000221.1 GCA_025963185.1 Actinomycetes bacterium
TCGGCCGTCGCCAACCGCCACGTCGGCTATGCCTGCCGCAAACCATGTCGGCAGGGGCATCCGCGCCTCAGCGGGGCGGCCCGGGTTCACCACCCGCGCCGCGCCGTTACCCGGCACCGATGCCATCGCACCGACCCCCGCGCTCGGATCAAGGGCTCCCACCTGGGACGGCGCAGCGACCGCGGCCCGAAGGCGGGACCGCCGCAGGCGCCTGCGGCCACTCAGATCCTGCCCAGCCCAGCCGAATGCGGTCTTCCTGACACCCAGCGCCTCCGACAAGCAATTCCCGATGTGGCGCCGCGAACCGTAAGCACCCAACCGCGGGTGGTGAACCCGGGCCGCCCCGCTGCCTGCGGCGGTCCCGCCTTCGGGCCGCGGCCGCGCCGTTACCCGGCACCGATGCCATGCCGCTTTACCCGAGAGGTTTCCGTGAGGGCTCCCACCTGGGACGGCGCAGCGACCAGGCCAGCCGATGAATGTCGGCTGATCAGCGCCGAGTTCCAGGTCGGCTTCACGCCGTCGGCGACCACACCATTTCCGACCTCGCCGAGCGCACCAACGAGCCCGCGTTCCCGTTGAGGGGGTGCGGGCTCGTGCGTGTTCCGGATCTGCGAAAACGCCCCGCTACGCACCGGTTTCCGCAAAAGTTTGCGGTGTTCGCCCACCTGCCCCGAAACCGGATCCGGAGAGGAGCCCCCCGTGGTTACCCACCGCCGCTGGCGTGCGCTGACGATCGGGGTGATCGGCGGGCTCGCCCTGGCGACCGCCGCCCCATCGACGGCGAACGCCGCACCCGCCAGCGCAACCAGCCCCGCCAAGATCGACGCCGCCGTCACCCGCGACGCCGCCGACGGCAAGGCGACCTTCTGGATCGTCCTCGGCAAGCAGGCCAGCCTCTCGTCGGCGGCCGGCAAGGCCACCAAGCAGGCCAAGGGCACCGAGGTGTACCGGATCAAGACCGCGCTCGCGAGCACCAGCCAGGCCCCGCTGAAGGCGATCCTCGACGCCGCCCAGGCCGACTACCAGCCGTTCTGGATCTCGAACCGGATCCGCGTGACCGGCCCCGCCAAGCTGCTCGACACCCTGGCCGCGCGCCCCGATGTCGCCCGGATCGAGGCCGACAAGTCCGTGGCCGCGCCGAAGCCGGCCGCCCGCAAGCAGCCCCACCTCGCCGCGACCAGCGGGGTCGAGTGGAACATCGACGCGATCGGCGCGCCCCACGTCTGGTCCCAGTACGGCGACCGCGGCGAGGGCATCACGGTCGCCAGCGTCGACAGCGGGGTCGACTTCACCCACCCGGCGCTCGCCGCGGCCTACCGGGGCCGCCACGCGGACGGGACCGTCGACAACAACTACAACTGGTTCGATCCGTCGCACACCTGCCCGGCCGCCGAGCCGTGCGACAACAACGATCACGGCACCCACACGATGGGCACGATGGCCGGCGACGACGGCACCCACCAGATCGGGGTCGCCCCCGGCGCCCGCTGGATCTCGGCGAAGGGCTGCGAGACCAGCTCGTGCACGGAGTCCTCGCTGCTCGCGGCCGGTCAGTGGATCGTCGCGCCGACGGACCTGAACAACCAGAACCCGCGCCCGGACCTCGCGCCGGACGTGGTGAACAACTCCTGGGGATCCGACGACACGGACACCTGGTACTCGGAGATCGTCGCCTCGTGGGTCGCCGCCGGGATCTTCCCCTCGTTCTCCAACGGCAACAACGGCGACGCCTGCGACACCACCGGATCCCCGGGCGGGTACGTACAGAGCTACTCCAGCGGCGCGTTCGACCGGACCGGCACGATCGCCAGCTTCTCCAGCCGCGGCCTCGGCCAGGACGGCGAGATCAAGCCGAACATCACCGCGCCGGGCGTGGACGTGTACTCCTCGATCCCCGGCGGGTTCGACTCGTTCAACGGCACCTCGATGGCCGCGCCGCACACGTCCGGGACGGTCGCGCTGATGTGGTCCGCGGCTCCGGCGCTGCGGGGGCACGTGGACGAGACGCGCGCGATCCTCGACAAGACCGCCGTCGACGTCCCCGACGAGGACTGCCCCGGCGGGACACCCGGTGACAACCTCACCTACGGCGAGGGCCGGTTGGACGCGTTCGCGGCGGTCACGGCCTCGCCGCGCGGCCCGTCCGGGACTCTGCGCGGCACTGTGACCTCCGGCGGCCAGCCGCTGGCAGGGGTGACGGTGACGGCCGGCGGCACGGTCCAGCGCACGGCCTCGACCGGCGCGGACGGCAGCTACGACTTCCCGGTGCTCGCCGCCGGGGACTACACGGTGAGCGCCGCCAAGTACGGCTACCGCACCGCGTCCACGACGGCCACGGTCACCGAGGGCGGCACGGTCACCGCCGACTTGGACCTCGCGGTAGCCCCCACGGGGACGCTGACCGGCACGGTGACGACCGCGGACGGGCCGGTCGCCGGATCCGTCGTCAGCCTGGCGGGGACCCCGGCGAGCACCACCACGGGCGCGGACGGCCGCTACTCCCTCACCGCGCCCGACGGCCACTACACCCTGACGGCCAGCAGTCCCGACCGCTGCGCGGATCCGGCGAGCCAGCCCGTCGACCTCGCCGGGAACACCGTGCTCGACGTCGTGCTGCCGGGCCACACCGACGCGTTCGGCTATTCGTGCGCGTCCACCGACGTGCCCTACCCGGCGCTGACCAGCAAGCTCGACCTCGCCGGCGACGACTTCACGACCTCGGTGGCGCTGCCGTTCCCGGTCCCGCTGTACGGGCAGAGCTACGCGCGGGCGGACGTGAGCACGAACGGCAACATCGCGTTCGGCCAGTCCTCGACCACCGGGGCCAACACGCCCCTGCCGTCGACGCTCAACCCGAACGCAGCGCTCTACCCGTTCTGGGACGACCTGCGGGTCGACGCCGACGCGGGCGTCTACACCGGAGTCGTCGGCACGGCACCACACCGCTACTTCGCGGTCGAGTGGCGCAACGTGCAGTTCTACGCCGACGCCACGGCCCGGGTCTCCTTCGTCGCGCTCGCCGGCGAGGACGGCTCAGTCGTCTACCGCTACAAGGACGTCACCGGCGCCGGAATCGAGGCCGGCAGCGGGGCGACGATCGGGGTGGAGGACGCCACCGGCACCGGCGCGTACCAGTACTCGTACAACTCGGCCGCGATCGCCGACGGAACGGCGATCCGGTTCCGGGCCACGAAGTCCGGGGTCGTGCGAGGCCGGATCACCGACGGCAACGACGGACTCGGAGTCGGCGGGGCCACGGTCACGGTCGGGAGTGTGGCCGTGACCACCACAGCAGAGGGCTACTACGTGGCCCAGATCCCGCCGGGCTCGGTGCCGGTCACGGTGAGCGCGCCGGGCTACGAGAGCGCCTCCGGATCGGTGACCGTCGCCGCGCTGGGCGTCTCGCCGTTCGACGCGGTCCTGCGCACGGCCAACGTCACGGTCACGCCGAGCGAACTGGAGGTCGTGGTTCCGCCGGGCCAGACGCGCACCCGCACACTGGCTCTGAAGAACACCGGCGCGCTCGGGACCCCGTACGCAGTCACCGAGACCCCGGACCTCCCGTGGCTGAGCGTGTCCGGCGGGTCCGGATCCCTGGCGAGCGGCTCGACGGCCACCGCCACCGTGACGGTCAGCGCCGCGGGCATGTCCCCCGGCACCTTCCAGACCGGATCGCTCACCGTGACCTCGCAGAGCGGCCGGGCGCTGACCCGGACGATCACGGTCCGGATCGTCGTTCCCGCGTTCCAGTCCGCCATCGACTCGGGCGCGACCACCGGGCACACCGACCTGCTCGGCGACGGCTGGACCCCGGACCGCGCCTACCAGGCCGGATCGTGTGGCTACCTCGGCACGTCCGGGGTGCTCTCGACCAGCAAGGCGATCGCCAAGGCCACCGACCAGGCCCGGTACGCCACCGCCCGGCAGAACATGTACGAGTACCGCTGCGACGGGCTGCCCACCGGGACCTACACGCTGGAGCTGAACTTCGCCGAGCTCAAGGCGGCCAAGCCCAACACCAGGGTGTTCGACGTGCTGGCCGAGGGCACCCAGGTGCTGCCGAGCCTGGACCTGACGCTGGAGGCCGGGAGCTTCACCGCGGTCGACCGCACGTACCTGGTCAAGGTCACCGACGGCCAGTTCAACGTCCGGTTCATCACGCACACGGGCTTCGGCAAGCCGCTGGTCAACGCGATCCGGATCACCCAGCGGCCCGACAAGACGGCCCCCTGACCGAAGTGTGTGCCGCTGGGCCGCCTATGGCCGGTCCAGCGGCACACACTTCCGGCGCACGACGGCGCAAGGCGGCGTGGGGCGACCGGAGTGGGGCGGGGGCTCAGGAGCGGCGGTAGCGGGCGTCGAGGAAGCGGTAGACACCAAAGGCGGCCAGGCCCAGGCCGATCACGATCAGGAGGAACCTGCCGAACGGCTGGGCGCCGAGGGTCTTGAGGGCCGCGTCGAGGCCGGTCGCCTTGTTCGGGTCGAACCGCACGGCTGCCACGACGATCAGCACTCCGACTAGGCCATACGCCACTCCGAGCGCCAGGTAGCCGACCTGGCCGAGGCGCTGCGCGGCCGTGCGCTGGGCGGGGCTGGCCTGGCTCAGGTCGAGGTCGTCGGTGAACTTCTTCGCGATCCCCCGGTAGGCGAGGAACGCGGCGACCGCGATCACGGCGAGCCCGGCGACCGCCACGAGCACCTGCCCGCCCGGCATCGCGAGCACCTTGGCGGTCGCGGTCTTGTTCTGGGCGGTCCCGCCGCCGGATCCGCCGGTCGCCAGCTTCGCCGCGGCCACGCCCACCGAGCCGAACACGATGGCCTCGGCGGCGCTGCCGATCCGCTTGCCCAGGCGCTTCTTCTGGTCGCGGACCCAGGTCCAGCCCACGGCGGCCTCGGCGAACTGCCAGATCGTGAACGCGAACAGCCCGAGGGCGACGATCCAGAGGACGATCTTGCCGCCCGGCTGCTCGGCGAGCGTCTGCAGGGCGCCGTTGCGGTCGGTGCTGCGGCCCTTGCTGGACCCGAACGCGATCCGGATCGCCAGGTACGCGATCAGCAGGTACACCACCCCGTGGGCGACCAGCCCGATCCGGCCGAGGATCCGGACGGGCTTGCTCTGCGCGGCCTCCCCCGCGGATCGGCCTGCGCTGCGAGCCGCCCGGCCCGCTCCTCTGGCGGCTTGGCCGGACCCTCCTGCGGTGCTGTTGGTGCTCACGGCGGACTCCCTGGGGCGCGCGTACGGGGTCCTTGGCACCTACCCCGAACGGACTGAGTTGCAAACCGCAACGGCCGGCGAAGACGGGGGCAAAGTGGTCAAGATCGCTGGTCGGGGGCCGATTGGCCCGTCATGGACCGGCAGCATTGGCGCAGCTCGGTGTGGCCCGCGGGCTACGCCGTCGTGCTGTTCCTGCTCGCGGCCGCCTACTACCTGGTGCCCCCGGGTCTCGGCCCGCTGCTCGTCTCGGTCGCGCTCACGCTGCTCCCGGCGCTCGCGATGGTCGCCGGGATCGTCCTGTACCGCCCGGCCAGGCGCGCCGCATGGATCCTGCTCGCGCTCGCGCAGGTCCCCGCCGCGGTGCAGACCCTGCTGCTCGTCGGCCAGGAGCAGTTGCTACATCAGCAGGTGGCGCTGCCCTCCCCGGCGGACGCCCTCGGCGTCGTCAACTACGTCTTCCCGATCGCCGCCCTGGCCGTCGCCGTGCGCAACCGCACCCCGCAGCGGGACATCGCCGGGCTGCTGGACGCACTCATCGTCACGGTCAGCCTCGGGGCGCTCTCGTGGGTCTTCATCGTCGCGCCGGGTGTCCACCACACTGACCTCACGGTCCTCGGCAAGGCCGCCGCGGTCGCCGTCCCGGCCATGGACGTGCTGCTGCTCGCGATCCTGGCCCGGCTGCTCCTGGGCGGCGGCGAGCGGACCCCGTCGTACTCCCTGCTCACCGGCGCGATGATCCTCCTGCTGATCAGCGACACGGTGGTGAGCGTCGAGCGGATCAACGGGGTCTGGAGCAGCCGCGATCCGATCGCGTTCGGGTACGCCCTCTACGGGCTCTTCCTCGGCGCCTCCGCTCTGCACCCCTCGATGGCGAGGCTGAGCGATCCGGTCCGGCGGACCGCCAGGGTGGCGCGGGCGAGCCGGGCCAGGGTCGGGCTGCTCGTCGGACTCGGGTTCCTCGTCGGCCCCGTCCTGCTCGGGCTTGAGCGGCTGACCGGCCAGGGACTGGACTTCACGGCCGTGATCGTCGCCGCGCTCAGCCTGTGCGTCCTCGCCTACCTGCGGCTCGGCCGGGTCATGTCCGCGCTGCACCAGGCCGTCGAGCAGAACGAGTCGTGGGCGCGGCGGGAGACGATCCTGCGCGGGGCGGCCGCGGCGCTGGTGACGGCGGCCAGCGAGGAGCGGATCCTCGACATCACCGCCGAGGCCGCTCGCGAGTTGCTCGGCGGCGGCGAGGCCCGGATCCGCGCGCTCGGCTCCCCGGACCTCGGCGCGCTGCCCGCCGCAGTCCTCGACGCCCTCGCCGCCGGACCCGTCTCCACGACCGGCCCGGACGCCCTCGGCCTCGCCGCGGACCTCCTCGGCCAGCCCCTGCGCGCGCTGCTCGTCCTCCCGCTGTGGGTGCAGGGCGACCTCGACGGGGTGATCCTCGTCGGGTCCGCCGAGCCCGCCCCCTACGACGTCGGCAAGGCGCTGCAGACCCTCGCGTCCCAGGTCGCGCTCGCGATGGAGAGCGCCAGGCTCACCACCGACCTGCACCGCCAGCAGAGCGACGAGCGGTTCGGCCGGCTGGTCCAGAACGCCTCGGACGTCATCACCGTCGTGGACCAGGACCTCGTCGTCCGCTACCAGACACCGTCCGGCCTCCAGGTGCTCGGCTACGAGGCCGGAGAGCTGATCGGCACCAGCCTGCTCGCGCTGATCCACCCCGGCGACGCGCCGCTCGTCGCCGCCGCCATCTCGGGCGTGCTCGCCGAGCGCTCGGTGGAGCCGACGCTGGAGTGCAGGATCCGCCGCAAGGACGGCCGCTACCTGCGCACCGAGACGATCCCGGCGTTCGTCGGCGACGACGTCCAGGGCTGCGTGCTCACCACCCGGGACATCACCGAGCGCAAGGCCCTGGAGGACCAGCTCAAGCACCAGGCCTTCCACGACTCGGTGACGGGGCTCGCCAACCGTGCCCTGCTGCTCGACCGCACCCACCACGCGCTCGAACGCCGCCGCCTCGCCGACGCCCCGCTAGCGGTGCTGTTCCTCGATTTGGACGACTTCAAGACCGTCAACGACTCGCTCGGCCACGAGGCCGGGGACGAGCTGCTCGCCGAAGTCGCCGTCCGGCTGCGCGCCTGCATGCGGCCCTCGGACACCCCGGCCCGGCTTGGCGGCGACGAGTTCGCGATCCTGCTCGAAGACCTCGGCGACGAGACCGAGGCCAGCCGCGTCGCCGAGCGGGCGCTCGCCGCGCTCGCCGAGCCGTTCCTGCTCAACGGGCAGAGCGTCGTGGTGCGGGCCAGTGTCGGCATCGCGCTCGTCGATCCGGACGGGGTGCCGCGCGCCGACGACCTCCTGCGCGACGCCGAGGCCGCGATGTACACCGCCAAGCAGCAGGGGACCGGCGGGTACGCCGCCTTCGCACCGAGCATGCACGATGCGCTGGTCCGCAAGCTGGAGTTCACCGGCGAGCTGCGGGACGCCGTCGACCGCGGCGAGTTCACCCTGCACTACCAGCCGATCGTGGACCTGGCGTCCGGGCGGCTGTCCGGGGTCGAGGCGCTGATCCGCTGGCAGCACCCGGTGCGGGGCATGATCAGCCCACTCGACTTCATCCCGCTCGCCGAGAAGACCGGGCTGATCGTGCCGATCGGGCGCTGGGTGCTGGGCGAGGCCTGCCGCCAGGCGGTGGAGTGGCTGACGGCGACCGGACGGCCCCTGACGATCAACGTCAACGTCTCGCCGCGCCAGCTTCAGGAGGCCGGGTTCGTCGACGATGTCGAGCGGATCCTGGCCGAGACCGGGCTCCCGGCCAAGCTGCTCTGCCTGGAGATCACCGAGACCTTCCTCGCCGACGAGGCGACCGGCGGCGCCGAGCTGCTGCGGGTCCTCAAGCGGATCGGCGTGCGGCTCGCCATCGACGACTTCGGCACCGGGTACTCGTCGCTGAGCCGGCTCCAGCAGTTCCCGCTCGACACGCTGAAGATCCCGAAGCCGTTCATCGACCGGCTCGACCAGGGCGCCGAGCACTCGGCGCTCGCCAAGGCCATCACCGACCTCGCCGGGACCCTCGGGCTCGAAGTCGTCGCCGAGGGCATCGAGACGTCCTGCCAGTGGAGCCTCCTACGCGACCTGACCTGCCGTTACGGGCAGGGCTACCTGTTCGCGCGGCCCATGCCCGCCGCCGGGATCGACGGGCTGCTCGGGGATCCGGCCCGGCCGCTGGCGAGCGCCGTGGAGCTGTCCCGCCCGGCGTAAGGGACTTGCCCCGTCGGGAGGATGGGGGAATGACCTACGACTACGCGGCCGCACTCGCGGCGATCCCCGGGGCGCACGACTCGCTGCGGCGCACGCTGTCCACCCTGACCGAGGACGAGGCCCGCGGACCGTCCGCCCTTCCGGGCTGGACCCGTGGCCACGTCGCCACCCACATCGCCCGCAACGCCGAGGCCGTGGTCCGGCTGCTCGCCGGGGCGATACGCGACGAGTTCGCCGAGCAGTACCCGGGCGGGGCGCAGGGCCGCAACGGGGCGATCGAGGAGGGCGCCGGGCGGTCCCCGGCGGAGCTGGCGGCCGACATCGACGAGACCAGCGCGGAGGCGGAGGCCGCGCTGGCAGAGATGACCCCCGAGGCCTGGACCAGGACCGTCGTCTTCAGCGGCGGACGGCTCTCCCCCGCCTCCCGGATCGCCTGGGCGCGCTGGCGCGAGATCGAGCTCCACCACGCCGACCTCGCCCTGGACCGCTACACGCCCGCCCACTGGCCCACCGAGTTCGTCGCCGCGCACCTGGCGCACGAGCTGGACAAACTCCCGGCCCGGCTGCCCGAGGACCTGGCCGTGACGATCAACAGCCGCCGGTTCGGATCCGCCGGCGGGCCGGCCTCGGTGGCGATCGACGGCCCCGGGCACGCGGTCCTGGCCTGGCTGACCGGCCGCCCCACCCTCACCACGGGCCTGACCACGACCACCGGCCCCCTCCCCGACCTTCCGCCCTGGGCCTGATCCACCCCGGCCAAACCCCTGGCCCTGAACAGCCGCGGCCAAACCGCGAAGTGCGGTAACTGGGGCCGGTCCTGACCGGCCGCGGTTACCGCACTTCGGGGCTGGGGGCCGCGGCGAAGTCGGCGCGGACTCCCAGGAGGCGGACCTTGCGGGTGAGGGTGAACTTGGCGAGCGCGGCCAGGGCCGCCTCGGTGAGCGCGCCGAGGTCGCGGGTCGGCGCGGCGAGCAGGACGCTCTGCGTGTGCGTGTCGAAGGGGACGAACCGAACTTTCACGGCGATCCGCTCGATGGGGCGAAGATCCGCGCGGAAGCCCGGACGGCCGTCGGACAGCCCGGCGAGCACCTCGGCGGTCAGCCGGGCCACGTGCTCGCGCAACTCGGCCGGATCTCCGACGTCCCGCTGGAACGTCTCCTCCCGGCTGTGCGAGCGGGCGACCCAGGGATCCGCGCTGACGGGCGACGGATCGACGCCCCTGCCGATCCGCCCGAGCCACGGGCCGATGGTGGGCCCGAACTCCGCCGCGAGAGCGTCCGGATCGGCGACGGCGAGGTCGTACACGGTCCGGATCCCCAGCCGGCCGGCGAGCTTGCGGGCGGTCTTCGGCCCGATCCCCCACAGGTCTCCCGGCGGCCGCGAGTCCATGACCTCGCGCCAGTTCTCCCTGGTCAGCCGATACACCATCGCAGGTGAGGCGAATCCGGAGGCGAGCTTGGCGCGGAGTTTGTTGTCGCCGATCCCGACGGAGCAGGACAGCCGGGTGCGCGTCCAGACGGCGTTCTGGAGCGCGAGGGCGAACGACTCCGGATCGTCGTCGTGGATCTCCAGGAACGCCTCGTCCCAGCCATAGACCTCGACGATCGCCCCAGACTCGCGCAGGACCGTCATCACCTGGTCGCTCGCCGCGAAGTACGCGGGCGGGTCGGACGGCAGGAAGACGGCGTCGGGACAGCGCCGCAGGGCGGTCCGCAGCGGGATCCCGGACCGGACCCCGAACGCCCTGGCCGCGTACGACGCGGTGGCGACGACTCCGCGCAGCGACGGATCACCGGTGCCGCCGACGACGACGGGCCGCCCGGTCAGTTCGGGGCGGCGCAGCACCTCGACGGCGGCGATGAACTCGTCCAGGTCGACGTGCAGCACGTACCGGGCGGCCACCAGGCCATCATGCAGGCTTGAGCGGATCGTGGCCCAGGTTCATCAGCTTGTGGCGCCATCCCGGCGGCCCGGCGGTGGTCTCGAACCCCGAGCCGCAGCGGAACCGCACGG
>JAOPVE010000237.1 GCA_025963185.1 Actinomycetes bacterium
ACCGCCGTCGCCACTGCGTTGAGAACCCTGATCATCGACATCGCCGGTGCCTCCTCGTTGGTGATGACTCCAGCATCGGCGAGCACGCGGTGGCGAACATCGGCCCGCCGGCCGCGTTCGGGCGCACCGGGTCTGCCTTCCGGCCGGCCCCGCGATCGGCCCTGCGGACGACCCACCCCAGATCCGGCCGAACCGGGCCCGCACAGCGCGCGGCCCCGCACACCCGGAGGCGGCGGGGCCTGACGTGCAGAAACGGCCTACGTGCGGGAACGGCCTACGTGCGGGAACGGATCAGTAGCGGTAGTGCTCGGACTTGTACGGCCCGTCGACCGGCACCCCGATGTACTCGGCCTGCACGGGGGTCAGCTCGGTGAGCCGGACCCCGAGCGCGTCGAGGTGCAGCCGGGCCACCTTCTCGTCGAGCGACTTGGGCAGCGTGTACACGTCGTTCGTGTACTTCTCCGCCTTGGTGTGCAGCTCGATCTGGGCGAGCGTCTGGTTCGAGAACGAGGTGCTCATCACGAAGCTCGGGTGGCCGGTGGCGTTGCCGAGGTTGAGCAGCCGGCCCTCGGACAACACGATGATCGAATGCCCGTCGGGGAACTTCCACTCGTGCACCTGGGGCTTGATCTCGATCTTCTCGATGCCGGGCACCTTCGCGAGGCCGGCCATGTCGATCTCGTTGTCGAAGTGGCCGACGTTCCCGACGATCGCGTTGTGCTTCATCCGGGCCATGTCGCCGGCCATGATGATGTCCTTGTTGCCGGTCGTGGTGACGAAGATGTCGCCGCGCTCGATCACGTCCTCGAGCCGCACGACGTCGAGGCCGGCCATGGCCGCCTGGAGGGCGCAGATCGGGTCGACCTCGGTGACGGCGATGCGCGCGCCCTGGCCGCGCAGCGACTCGACCGCGCCCTTACCCACGTCGCCGTAGCCGCAGATCACGGCGAGCTTGCCCGCGATCATCACGTCCGTACCGCGGTTGATGCCGTCGACCAGCGAGTGCCGGATGCCGTACTTGTTGTCGAACTTGCTCTTGGTGACCGAGTCGTTGACGTTGATGCCCGGGAACAGCAGCTTGCCCTCACGGGCGAGCTTGTAGAGGCGGGCGACGCCGTTGGTGGTCTCCTCGGAGACCCCGACGATCGGCTGCGAGAGCTCGGTGTACTTCGCCGGGTTCGCCGCGAGCGAGTCGCGCAGGGTCTGCAGGATGATGCCGTACTCGGCCGGGTCGCTGTCGGCCGTCTCCGGCACCGCGCCGGCCTTCTCGAACTCCACGCCGAGGTGGATCAGCAGGGTGACGTCGCCGCCGTCGTCGACGATCGAGTGCGGCCCGGTGCCGTCCGGCCAGGTGAGCATCTGCTCGGTGCACCACCAGTACTCGTCGAGCGTCTCGCCCTTCCAGGCGAACACGGCCGAGCCCTGGGGGTTGTCCGGGGTGCCGTCGGGGCCGACGACCACGGCCGCGGCGGCGTGGTCCTGAGTCGAGAAGATGTTGCAGGACACCCAGCGGACGTCGGCGCCGAGCGCGACCAGGGTCTCGATGAGGACGGCGGTCTGCACGGTCATGTGCAGCGACCCGGCGACCTTCTTGCCCGCGAGCGGCTGCTGGCCGCGGAACTCCTCGCGGATCGCCATGAGGCCGGGCATCTCGTGCTCGGCGAGCTGGATCTCCTTGCGGCCAAATGCGGCGAGCGACAGGTCGGCGACCTTGAAGTCGTGGACCGATCCGGCGCTGTCCGCGGTCAGGCTGACACTCACGCAGGTCTCCTCGGTTGTGGTCTGGGTCAGCGCGCGGTAGCGGCGACCAGCTCGGCGATCTGCACTGTGTTCAGTGCGGCGCCCTTGCGCAGGTTGTCGTTGCTGACGAACAGGACGAGGCCACGGCCGCCGTCCACGCTCTGGTCCTGGCGGACCCGCCCCACGAAGCTCGGGTCACGCCCTGCCGCCTGCAACGGGGTCGGGATCTCGCTCAGCTCCACCCCGGGCGCGGCGGCGAGCAGTTCGATGGCACGCTCGGGCGTGATCGGGTTCGCGAACTCGGCGTGGATCGACAGCGAGTGCCCGCTGAACACTGGGACGCGCACGCAGGTACCCGCGACCTTGAGCCCCGGGATACCGAGGATCTTGCGGCTCTCGTTGCGGAGCTTCTGCTCCTCGTCGGTCTCATACGATCCGTCGTCCACGATGGACCCGGCGAGCGGCAGCACGTTGAACGCGATCGGCCGGGCGAACTTGTGCGGCGCCCCGGTGTCGACGGCGGATCCGTCGTGGGCGAGCTCGGCGGCCCGCTCGGCGCCCTTGCGGGTCTGCTCGGCGAGCTCCTCGACGCCGGCCACCCCGGCCCCGGACACCGCCTGGTAGGTGGCCGTGACGAGCCTGACCAGCCCGGCCTCGTCGTGCAGCGGCTTGAGTACCGGCATGGCGGCCATGGTGGTGCAGTTCGGGTTGGCGATGATGCCCTTGCGGATCTCCGCGAGCGCGCCCGGGTTGACCTCGCTGACGATGAGCGGGACGTCCGGGTCCATGCGGAAGGCCGAGGAGTTGTCGATGACAGTGACCCCGGCGGCGGCGAACTTGGGCGCGAGCGCCTTCGAGGTGGACCCGCCCGCGGAGAAGATCGCGATGTCCAGCCCCGCCGGATCGGCGGTGGCCGCGTCTTCGATCACGATGTTCTCGCCCTGCCACGGCAGCGTGCCCCCGGCGGACCGCGGCGACGCGAAGAACCGGATCTGCGCGACCGGGAACCCGCGCTGCGCCAGGATCTCCCGCACGACGCCACCGACCAGGCCGGTCGCCCCGACGATGCCGATCCGCACCCCTTCGGAACCCATGGTCGGCTACCTCTTCCTCCTGCTCAGGGCACTACCCCGAGCTGCTGGGACTCGCGCGCACGGCACCGGGCGCGGCCGGGCGGACCGATCGGTTCACCCGACCGATCAGGCTACCGGACGCGCCCGCCGCTGGCCCTGTCAGCGCTGCTCCCGTGAGGTGCCTCACCTGGGTGAGGGGCTCACTGCCGGGGTGGCGCTCGGCGTCGCAGTCGCGCTGGGGCTCGCGTTGGGGCTCGCGCTCGGGCTCGGCGTCGCGCTCGCGGTCGTGCTGGTGCTCGGGGCGGGCGTCCGCGGGTTCAGCGGATCCGGCGGCTGGGGTGCGATCGGCGGGACCGTGTCGCTGGGCTGCCACTCGCCGTTGCCCGGGAAGACCGGCCGCGGGTAGACGTTGCGCACCTCGCCCGCCGGCCCGAACCAGGCCGGCCCGGGGTCCGACAGGTCCAGCGGGTTGCCCCACTGGTCGAACGCCTGGACGTCGCGCAGCGGGTGGCCGTCCTTGTCGTAGAGGTGCAGGTTGGCCAGGCCCGCCCCACTGGGCGCGTAGCTGACCTGGTCGGCGTAGGAGTACGGGCGGTCGGTCGCCTGCACGGCGAACGCGAGTCCGCCGATCGCCAGGGCGAGGTTCGCCCCGGTCAGCCACGGCCGCCAGCGGCCCGGGGCGGACCGGCGCCCGATCGCCACCGACACCCAGCTCGCCAGGCCCGCGAGCGGCAGGAACAGCAGGAGTGAGGTCGATCCGGCGATGGCCATGAGCACGGCGACGGCGATCAGCGCGCGCAGCACCCACCAGCCGGGCCGCAGTTCGGGCAGGAACGCGCGGAACCGGGCCCACGCCGGGTACCGGTCGAGCTGGGCGGAGACCTTGCTCGCCGCGGACCGCAGTCCGGCCCCGAGTGGGGGGCGCTGGGGCGGTGCCTCGGCCGGCGGGATCCCCGCGGATCGCCGCAGCTCGGCCGCGTACTCCTCGGGGCTGCCGAGCCGGCTTTCGAGCGACGTGCTGGTCCCG
>JAOPVE010000309.1 GCA_025963185.1 Actinomycetes bacterium
CCTACCGGGAGCCGTAGAACACCGGCGCCTGCACGGTGCTGGCCTTCTGGGCGACGTCGCCCGCGGACGGGTTCACGATCGAGACGACCGCGGTCACGCTCACGATGGCCAGCACCACGGCGACCAGTGCGGCCTCGGCCAGTGTCTTCAGAGTGGTCATGGTGTGGCCTCCTTGTTTCTGGACACGCCGGCGGTGCGGTGATGGGGCGGTCAGAGCCGTTCGATGATGCTGGCGGTGGACATGGCCCCACCGGCGCACATGGTGATCAGCGCGGTCGCCGAGTCGCTGCGTTCGAGTTCGTGCAGCGCGGTGGTGAGCAGCCGCGCTCCGGTGCTGCCCACCGGGTGACCCAGGGCGATCGCCCCGCCGTTGACGTTCACCGTCTCCGGATCCGGCCGGTGCACGCCCATCCAGGACAGCACGACGGACGCGAACGCCTCGTTGACCTCGAACCGGTCGACATCGTCGATCTTCATCCCGGTGCGCGCGAGCACCGACTCGGTGGCGGCGACCGGCCCGTCGAGGTGGTAATACGGCTCGGCGCCGATCAGGCACTGCGCGAGGATCCGGGCCCGGGGGCGGAGTCCGAGCGACCGGGCCCGGGCGGAGTCCATGATCAGCACCGCCGCGGCGCCGTCCGAGATCTGGGACGACGTGCCCGCGGTGTGGAGGCCACCCTCGATGACTGGCCGCAGCCGCGCCAGCCCGTCCACGGTGGTGTCGCGCAGTCCCTGGTCCCGGGTGACCGTGCGCGTCTCGCCCGTAGGTTGCCCCTCGGGGCCGACCACCGGGGCGTCGACGGGAATCACCTCGCGGTCGAAGTGGCCCTGCGACCAGGCTCGCGCGGCGCTGGCCTGCGATCGCGCGCCGAAGGCGTCCACGTCGGATCGGGACAGCCCACGGCGGGCGGCGATCCGCTCGGCGGCCACGTACTGGTTGGGCAGGTCGACGGCCCAGGACTCCGGGCGCGGCAGCCCGGCGTTCGTGCCCAGGTTCGCCCGCAGCGGGACCCGGCTCATCGCCTCGACCCCGCAGGCGACCCCGACGTCGATCGCGTCGGCGGCGATCAGCCCGGCGACGAGGTGGGCGGCGTGCTGCGCGGATCCGCATTGGGCGTCGATCGTCATACAGCCGGCCTGGTAGGGCAGCCCGGCGTGCAGCCAGGCCGTGCGGGTGACGTTGCCGGACTGCTCGCCGCCCTGCGTCACGCACCCCCCGAACACCTGCTGCACGACAGCGGGATCCACCCCGGCCCGGTCGAGGAGCCCGCGCTGCGCGGCGCCGAGCAGTTCGGCCGCGTGCAGGCCCGCCAGCCACCCGCCGCGCTTGCCGATCGGCGTGCGGACGGCCTCCACGATCACCGGATCGCCCATCGTCGGTCCCCCTTCGGCGTGGCTTTCGAGAACTTCGCGGTGCGGTTCGCGTCAGCACGGCAGAACTAGAACGTGTTCCTATATCCAACCACGATCACCAGTTCACGTGCGAGGGCTCGTGTGCTTGAATTGCTAGAACCTGTTCTGGCAGGAGGAGGAGTCGTGGCTGAGCCTCGTATCCCCGAAGGGTTCGACTTCACCGATCCCGACGTGCTGGTCCACCGAGTGCCACGGGAGGAGTTCGCCGAACTCCGCCGCGTCGCCCCGGTCTGGTGGAACGCCCAGACTCACAACATCGCGGGTTTCGGTGACGACGGGTACTGGGCCGTCACCCGGCACGCCGACGTGATGACGGTCTCCCGCGACAGCGACACGTACTCGAGCTGGGACAACACGGCGGTCGTCCGCTTCCACCCCGAGATGACCCGCGAGCTGATCGAGATGCAGCGGTTCGTCATGCTCAACATGGATCCGCCGCAGCACACCCAGATGCGCGCGATCGTCTCCCGCGGCTTCACCCCCCGGGCGATCGCCGCCCTGCGGAGCGCCCTCGCGACCCGGGCCGAGCGCATCGTCCACACCGCGCTGGAGGCGGGCACCGGCAACTTCGTCGTCGACGTGGCCTGCGAGTTACCCCTGCAGGCGATCGCCGAGCTGCTCGGCATTCCCCAGGACGACCGGCGGCAGATCTTCGACTGGTCGAACATGATGATCGGCTACGACGACCCCGAGTACGGCGTCGATCCGCTGATCGCCGCAGGGGAGCTGCTCGCCTACGCGATGAAGATGGCCGAGGACCGGCTGGAGAGCCCCGCCGACGACATCGTCACCAAGCTGGTGAAGGCCGAGTTGCACGGCGAGCACCTGTCGGCCGACGAGTTCGGGTTCTTCGTGCTGCTGCTCGCCGTGGCCGGCAACGAGACCACCCGCAACGCGATCTCGCACGGCATGCTCGCCTTCCTCGAACACCCCGAGCAGTGGGAACTGTTCAAGGCCGAGCGGCCCAAGACGGCGGTCGAGGAGATCATCCGCTGGGCCACGCCGGTGAACGTCTTCCAGCGGACCGCCCGGGTCGACACGGTACTGAGCGGCCAGGCGATCAAGGCGGGCGAGCGGGTGGCGATCTTCTACGGATCCGCGAACTTCGACGAGGCGGTGTTCGACCGTCCCGAGCAGTTCGACATCACCCGCAGCCCCAATCCGCACCTGGGCTTCGGCGGCAGCGGCGCGCACTTCTGCCTCGGCGCGAACCTGGCCCGGCTGGAGATCGAGCTGATTTTCAACGCGATCGCCGACCACATGCCGAACATCCACAAGGCCACCGAACCCCACCGCCTACGCTCAGGCTGGCTCAACGGAATCAAAGACCTCAACGTCAACTACACATAGCAACGCGCGCCCCGCCCCTCGAAACCCGCGATCCCCACCCGCCGGAGTGCGTGCCGTTCTGCCGCCCAGGACCGGCGTAGTGGCACGCACTTCCGGGGGGTTTGCGGTGCGGGCGCGTCGCGCTCGTGTGGGGCACCGCGGGCTCGCCCGGGTCGCTGCACGCGTCCCAGGCGCCGAACCTCCGTGCCATTAACCAGTCGATCCGCGAGTTTCTGGATCGCCATCACCACCAGCGCTGATGCTCCGGCCGTCAGTGATTACTCGCTGACGGCCGGATTACCAGCACTGCCGCAGTGTGCTGCCTCGGCCTGGGCTAGGTCCTTGTCGTCGTGCGCCGGTCACGCATGTGCTGCTACGAACTGGTCCATGCAGCGT
>JAOPVE010000335.1 GCA_025963185.1 Actinomycetes bacterium
CCGCGCCGGCCAAGCCCGCCAGCCCGGCCCAGCCCGCCGCGCAGCGGACCGGCGGCCAGCAGGCCCCGCAGCAGCCGGGCCAGCGCCCGGCCGCCCAGGTGAAGCCGAGCCAGTCCGGCCAGCCAAGCCAGCCCGTGGCGAAGGCCGCGGAGCAGGGGCGGCCGTCCGGTCCGGCGAAGGCCCCGGCGGGTTCGGACGCCACGGCGGTGTTCCCGATCCCGGCGGCCGAGCGGGCTGCGGCCCAGGTCGACGGCGACAGCACCGAGGTGCTGCCGGTGTCGTCCGCGACCACCGCGGTCCTGCCGGTCGGCGGCCAGCCCGGTCAGCCCGGTCAGGCTGGCCAGCCCGGTCAGGCTGGCCAGCCCGGTCAGGCGAGGCCGGGTGACGGCAGCACGAAGGTCGCCGCCAAGACCGGATCCGAGCAGGCCGAGCCCAAGCCCGGCGCGCGCCCGGCCGGCCAGCCCAACCGTCCCGGCTCCCAGGGCACGAAGAACCGCCCGTAGACCCGTCGTTCCTGCAAGTGCGGTAACTGAGACCGGTCCTGACCGGCCTCAGTTACCGCACTTCGCCGTGTGGGGGAACTGTCGTACCAGTCCGGCAGGATCAGCCGAATGCGGATCGGCGTGGTCGGGACGTGGGGCGGCAGCGCCCTGCTGCGGTCCCTGGCGGACGACGGATCGCCCACCGGCCCCGCCGAGCAGGTGCCCGACCTGGTGGCGGCGGTCCGCGAGCGGGAGGCCCGGGAGTCCCCGCGCTGGGTGTGGGCGTCCACCTCCGAGGTCTACCCCGGGCTGCTCGGCGCCGGGGTCCGGGTCGCCCGGTGCCATGATCTGGCGCTCGTCGAGGCGCTGTTGCTCGGGCACGACGGGCGGTGGGGTGAGCCCCGATCCGTGGCGGCGGCGTGGGCCCGGCTGCGTGGTGAGCCCGTTCCGGCGGATCCGCAACACGGCCCCCGCGACCTCCAGCCGGCCCTGTTCGAGCCGGATCGCACTGGGCTGCCCGGCGACGTAGATCCGCTGGACGCCGTGGTGGCCGTACACCGGCGCCAGCAGCAGGGGCTGTCCGGCCCACTGGCGCTGCTCGCGGCGGCCGAGTCGGCGGGTGCGCTGCTCGCGGCCGAGCTGGGGCACGACGGGCTGCCGTGGCGCGCCGACGTCCACGACGAGCTGCTGACGGGCCTGCTCGGGCCGCGGGAGGAGCCCGGGGTCCGGCCCGCGCGGCTGCGGGAACTCGCGGCGCGCATCGCCGAGGCGTTCGGCGGCCGGGCGGTGAACCCCGACGCGCCGGCGGACATCGTCCGGGCGTTCGCGCGGGAGGGGGTCCAGGTGCCGTCGGCGCGCTCGTGGGTGCTGCGCAAGGTCGAGCATCCGGCGGCCCCGCTGATCCTCGCGTACAAGGAGCTGTCCCGGCTGCACGCTGCGCACGGCTGGGCGTGGCTCGACCAGTGGGTGTCCGGCGGCCGGTTCCGCCCCGAGTACGTGCCCGGCGGGGTCGTGTCGGGGCGGTGGGCCACCCGGGGCGGCGGCGCGCTCCAGATCCCGCGGGTGGTGCGGCGTGCCGTGGTGGCCGATCCGGGGTGGGCGCTGGTGGTGGCGGACGCGAGCCAGCTCGAGCCGCGGGTCCTCGCCGCTCTCGCGGGCGATCACCGGATGGCGGCGGCCGCGGCCGGGGGAGACCTGTACCAGGCGCTGGCCGACGAGGCGTTCGGCGGCGACCGGGCGCGGGCCAAGGTGGCGATGCTCGGCACGATCTACGGGCAGACCGCGGGAGAGGCGGCCCAGCTTCTGGTGCAGCTTCGCCAGCGGTTCCCGGCGGCGGTCCGGTACGTGGAGGCGGCCGCGACGGCGGGGGAGGAGGGGCGGCTGGTCCGGTCGGTCCTCGGGCGCACCTGCCCGCCGCCGTCGGCCGCGTGGCGTGAGCTGCTGAGCGGCGGTCCGGCCGACGTCGACGGGGGCGGCGCGGCGCCCGACCCCGACGGCGCGCCCACGGGGGACGGCCGGCGCGCCGCCCGCGACCGTGGCCGGTTCACCCGCAACTTCGTGGTCCAGGCCAGCGCGGCGGACTGGGCGCTCGCCCTGCTGGCGGTCCTGCGTGCCCGGCTGGCCGAACTGGGCAGCCCTGGCGACCGCCCCGCGCTCGTCTTCTTCCAGCACGACGAGGTCATCGTGCACACGCCCGAGCCGCTGGCTGCCGCGGTGGCCGACGCCGTGACCAGCGCCGGACGCGAGGCGACCCGGATGGTCTTCGGCCCGACGCCGGTCCAGTTTCCGCTCGGCACCGCCGTCGTCGCGTGCTACGCCGACGCGAAGTAACGTCCGTCCCCTCAGGTCTCACGCGCGCTCTGACGTTTCGCGCCCGTTTCCGGGGACATCTACAGGAAGTCGGGTGACTGCGATGAGGAGACTGCCGATGCGCCTAGCTCGCGTGAGCGCCTCAGCGCGTGGGACGCCCAGCCGCCTCGGTTCGCGGGGCACGCATGGCTGATGACCCGGCCGGCCACGAGTTCATGCTGTTCAGGTCGCCGGAGGAGTTCGCGGCGGCCACGCTGGCGTTCGCCCACGAGGGGCTGGAGCGCGGCGAGGACGTCGTGGTGGCCGCCGATCCGTCCCGGGCTGCCGCCCTGAGAGATCTGCTGGGAACCGACGCCAAGGCCGTCAGGTTCAGCGACGTGCCCAGCCAGTACCGCGGCTTGGTGGTGCCGATCTTCGACCGCCCCGAGGGCAGGCCCCTCTGGCTCGCCGGGGAACCACCGGCGGATCGGCTCCCGCCCGACGCCGCCCAGGAGTGGCTGCGCTGCGAGCACGCGATGAACGGGGTCCTCCCCAAGGTTGGCGCGCACGTGCTGTGCGCGTTCGACGCGGCCAGCCCGCACGCCGAGCGGCTCCGAGCGGCTCACGAGGCGATCCGGGAGGGATCGGAGGCTCGGCCCAACCCCAGCTACCGCCCTGATCCGCCGGACCAGCCGGTTCTGCCGCCGCCGCCCGAGGATCCGGTCGTTTTCCCCTTCGACCTGGAGACCTACGCCGGGGCGCGGCGGCTCGCGGCGACCTTCGCGGCGGGCCTGGGCCTGAGCGAGGACCAGGAGTTCGACCTCGGCCTGGCGGTCACCGAACTGACGACCAACGCGGTGCGGCACGGCGGCGGATCCGGGACCCTACGGCTGTGGACCGACGCCGGAGCCCTGATCTGCGAGGTGACGGACTGCGGACCGGGGCTCGGCGATCCACTACGGGGGTATCTCCAGCCCCCGGCCGGAACCGCGACGAGCGGCTGGGGACTGTGGCTGGTGCGGCGGGTGGCGGATCTCGCTCAGGTGCAGACCGGCCCCGGCGGCACCGTGGTCCGGATGCGGATGTCTCCCCCGGCGAGCCAGCGGGCCTACGGCGCTACTCGTACTGCTGCCCGCACACGGTGAACCGGGCGACTTCGGCCCAGGTGATCTCGGTGACGGGCGACGGATCGTCGGGCTGCCCGTCGACCACCGCGTCGTCGAACTCGGGCCGCCAGCCGCCGAACGCCCCCTCGGCGCCGCTCTCCAGGTAGGCGGCGATGTCGAAGTTGTACCAGCGTGGGGACGTCGACCGGGGCCCGGTGGACGGCGGCCGCGGCGCGTCGACGCCCAGGTAGCGGCTCGCGTTCTCGTACAGGCCCGCCTCGGTGAGCTCGCGCAGGTCGCAGATCTGGGTGCGCAGGGTGCGGGCCCACTCGGTGAACGGATCGGCGCCCTCCACGAGCGTGAGGTCTTCCCTGCCCCAGGTCGGATCGAACGGCGGTACGGCTGCTTCCAGGGCTGTGGCCAGCAGTTCCACGAAACCCGGCACGCTCAGCGCGCGCGCGTCGCAGTGGTCGTAGCCGAGGGACCACAGGGCGCGCAGGTATTCCTCCAGCGGGCGGCGCCGCGCTGGCTCGGATCTGCCGAGGGCGACGACAGCGCGGTAGAGGTCGCTGTTCGTCCGGAGTGTCTGCACCCGTCTATGGTGCGGGATGGGGGCGACGTTCGTGCGACCCGGCCGGCGTCCGGCGTGCCGTTTCGTTGTGCTGTAACAGAAATGTTGCGAGATGGGAGACGATCCACATAGCTCGGTCGCCTGACGTGACCCGGTTCCCCCCAGCCGGCCTGGGTCGTATGCTCGGTGCATCGTTACCGGTCAGTTCGGGGTGCGAAAGGTAAGGTGCACTGGTTGGAGCGGCCCGACTGGGCACCTGGGGAGATCGACCTCGAGCGGCCCAGTGTCGCGAGGGTGTACGACTACTACCTGGGTGGCTCACACAATTTCGCGGTCGACCGGCAGCTGGCGCAGCGCGCGATCCGGCTGATGCCGGACCTGCCGCTGATCATGCAGGCCAATCGCGCCTTCTTACGCCGGGCCGTGCGGTTCCTGCTCGCCGCGGGCGTCCGCCAGTTCCTCGACATCGGGTCGGGCATCCCCACTGTCGGGAACGTGCACGAGATCGTGCACGCGTCCGATCCGGACGCCCCCGTGGTGTACGTGGACTCCGATCCGGTCGCCGTGGCGCACAGCAGGGCGATCCTGGAAGGTAACCGGTCCGCGACCGTCGTCCAGTGCGACTTACGGGATCCGCGGGCGCTGTTCGGCGATCCCGCGTTGCGGGCCGCGCTCGACCTGTCCCAGCCGGTCGGGGTGCTCATGATCGCCGTGCTGCACTTCGTGCCCGACTCCGACGATCCGGCGGGGGTGGTGGGGCGCCTGTACGACGAGATCGCCCCTGGCAGCTATCTCGCGCTGACCCACGCGACGGCCGACGGCGACCAGGCGAACGCCAGGGCCGTCGGGGAGCTGTACGCGCAGTCCCCGAGCCCGCTCGTGCTCCGGTCCCGCGCCGAGGTGTCCGCGCTGTTCAAGGGCTTCTCGCCGATCGATCCTGGCATCGTGTTCCTGCCGGTCTGGCGCCCCGAATCCGAGCGCGATTCCCATGCCCACGAAGCGGAGAGGTTCAGCGGCTACGCCGGCGTGGGGCTCCGGACATGACATCGCCGCCAGACCGCGCCGTCTCCACGGGGAACGCCGTGTCAACCGGGAACGCCGTGGCAACCGGAAACGCTGTGGCAACCGGGAATGCCGTGTCGACCCGGACCGCCGGGCCGGCCCGGAACACCGCGCTGGCGCAGGCCGGCCCGGGTTCCTTGCGGTTCGCGGGCAGCTGGGCCCGCGCGGTCGCCGGCACCAGCTACGTGCCGATGGAGATCGCCGAGGTCGAGCAGTTCCTGCTGACGCTCACCGAGAAGCTCGCCGCCGCGCTGCTGGCCGAGCCGTTCCGGTCCTGCCCGGGCTACGAGGTGGGCACCGCGCTGGTCGACGCGCACTTCACCGGGGTCGAGACGCTGGGCCGCACGGTCTCGGTGCTCGGCGAGCGGCTGCTGGCCGAACTGGGGCTGGAGACTCGCGGCGACGGCGAGCCCGACGAGTTACGGTCCCGGCTCGCGGTCCTGCAGGGATCGTTCGCCGAGGGCTTCGCCGACGCGCTGCGGTCCCGCACGCTGGACGAGCAGGAGGCGATCCGGCACGCCGTGCTGGTCACGCGCGAGGAGGCCGAGCGGGCGCTGCGCGCGTCCGAGGCCCGGTTCCGCGCGGTGTTCGCGGACGCGGCGATCGGCATCGGCATCGGCGACCTGGCCGGGAACATCCTCGACGTGAACCAGTCGCTGTCGGACATGCTCGGGTACCCGGTCGAGGAGCTGTGCCGCCACTCGGCCACCGACTTCGTGCACCCCGACGACGCGCCCGAGGTTTGGCAGCTGTACGCGCAGCTCGTGGCGGGTGAGCGTGACCACTTCCGGTCCGAGAAGCGGTACTTCCGCAAGGACGGCGCGGTGCTGTGGACCGACCTGACCGTCTCGCTGATCCGCGACGACTCGGGTGAACCGCGGTACATGGTCGCCATGTTCGAGGACATCTCCGAGCGGCACAGCCTGCAGAACCGGCTGCACCACCAGGCGATGCACGATCCGCTGACCCACCTCCCGAACCGGTCACTGTTCTTCGAACGGCTGTCGCGGATCTTCGCCGAAGCGCCCGAGCACACCCGGCTCGGCCTGTGCTACCTCGACCTCGACGGCTTCAAGGTCGTCAACGACGCGCTCGGGCACGACATCGGCGACCAGTTGCTGGTCACGGTGGCCGACCGGCTCAAGGCCTGCGCGGCGGACGGCGGGCATTTGCTCGCACGCATGGGCGGCGACGAGTTCGTGGTCCTCGTGGAGGACTCGCAGGGCACCGGCCAGGTCGTCGCCGTGGCCGACCGGCTACTGCGCTGCCTCGACCAGCCGATCCGGATCGGCGGTCACGACCTCGCCGTGTCCGCGAGCATCGGCGTGGTCGAGCGGGAGATCCGCACCAGCAGTTCCGCGGACGTCATGCAGGCCGCCGACATCACGCTGTACTGGGCGAAGTCCGACGGGAAGAGCCGCTGGGCGCTGTTCGACTCCGAGCGCAACGACCGGGAGGTGGCCCGGTACACGCTGTCGGCCGCGCTGCCGTCCGCACTGGACCGGGGCGAGTTCGAGGTCGAGTACCAGCCGCTGGTCCGGTTCAGCGACGGCTCGCTGGTCGGGGTCGAGGCACTGGTCCGCTGGCGGCACCCCACGTACGGGCGGCTCAGTCCCGACCGGTTCATCAGCCTCGCCGAGGAGACCGGCCTGATCGTGCCGCTCGGCCGCTGGGTGCTGCGCGAGGCGTGCCGGGAGGCCCGGCGCTGGCAGGACATGTCCCCAGATCGGCGCTTCTTCGTCAGTGTCAACCTCGCGGTGCGCCAGTCGCGGGACCCGGCGCTGGTCTCGGACGTCACCGCGATCCTCGAAGAGACGGGTCTGGAACCGGGGCGCCTGCAACTTGAGCTCACCGAGAGCGCGATCATGGGCACGGCCGACGAGGCGCTGGCCGTGCTGCACACGCTCTCGGACAAGGGCATCCGGATCGCCATCGACGACTTCGGCACCGGCTACTCCAACCTCGCCTACCTGCGGCACCTGCCCGTGCACTCGCTGAAGATCGCCGGGTCGTTCATCGAGGGGCTGCGGTCGAGCGAGGACGGCGATCCGGTCGACCGGCAGATCGTCGGCGCGCTGGTCTCGCTCGCGCACGCCCTCGACCTGGACGTGACGGCCGAGGGCGTGGAGACGTTCGTGCAGGCCGAGCGGCTCAAGGTGATCGGCTGCGACGCCGGGCAGGGCTGGCTGTTCGCGCGCCCGGCGCCAGCGTCGGCGATCGACGCGCTGCTGGCGCCGGGCTTCACCTTCCCGATCCGCCCCGAGTACCCGTAGCCGGGCGGGCTTTGTTAGCGGTTATGGCCGACCACCTCCGGCGAGTCGTGCCATGAACCGCTAACAAGCCACCCCGTACGGCTCGCGCGGGGGCTCGGTGCTCGCTAGAGCAGGTCCGCGAGGAGGCGGCGCAGGATCGCCGGGCCGTCCGTGGTCAGGATCGACTCGGCGTGGAACTGCACGCTCGCGAAGCCGGGTCCGCGCAGGGCGTGTACCTCGCCGGTCACCGGATCCGCGGCAATCTCCAGGCTGGTTGCCCCGGCGGGAACCCGGGCCGCGAACGAGTTGTAGAAGCCCACCTTCTCGCGGTGCCCGAACAGGTCGATCTCGCGCTGGGTGCCCTGGAACGGCTGGTCCTTGGCGAACAGGTCCAGGCCGAGGCGCCCGCAGAGCACCTGGTGACTCAGGCAGACCGCGAGCAGCGGCCGTCCCCCGGCGAGCAGCCCCGCGACCAGCGCGTCGAGCGCGGCCATCTTCGGATCCGCGAGATCCCGCGGATCCCCGGGCCCGGGACCAGCCACGACGAGGTCGTACCCCGGCATAGGCGGGAGGTCGTCCCAGCGCCGGACCTCGGCGGCGAGCCCCAGGATCCGCAGCAGGTGCGCGAGCATGGCCGCCCACCCGTCGCCGGCCTCCACGACCAGCGCGCGCGTGCCGGTGGCGGGCTCGGCGACCTGGGGCCGCAGCCAGAAGCCGCTCAGGTCGCGATTGCGGGCGGCGAGCGCGGAAACCACCGCCGGATCGGCCGCGATCCCGCCCGGGTGGCGCGCCACCGCGGATCGCAGCCCCAGCGCGGCGAGCACCCCGGCGGCCTTGGCGTGCGTCTCGGCGACCTCGCTGTGCGGATCCGAGTGCCGGACCAGCGTGGCCGCCACCGGCAGCGTGACCTCGCCACCCGGGGACAGGTGCAGCGTGCGGATCAGGATCGGCGAGTCCAGCGTGGCCGATCCCTCCTCGTCGCGGCCGAACAGGGCCAGCGTGGCGGCGTAGTAGCCCCGGCCGGACGGCTCGTACTCGGCGATGATCCGGCACGCGTTGGGCACCGGGCTGCCGGTCACCGTGGCCGCGAACATCGTCCCCCGCAGGATCTCGCGCACGTCCCGGTCGCTGCGGCCTTCGAGCACGTACTCGGTGTGCGCGAGGTGACCCATCTCCTTGAGGTACGGGCCGTGGACCTGTCCGCCCAGGTCACAGACCTCGCTCATCATCTTGAGCTCCTCGTCCACGACCATGTACAGCTCCTCGGTCTCCTTCGGATCGCCGAGGAAACGCAGCACACCGTCGCGATCCGGACCGCCGGGCGGGTAGCGGTAGGTCCCGCTGATCGGGTTCATGTGGACCGTCCCGCCGGCCGCGGTGACGTGCCGTTCCGGGGTGGCTCCGGCCATGGTCCGGTCCCCGGCGTGGACGGCGAAGGTCCAGTACGCGCCGGTCTCGGTGGCCAGCAGCCGACGGAACAGGGCGACGGCGGCGGCGGGGGCTGGCGCGCCGATCCGGGCCGTGAAGTCGCGCCGGATCACGAAGTTGGCGCCCTCGCCCCGGCCGATCTCGTCGGCGATCACCCGCTTGACCGTGGCCGCGTACGTCTCGTCGTCGACGTCGAAACCCCCGGCCGTGCAGTCCAGCGGTGCGTCGGGGACGGCGGCGAGGAAGTCCGCGACGGTGACCGTGGCCCGCTCGCGCACCAGCAGGCAGCGCAGCGGGGTCCCGTCGTCGTGGCAGTCGTACCCCAGCTCGGCGACCTGCCGGAACGGCACGAGCGCGAGGATCTCGGGATGGTCTTCGATGGGGATCTCGGCGATCCGGCTGACGTCGGTGACGTCGCCGATCCGGATCACGACCTCGGCGCGGTCCTCACGGCGCACCAGCGCGAACGGCGGCGGATCCGCGGCGAGCACGCGGGCGAGCAACGGGTGGGTCATCGGGCACTCCCTGGTGGACGGGAGGCCGCGCACCGGGACGGGCGGTTGCCCGGACACGGGAAACGGCCGCCTCGATGGGCGGCCGTCGGGTTCGGTGAACGCGAGTGGTGAGCCGCCTAGGAGACGGCCCGCCACGACGAGTTCAGCCGGAAGGTCATGCGAGTACGATACCGGCCCCCGCAACCGAGTTCCTCCTCCGAAGTGCGGTAACTCCGGCCGGTCCCGACCGGCTGGACTTACCGCACTTCGGGGAAGTGGGTAGCCTGGCGGGGACGCTCCGGAGTGTTCCGGGGCCCGGTGATGGCCCGCGTGCGCCGCGAAGCACGCCAGACATGACGATCGTTGCGAAGGGCGGCTCCGCCCGGGCCCGATGAGCCGCCGCACGGCACCCCGCTCGGCGGCGGTGGACGTCTCCGGAGACCAGCGTGCGGTGCGCACCCGGACGAGGAACGAGCTCAGGGCGATCCGCCGCCGGCGTTCGCGGCCCTGCCTCGGCCACCTGATCGCGGCCCCACTCTGGCCGCTGCACGGCGCGAACCTGGGCACCCTCGCGCGCACCTGCGACGCCGTCGGGGCGTGCCTCGCCGTGCCGCCGTTGCCCTGGATCCCCGAGGCACTCGCCAGGGGAAACACCCTCCGTGAGCCGGTGTGTGTACACGTCACCGGCGATCCGCTGCGCTGGCTTTCCGCGGAGCGGTCGGGTGGCGCGCGGATCCTCGGGGTCGAGCTGGCGGAGGGGGCGATCCGGCTGGGGGACCTGCCCGCGGCCCGGCGCCGGACCGTCGCCGTGCTGGGCCACGAGCAGTACGGGATCCCGCCGGAGGCGCTGCCGTTGCTGGATGCCGCCGTGGAGATCCCCATGGCCGGGATCGGGCACAGCCTCAACGTCGCCGTGGCGGGGTCGATGGTGCTGTACCGGCTGGCGGGGCTGCTGTGACGCCAGGCGATCCGTTGATGGTTTGTGTATATTTTGTTGAGTACGTCCAGTACGTCCCGTTAGCGGATCATCGGACGCGAGGTGGTGCGTGCAGAGGTCCACCGCCGGCGCGCTGCGGCTCGGGATAGCGCTGGTCATCGTGCTGCTCCTGGCGTCGGCGGGTATCCGCACCGTCCTGCTCGAGATGCTCGCCGGCAGCTTCGCGAAGGCGAGCACGGGGCTGATGTCCGCGCACTCGGCCAACGCCGAGGCGCTCCAGGACCTCACGGACGTCGAGACCGGGATCCGCGGCTACCAGCTCACCGGCGACCGCAAGTTCCTCCAGCCGACCGACAACGGCACCCAGGCGTTTCCGGTCGACATGGCCGAGGCCATCGCCGAGGCGCCCGACGATCGCACCCGGGCGCTGCTGCGCGCCGAGAACGGCCTTGCCGTGAGCTGGATCGCCGGATTCGTCGCACCCCTGGAGAACCTCGACCCGGGGGAGCTGCCCGATCCGCGGATCAGTACCCAGGGCGGCAAGCGGATCTTCGACCAGATCCGCGACGTCAACGCCGCCGCCGCAAACGCGCTCGGCGACAGCCGGGACGCCCGGTTGCGGGACGTCAGCCGGCTCACCCGGATCGCCGAGATCACCAGTGCCGTCCTCTCGCTGCTCGCCGTCGCCGCGCTGATGGTGCTGGCCCGCCACCTCAGCCGGATCTTCCTGACCCCGCTCAACGGCGTCCGCGAGACGCTGGTCCGGCTCGTGCACGGGGACCACGGGGCTCGGGCGGACGACCGGGGGCCGCCGGAGATCCGCGAGGTGATCCGGAACCTCAACGAGTTGTGTGACGAGTCCGACCGGCTGCGCTCGGGGGAGCAGCGCCGGATGCACCTGCAGGTACTCGCCCACGACATCGCCTCGCGAATGCGCCAGTCGCTGGAACGGGGCGCGGTGCTGGACGAGGTCGTCGCCGGGCTCGGCCACGCGCTCGGCGTGCACCGGGTCTACGTCCAGCTGATGGAGGGCGGCCGGCCGGGCGAGATCGCCCGCCAGTGGCACACGCCCGGGCTCGCGCCGCTGACCGGCAAGCCGCCGAACGCCTCGGTGATGGGGACCGACCACCCGGGCCGGGTCGACGTCAGCGAGGACGCGGCCACCGACTCCTCGGTCCGGCCCGAGTTCGTCGCGCTGACCGGGGCGGGGGCCTACGTGCGGACTACGTTCGGCTTCGATGCCGACGTGTTCGGGGTCGTCGTGCTGGTCCAGATCGGCCAGCCGCGCCGGTGGCTGCCCGACGAGCTCGCGCTCGCCGACTCGGTCTCCGCCGAGCTGGGCAGGGCGTTCGAGCACGTCCGGCTGTACGAGCACGAGCGGGACGTCGTCGAGCGAATGCGTGACATCGACCAGCAGAAGACCGACTTCATCGCGACCGTCTCGCACGAACTGCGGACCCCCCTGACCAGCGTGCTCGGCTACCTCGAACTGCTCACGAGCGGCGACCAGGGCCCGATCCCGGATCGCCAGCTCAAGAGCCTGAAGATCATCGCCCGCAACGCCGAGCGGCTCGGCGAGATGGTCGGTGACCTGCTCACCCTCTCGCGGATCGAGGCCGGCACCTTCAACCTCGACCAGGGGATCGTGGCCGTCGGCGAGATGGTCGAGGCGGCGCTCGCCGGGTTCGCCGAGGCCATGGCCGCCGGTGGCCTGGACGCCGAGGTCGACGTGCCGGCGAACCTGCGGGTCGACGGCGACGCGGCCCAGCTCCAGCGGGTCGTCGCGAACCTCGCCGGCAACGCGGTGAAGTTCACTCCGCAGGGTGGCCGGATCCGCGTCGAAGCCCACCTGGACGGCCGCGACCACGTCCGGATCACGGTCTCGGACACCGGGTCCGGGATCCCCCCTGGCGAGCAGGAGAATCTGTTCAAGGCCTTTTTCCGCGGATCGAACGCGGTCACCAACGCCACCCAGGGCCCGGGGCTGGGGCTGGCCGTGGTCCAGTCGATCGTCCAGCAGCACCGGGGCAGTGTGGAGCTGGTCTCGGAGGTCGGCGTGGGTACGCGGGTGTCGGTGACGCTGCCGAGGGCCGCCAGCGTGCCGGGCCCCGAGGCCCGTGCGGCGGCCACGTCCCGCCAGTAGCGCGCGTCGGGCCTGGTCAGCGCCCGCCCTGCTCAGCGGCCAGCGGCGGCGGCTTGGAGCGTGCGGGCCAGGGTGTCCCGGCGGAACGGCTTGGCGAGCGAGGCGTCGGTGTGCGGGCTGGCCATGTCCTGGGCGTCGAGCACCGAGGACAGGATCAGCCGGCAGCGGGCGGTCCGGTCGTCAGCGCGCAGGGCCTCGACCACGGCGTGCCCGTTCATCCCGCCGCCGAGCATGATGTCCACGATCGCCACATCCGGCGGATCGGCGAGGGCCCGCTGAAGACCGTCCTCGCCGGTGCGGGCATCGGTGACGCGGCAGCCGAGGTCGTCCAGGTGCTGGCAGAGCAGGTGGCGCACGTCGTCTTCGTCCTCGATGAGCAGGACATGCAGACCGGCGAGGTCGAGGCTCATGGGCAAACGGTACGGACAAAACGCCCGAATAGGGAGGATCAGCGGGAGGATCTTTCGGCTGCGGGCTCGAACCCGACTCGCGTCATCACACCCCAGTGCTGCTGCTTCTTCCGCAGTGCCGCCCACAGGCCCCGCACCCGCCACCAGGCCGTGAGCTGCCGGTAGCCGAAATTCTCCAGGATCGACGCGGCGACCATCGACAGCAGGTCCCGCCAGCGGTGGTAGCGCCGGAACGAGAACTCCTCGACGAGCAACGCGGTCAGCGTCACGACGATCGCGTAGCCGTACGCGACGAGCAGGAACTTGCCCGCGAACGCGAGGTCCACGAGGCCGAACACGAGCCCGAGCGGTACGAGGACCAGTCCGGCCAGCTCGATCACCGGGGCCAGGGCCTCGAACAGCACGTAGTACGGCAGCACGACCAGGCCGATCCGCCCGTACCTGGGGTTTCCGATCATCGCGCGGTGCTTGATGAGGATCTCGCTGATCCCCCGGTGCCACCGGCGGCGCTGGTGGCCGAGTACGCCCAGGGTCTCGGGCACCTCGCTCCACGACACGGGCTCGGCCACGAACCGGATCCGGTACTCGCCGCTCGCCAGTCCGCTCCGGCGCAGGTGCTTGTGCAGCCGGACCACGAGTTCGGCGTCCTCGCCGATGCAGTCCGGGTCCAGCCCGCCGACCTCCACGACGAGGTCGCGCCGGAACAGGCCGAACGCGCCCGAGATCACGACGAGGCTGTCCAGGCGCGAGAAGCCCGTCCGGCCGAGTAGGAACGCCCGCAGGTACTCGGCGACCTGGATCCGCGCCAGCCACCGCCGGGGCATCCGCACGTCGACGACACGTCCGGCGCGGGTCTGGCAGCCGTTGACGACTCCCACCACTCCGCCGGTCGCCACCACCCGCACTGGATCGTCCGCGAACGGCTTGGCTACTGCGAGCAGGGCGTCCGGATCCAGCAGCGAGTCCGCGTCCACCATGCACACCAGCGGGTACCGGGCCACGTTGATCGCCGTGTTCAGCGCGTCGGTCTTCCCGCCGTTCTCCTTGCGGACCACGGTCAGCGACGAGGTGCCCGACGCCGGGACGTGTACCGAGGTGATCGCGCCGCGCATCGGCAGGTCCGCCGGGATCACCCGGGACGACGGCACCAGCCCGAAGGCCTCGACGAGCCGGTCCAGGGTGCCGTCCGTGGATCCGTCGTCGACCACCACGACCTCGTACCGCGGGTAGCGCAGTGCGAGCATCGCCTGGACCGCGGCGACGATCCCGCTCGCCTCGTTGTAGGCCGGGACCAGCACCGACACCGGATCCGTCAGCGGGCTCGTGTAGGTCTCGTCGTACCCGGCGAACGGCAGGCGGCGCAGGTAGCGGGCGAACTCCAGCGTGGCGAACAGGATCAGCACGAGGAAGCTCGAATTCAGGACGAGGAAGTACACGAGGATCGCGTTGCCGAGCACGTCGAGCAGCACGTTGCCGATCGCCTTCACCTGCCCCAGCGGCCCCGCCGCAATGTGGGACAGCGGCCCGGCCGCGATGTGGGACAGCGGCCCGGCCGTGATGTGGGCCAGGGCCAGCGCGGGGTTCACGCCCGGACCTTTCCCCGCTCCTTAGGCATCGTGTCCAGCGCGGCGGCCGCGTGGGCGCCCGCCTTACCGGGTGGGACCGCCCGGTGCCG
>JAOPVE010000449.1 GCA_025963185.1 Actinomycetes bacterium
TCGCCACGCCGGTGCGGCCGACCTCGCCGAGGCAGCGCGGGTCGTCGGAGTCGAGGCCGAGCTGGGTGGGCAGGTCGAAGGCCATCGACAGGCCGGTCGCGCCGTTGGCGATCAGGTAGCGGTAGCGCTCGTTGGACTCCTTGGCCGTGGCGTAGCCCGCGTACTGGCGCATCGTCCAGAGCTGCTTGCGGTACATCTCGCGGTGGACCCCGCGCGTGTACGGGAAGTCCCCGGGCTCGCCGAGCCGCTCCGCCAGGTTGTCCGGGACGTCGCTCTCGTCGTAGAGCGGCTTGATCTCGATGCCGCTGTCGGTGAAGCGCCGCGGGTCGTCGGGGCCGACGATGGGGGCGATCGAGGTGTGCTCGTCAGGGGAGATGGCCATCGAACCGAAAGCTTATTCGGGCACCCCTGGGCGTACGCTGGGGCAGTGCTCCTGAAGTTCCTTCGCTACGTCCTGCCCTCGGTGATCTGCGTGGTCGGCCTGGCGTGGGGAGTCGCGCGGAACTTCGACGAGACCGGGCTCGAGATCGCCGTTCTCCTCGTCGCCGCGGGCAGCTCCCTGTTCCTGATGAACGTCCTGATGCGCATCGGGATCTCGGGCGATCGCGAGCGGGAAGCCGAGGACGACGCCCGGGAGCACTTCGACCGGTACGGTCGCTGGCCGGACGATCCCGCCTGATTCCGGTGCATGCCGGGCTTGAGCACGCCGGCGACTCGTAGACGAACGTTGGATTGCTCTGGAGCCGCCCGCCCAGGCAGAGTGCCCCTGTCAGTTCCCCTGCACAGGGCGCCACGCCCCGCCCCGGATAACGAAACGAGTTCCTCCATGACTGTCCCCGCCGTGCTGCGCCGCCTCGCGCCGCTTGTACTCCTCTCTTCGCTTCTCGCCACCGCCCCCGCGGCGATGGCCGCCACCACCAACGTCACCCCGGGCCCCAACGCCCTGCAGACCGCGATCACCGCGGCCGCTCCCGGCGACACGCTCAACCTGGCCGCCGGCACGTACAGCGAGCAGGTCGACATCGCCAAGAACCTGACCATCACCGGTGCCGGCGCGGCGACCACCACGATCAGCGCTCCCGGCTCGATGGTCACCAAGTCCGGCGCGCTGAAGCCCGTCGTCTACGTCCACGGCGCAACGGTGACCCTTAGCGGCGTCACGGTCGACGGCCTCCGGTCCGGCGCGACCAACAGCGAGCTCGTCGGCGTGATGTTCCACAACGCCTCCGGCTCGCTGACCCACAGCACGGTCACCGGAACGCGCGACGCCACGATCGCCGGCGGCCTCCGTGGCTTTGCGGTTCTCGCGTCCGACGACAACGCCAGCGCGCAGACCGTGACCGTCTCCGACACCGTCGTCAACGACTACCAGCGCAGCGGCATCCGCTTCAGCGGCGCGGGCCTCACCGGCATCGCCACCAACAACGTGGTGACGGGCACCGGTGAGATCTACAACGCCCAGAACGGCATCCTGCTGCTCAGCGGCGCGGCCGGGTCGATCACCGGCAACACGGTCAGCGACAACCGCTGCCTCGTCAGCCCCGTCTGCGGGCCAGACTTCTTCAGCCAGTCGCAGTCCTTCGGCATCCTCCTGCTCGACACGGGCGCGGCGACGGTCGCCAACAACACGTCGACGAACAACGACGGTGGCATCGACCTCGACAACCTCCTCGGCGCGACGACCGTCAGCGGCAACACGTTGACCGCCAACCGGTATGAGGGCATCTTCGACGACGGTGGCTCGATGAGCGCCACGGGCAACGTCATCAGCGGTGGCATCAACGGCCTGGCGATCGTGTCCTACGAGGGCTACATCCCGCCGACCGGCTCGTTCACCGGCAACCGCATCTCCGCCACCACGGGTCCCGCGGTGCTCATCACCCAGGACACGCCGCTGGCCGACGCCCCGGCCGTGGGAATCCACGCCAACCGGTTCGCCGCGACGGGTGTCGCGGTGTCCAGCGACGCGATCGCGGCCCAGGACGCGACCGGCAACTGGTGGGGCTGCAACGCGGGGCCCGGCGCGGTCGGTTGCGCCACGAAGAGCGGCCTCGTCAACTCGGCCTCGCAGCTGCAGCTGGCGCTCACCGCATCGCCGGCGACGATCCTGCCCAACGGCACCTCGACGCTGACGGCCTCCTTCGGCTCCAGCGCCTTCCCAACGGTCACGGTGGCCTTCGCCAAGACCGCCGGTGACGGCAGCCTGACGCCGGCGTCCGCCCCGACGTCGTCGGGCAGCGCCCAGTCGGTCTTCACCGCAGGCGCCAGCGACGGCAGCTCGACCGTGTCGGCCACGTTCGAGGGCCAGACGGTCGAGACGACCGTGACCGCGGCCACGCCCGTCGTGACGCCGCCGACGCCGCCGGCACCGACGCCTCCGGGCCCGGCCGACAACGCCCCCACGGGTGACAACGCTCCCCCCTCGACCCCGCCGGCCGTGCAGCCGCCGGTGGCCGGCGAGCTGACCACCGTGGCCGGCACCCTCGGCGGGGGGACGCAGACGGTCGAGGTGACTAACTCGTCCAACGACCCCGGCACCACGGAGCTCGCCGTCAACCTGGCGGGCGCGGGCACGCTGATCATCACCTCCGGCGATCAGACCATCACGGTCACCGTGGCCGATGACGGCACGACGACGATCACCCCCGAAGGAGGTGAGCCGATCGTCGTCAGCGGCGCCGACGGCAAGACGCCCGGAACGGTCGAGATCAAGGTCACGCCCGACGGCGTGACCTACACGCTGTCGGATCCGGGCAGCAAGACGGTGAAGATCGGCGAGACGACGCTGACCGTCCCGGGCACGGCGACGATCCAGAAGTCCGCAGGCAAGACCACGTACGACATCAAGGGAGAGGGCATCTGCATCGCGGACCTCGACCCCGCAGTGTCGAACGACTTCACCTCCGGGCAGAACGTCCAGTGCACGATCGACCAGGGCGTCGGCGGTGCCGGCCGCCGCAGCGTCACGGCGGCCGCGGCGGCCAAGTCCCGCAGGGACTCGATCCGCACCGGGAGCCGCAACGACCGCATCTCGGCAGGTCCCGGTGCCGACTCGGTCAGCTCGGGCGGCGGCAACGACCTGGTCCGCGGTGATCGGTCGCTGGCCGTCCAGGGCCTGACCGCGAGCGCCCGCCGCGCCTACACGGCGGCGATCAAGCGCGTCAGCGGGCCCGACCGGCTGCATGGCGAAGCCGGCAACGACCGGATCTACGGCGATGGCGCCAACGACACGATCTGGGGCGGGACGGGCAACGACCACCTGTTCGGCAACCTCGGTGACGATCACATCAGCGGTGGGGTCGGCGACGACGTCATCGACGGTGGCGCGGGTCGCGACGTCATCTACGGCGGTGCCGGCAACGACCTGATCAGGTCCAAGAGCAACGGCAAGGACACGATCTCGTGCGGCGCCGGGCGCGACACGGTGCTCGCCGGACCGTTCGACGTGGTGTTCACCGACTGCGAGCGCGTGGTTCGCCACTAGCCCGTCGCCGGCATCCCTGACGTCCCGAGGCCCGCTCTTGCAGCGGGCCTCGGCGCATCAGGGTCAGCTCACGTGGCGACGAACCTGTCCGGAGCGGTGACGCCGGTGCGTCCCGAGATGGCGATGACGACGGTGGCCATGGCGGCCGCGGTGGCGGTGGCGGTGGCGCACCCGGACGAGGACGCCCCGGCGGACGTGATGGGCGGCCTTGGCCGCCGGTGCGGCCGTCATGGAGCTCGCGGTCGACTGGCGCACCGTCGCGGCGGAAACGGCGGCGGCGGTCGCCGGGGCGGCGGCCGCCACCGTGGCGGCGGGAGCGGCGACCGGGGCGGCGGCGGCACACTGATCGACCGGGCGCGTGTAGAAGGCGCTCATGATGGAGGCCGGGTCGTCGTCGTGCGGATGCCCGGTCAGGTGCCCGTACTCGTGCACGAGGATCGAGCAGAAGCGCACCCAGTCCCACGAGACCGCGGTGTTGAAGGCGATCGCGCAGACGGTGTTCTGCGCCGGCGCGTCGTACTGCCCGACCGGGTTCGACCACGTCGACGTGGCGTTGACGGTCGGGCTGAGGGCCATCCAGCTGATGGTCACCTCCCCGGCACACGGGTCGGCCGCCCACACGGAGCGGGCGATGTCCTGCGCCCTCTGCGTCAGCTCCGTGCCGCCGGCATAGTCGGTGGCCGGATCGGCGAGCGCCGGGGCGGTTCCCCACGCCAGGAAGCAGAGCGCGGCCACGATCGCATGGCGTGCGCGTCCGCGTGCAGTTGTCGTCCTTGACCGGTGATTGCCATCCATGGCGGGGGTGCTCCTGGGAGGGGCGCCGCATCCGTGCGGCGTACGTCTCCATCCGTTGATCGGCCGACGGCGCCAGATCTGAGGCCGAGGTGCCCAGGGACCGAACGAACGTCCAGAAACTCACCACTTCCGGGGATAGACGCATGTCCCATACCGCTTTCATGCCGCAAGGGCCACTATCTGCGGCGGGCCCATACCGGGCTCATCCGGTCAGGACGACCGGTCCCCCGCACCTCCCCCCGGAGAAACTTCATGTCGTTGACCCCTCGGGCCGCCGGGCGACGGATCGCCCCCGCGGCTCTCATCGTGTCCATGGTCGGCCTCGGCCTGGCGAGCAGCGCATCGGCGGCGACGTACA
>JAOPVE010000345.1 GCA_025963185.1 Actinomycetes bacterium
ACTGCTTGCTCGGTGGGGTCGAGGAGCTGGTAGCTCCACTCGATGGCCGCGCGCAGGCTCTGCTGGCGGTGGGGGGCGTTGCGCGGTCCGCCGGAGAGTAAGTCGAGCCGTTCGGCGAGCCGGGACAGCAGGATCCCGGGTGGCAGGACGGCGATCTGCCGGGCGGCCAGCTCGATCGCCAGGGGCAGTCCGTCGAGTTCGCGGCACAGTTCGGTGATCTCGTCCGAGTGCTCGCCCGGATCGAAGTCGGCCACCGCGGCGCGCGCCCTGTCGAGAAACAGCCGGACCGCGGGCGGCGGCCCTCCGCGCGGTCCGGCGGGCTCGGCGGACAGCGGGTGGACGGCGAGGATGGTTTCTCCGGCGATCCGCAGCGCCTCGCGGCTGGTGGCCAGGATCCGCAGGTGCGGGTGGGCAGCGAGGACGGCTGCGGCGATCCGGGCGGCTTCGGCAACGAGGTGCTCGCAGTTGTCGAGCACGAGCAGCACCGGACCGGCCTCGCAGGCGGCCGCGAGCACGTCGTCCATGGTCCGGCCGCGGGGGTGTGGCCCGGCGGCGGCGACGATCGCCGCCTCGATCCCGGCGCGCGCCCCGAGCTGCGCCTCGGCGGGTACGGGCGCGACCGGGGCGAGTTCGGCCCACAGGACTCCGCCCCGGTACGAACCGCGGATCCGCGGCACGAGCTCGCCGGCGAGGCGCGTCTTCCCGACTCCGCCGGGACCGGCCAGGGTCAGGATCCGTGTCGACTGGAGCAGCCCCGGCGCGTCGGCCAGCGCCCGGTCGCGCCCGACGAACAGGTCGAGGCTGGCCGGGACCCCGGCCTGCACGGTGGCGGTGAGCGCCGGGGCGGGAACGGCGGCCGGGGCCGGAACAGCGGGGGTTGGAGCGGGGGCCGGGGCGAGGGCGTCGGGCATGGTCAGCGCGTGCCCGGCGCGGAACTGGCGGTGCAGGGTCGCGGCCGGGACGTCGAGCAGATCCGCGAGTTCCCGCCAGCTCAGTCCCTGGTCGCGGGCCGCCGACACCGCGGCGCGCAGGCCCCACGCGGAGACCCGGTGCGCCTCGGCCCACGCGGTTGCCCGCGTGGCCGGGTCCGCCTTGCCCGCCCGGGAGGACACCTCGGCCAGCTGGCGCACGTACGTGTCGACGTCGCGCACCAGCGCGCTCGTGGCCGATCCGCGGGAGCCGTCGGAGCCCGGCTGTGCGGCCATCGGGCCTCCCCTTGCCGATCCGCGGGCGGTTCCGCCAGCACCCCGCCGGTGACCTGCGGCTGGGCCGGCGGCTCCACGGTATCCGGCGCGGCGGGAAGCAGGGGCAAACGGCGGTGACCAGCGAAAGACTCAACCCATCCAGCGGATCGCGCCGCGGCGCCGCCGACGACCCCTGGGTCCGCGATGGCGCGGCGCTGTGTCCGGTGATGCACGCACCCGCCCCGTTGTGAGCCCACCGCGGCACAGTGTGACGCCGCCGGATTCACGCCTGGAGGGTGAGAGCCACCTACAGACTGCTGGAGGCCGTCATGGCGCGAACCCGATCCACCCCGGAACCGCCCCCTGGTGGTGTGGTGACTTCCGGAGACGCCACCCGCGCGCTGGCCGGCAAGTTCGTCGCGTTCCTGGAGACCGGAGACTCCCCGCCGGGACTGTGGACCGCAGACGTGTTCTGCGACTTCACGATGCCGCAGTGGCGGCTCCAGGCGCAGGGCATCGAGGACGTCGTCACACTGCGCAAGACCGGTCATCCCGCCCCCGGACGGGTCTCGCGGTCGCGCTTCGACCCGACCCCGACCGGGTTCGTGCTGGAGGTCGAGGAGCAGTGGGAGCAGGACGGCGAGACCTGGTACTGCCGCGAACTGTTCCGCGCGGACGTCTCGGGCGGCGCGATCTCGGACCTGTCGGTGTACTGCACCGGCGACTGGGATCGCGAGCGGGTGGCCCGCCACGCTCGGCAGGTCCGCCTGATCAGAGTCTGACGAGGGTCGCGGCGACTTTACGATGGGCGCCATGGGGTCCCCGGCCGGCGATGCCCGCGCAGCGGCGATCCGGGCGTTCCACGATGCCCGGGCCGCGGGTGACGTGCGGGAGCTCGCCGAGATCGCGCTCGCGCTGCCGTCCGGGGTGGGCTTCGGCACGGATCCCGGCCAGATCCCCGCCCTGGTCCACGAGGTCTACATGGCCGTCACCGAGCCCGCGCTCCGGTGCCGCCTCGCCGCCGCGCTGGCACGAGCCTGGGTCTACGGCGGGGACGCGGCCCGGGCCAGGCCGTTCGCGGCCGAGGCGGTGGACCTCGCGGACCAGCTCCCGGACCGCACCGGGAACGCACACCGCGAGATCCTGGCCTGCGCACTGGACGCGGCTCTGCTCGCGCACTGGGGGCCCGGCGACTTCGCCGAGCGCATCCAGCTCGCGGCCCGCCTCGCCGACACCACCGCGCACCTCAGCGACGCCGAAGCCCGGCTCTCGGCGCTGCTGTGGCGGCTGACCACGGCCTGGGAGTGCCTGGACCTGCTCGCGGTCCAGCGGCAACTGCGGGCGCTCGACGTGCTCGCCGCGGAGTCCGGGTCAGGGCGGGTGGCGTTCTTCGCTGCGGCCCGGCGCGCGGCGTATGCCCTGGTCTCGGGCGAGCTCGCCCAGGCGGACGACCTCATCGCGCGCACCCGCGAACTCGGATCGGGCACGGCCGAGCCGGACGTCGCCGCGGTCACCCACAGCCTCGCCGCGAGCCGGGCGCGCCGGGCGGGTGACACCAGCGCGCTGCACAGCGAGGCGGCGGCGTTCGAGGCGTTCGGCGCGGAGCAGGGCATCGGATCGGTGGTCGCCGAGGCCGCCGTGCTGTGGCTCGACGCGGGCGAGCGCGGCCGGGCGGCGCGGCTGCTGCACCGGATCGCCGGCCCGGGCCTCGGCACCGTCCCGCGCGACGTCGACTACCTGCTGACCCTCGCCTGCGTGGTGGACGTGGCGGTGGCCACCGGCGCGGCCGAGCTGGCCCGCGAGGGTGCCGCGCTGATCGAGCCGTACGCCGGGCGGGCGATCCTCAACGCCGGGGCCGTGTCGTTCCACGGCGTCACCGACGACTACCTGCACCGCGCCCACGAGGCACTCGGATCCGCGGACGCCCGGCGATGGCGGGACAGTGCCACGCTCGCCTACCAGCGGATCGGCGCGCCCTGGTGGCTCGGACGGCTGCGCGCCACCGGCGGAACTCCCACGCCCTCGGCCATCACTGCGCACCTGCGCCAGAACGCGGACCACACCTGGATCGCCGGCCGCGACACCCCCGCCACGCTCCCCGACCTCAAGGGACTGCACCACCTTCGCCACCTGCTCGGCCGTCCCGGGGTGGACATCGCGGCCGGTGACCTCGCCGCGGCGGCGAACGGCCATCCCGGCGAGATCACGGCGGATCCCGGCGGCGGGGACCTCCTCGATCCGCGGGCGCTGGCCGCCTACCGGGCGCGGCTGGCCGCGATCGACGGCGAACTCGCGGACGCCGACGCCCGCGCCGACCAGCCGCGCTCGGCGGACCTCACCGGTGAGCGCGACTTCGTGCTGCGGGAGATCCGCGCCGCGACGGGACTGGGTGGCCGTGCGCGCCAGTTCAGCTCGGCGCACGAACGGGCGCGAGTGGCGGTCCGGAAGGCGATCGCGGTCGCGCTGGAGCGGATCGGGGACCACGATCCGGCGCTCGGGCGCCTGCTCCGGGACACGGTCCACACCGGATCGGCGTGCCGGTACGACCCCGATCCGGACCGGCCGGTCGCCTGGCAACTTGGGACCGGCCCCGCAGGCATTACGGTGCGGTGATGGGCACGGTGCGGATCCGGCGAGCCACCCCCGCGGATCTCGCCGCGGTGCAACGGATCTACCGGGCGTCCGCGCTGTCGAACGACGGCGACAGGGCGCTGATGCTGAGCCATCCCGAGGTGCTGGTGTTCGCCCCGGACGCCGTCCTCGAAGGCCGGACCCGAGTCGCCATCGACCCCGCGGGCACGATCCTCGGCTTCGCCTCGACGGGCGCACGGGCGGCGACCGGCGACCCGCAAGCGGTGGAACTCGAGGACCTGTTCGTGGATCCGCAATATATGCGGCGCGGGGTGGGGCGCGGGCTCGTCGAGGACATCGTGGGCCGGGCCAGGGCCGCCGGTGCCG
>JAOPVE010000371.1 GCA_025963185.1 Actinomycetes bacterium
CTGCCCGAGGGCAGCTCCATCCTCGGAGACAGCATCACGATCACAATCTCCCGCACCACCTGACCACCCCGCCCCGCCCCGTTCCTCGCGCCGTCGTTCCTCGGAAGTGCGGTAACTGGGGCCGCCCATGACCGGCCGTGGTTACCGCACTTCCCGTGAAGTGGGGGTCGGAGGGCACGCTCTTGTGCCAGGGGCGGGAGGCTCGGCGCTTTTTCCGGCGGGTTCCTCCGTTGTCAGAGTTGGGCCGGCGCCACGGTGGGTGTCCTTCGTCGTGAGGAAAGCCCTTCTGCGGCTCGCGCCGTTCCCCGGAAGTGCGGTAACTCCGGCCGCCCCTGACCGGCCGCGATTACCGCACTTCGCACCGTTCCTCGGGAGTGCGGTAATTCTGACCGGCTCTGACCGGCCGGGGTTACCGCACTTCGCGGGTGGGTGGGCGTGGGCGGGGGTGGCGAGACGGCTCACACTTCGTGGGGGTGGGGTGCTCGGTGCCGTACTCGCCGGTAACGTCACTCGTGGTGGTCCGGGTGGCAGTGTCGCCGCCCGCCGGCTGAGAGGACGGCCCATGGCCCGGCTCGCGCAAACCCACGGCCTGACCGAGATCCAGACCGAGATCCTTGCGACGGTGCGGACCTTCGTCGAGAAGGAGATCATTCCGCACGCCCAGCGCCTGGAGCACGCCGACGAGTACCCGGCCGACATCGTCCGCGGCATGGCGGACATGGGGCTGTTCGGGCTGATGATCCCCGAGGAGTACGGCGGGCTCGGCGAGTCGCTGCTGACCTACGCGCTGGTGGTCGAGGAGATCGCGCGGGGCTGGATGAGCGTGTCCGGGATCATCAACACGCACTTCATCGTCGCCTACCTGATCCGCCAGCACGGCACGGACCAGCAGAAACAGCACTTCCTGCCGCGGATGGCGACCGGCGAGGTGCGCGGGGCGTTCTCGATGAGCGAGCCCGAGACCGGATCGGACGTCGCGGCGATCAAGACCAGGGCCGCGCGCGACGGCGGCGACTACCTGCTCACGGGCCAGAAGATGTGGCTGACGAACGGCGCACAGTCGTCGGTGGTGGCGACCCTGGTGAAGACCGACGAGGGCGCCGACTCGGTGTACCGGAACATGACGACGTTCCTGCTGGAGAAGGATCCGGGGTTCGGCACGCACGGTGGCCTGACGATCCCGGGGCGGATCGAGAAGATGGGCTACAAGGGCGTCGAGACGACCGAGATGATCCTCGACGGGCACCGGGTGCCGGCCTCGGCCGTGCTCGGCGAGCGGCCTGGACAGGGCTTTTACCAGATGATGGACGGTATCGAGGTCGGGCGCGTGAACGTGGCCTCGCGCGCCTGCGGGATCGCGCTGCGGGCCTTCGAACTCGCCGTCGCGTACGCCCAGCAGCGGCGGACCTTCGGCAAGGCCATCGCCGAGCACCAGGCGATCGCGTTCAAGCTCGCCGAGATGGCGACGAAGATCGAGGCCGCGCACGCACTCATGGTCAACGCCGCTCGGCTCAAGGACGCCGGTGAGCGCAACGACGTCGAAGCCGGGATGGCGAAGCTGCTGTCGTCGGAGTACTGCGCCGAGGTGGTCCAGGACTCGTTCCGGATCCACGGTGGGTACGGCTACTCGAAGGAGTACGAGATCGAGCGGCTGATGCGGGAGGCGCCGTTCCTGCTGATCGGCGAGGGCACCTCGGAGATCCAGAAGACGATCATCAGCCGTGGCCTGCTCAAGGAGTACGGCCTCCGCTGACAGTGCTCAGCGCGGGACCACCGGCTGGGGCGGAGACGCCGGTATGTCTCCGCGCCCAGCCGGTGCTTCCCGCGTCGCTTCGCCGTCCCGGTGACTAGCGAAGCTGTATCCGTCGGCCTCGGCAAGGCCGGGGCCGGGTGGCGGGAAAGACTGGCGGAAGGTGAACGCGCCGGGGGTGGGTCCGTAGGCGCGGAGCAATGCGAGCCGCTGTTTGGCCTCCGTGACCGTCGGGATGTGCCCGGCCTCGACCCACCACAGGACGAGCACGACGTCGGCCACTTTGGCCACCCACTCGCGCCGCCGCCGCATCACGTTGAGGTGCTGGCTGGCGTACGCGTAGTTCCACAGTGCTTCCTGCGACTGCCAGACCGACATGTTGATGAGCGTCAGCGGATCGTCGAACGCCTGGATGCCCGTGGCGTCGCCGTCCTCGGTCTGGAGCCGCCAGACGAAGCCCGGACTGCTGTCGGCGAGCCGGTTCATCGGAGCGAGCAGGGCGACGAACTCGGCCATCCGCGGATCGTCGGGCGGGCACTTGGCGTGCATCACGTTGGCCTGGGCGAGGTGGTGACCCGGCGGCGGCACGGTGGAGCGACGGTGCCCCGCTGCCCGCATCGCCGCCTCCTTGCGCCTGTGTGGGTCCACAGCAGACCATGGGCCTGCTGGAGTGTCAATCCACGTTGTTTTTAGAAGCCAGTTTTCTCTCGTGGACCGCCACGCAGCACCGGTCGGGCGCCGGATCCATCGCCGCCCGCAGCCCCGGATCCCCGAATCCGTCGACGATTCCCTCGATCAGCGCGAGGTTCATGCCGCAGATCAGCGGCGGGAACTGGCGCGACAGCCGGTGGAACGGGCAGTTCTGCATGCGGATCGACTCGCCGTCGCAGTACGGCTCGAAGCCGTTCTCGCTGAGGACCGCCTCGAGGTAGGCGCGGGTGACCGCCTCGCCCGTGGGTGGCTCATCGCCGCCCTCCGGAGCGTGCGGCCGTACCCCGTTGCTTCCGGTGTGGAGCGCCAGGTCAGGAGCAATTTTGCCTGTCCCGGCCCCGCCGAACCCGGTGACGGCGGGGCCAGGGACGGGCGGGCCACCCAGTTGCCCGGTGGGCATGGTGGCCCGGGCGCGACGGCCGATGTCCAGCCCGGACCGGCGCGCCACAGCATGTAGCGCCGCGTCCGCCCCTGTGGCGTCCACGACCTCCGCCAGAAGCTCGGCGGCGACGGGGTAGGCGCGTGGAGGCAGGCTGACCGCGTGGTCGCCCTGCGTGCGCCGGTAGAGCTTCGCGGGGCGTCCCGCGCCTGGCCCCGTGCGATCGTTGAGCCGCCGGAACGAGGCTTCGAGCAGCCCCGCGTCGACCAGCTTGTCCAGGTGGAACGCGACCAGGCTGCGCTGAGCGCCGACGGCCTCGGCCGCCTCATTCCGGCTCACCGCGTCCCGCCGGGAGGCCACGTACTGGTAGAGCGTGCGCCGCAGGGGCTCGTTGAGCATGCAGAGCGCGTCCAGGCCATGGTCCTGTGGGTCCGAGGTCACGGGGGGAGTCTAAAGCCATTTTTCGTTCCTCATAGAAGATCTCCGGAATTGGGAAGCAGGCTCAGCTGTCCTTCATGGATCGCCGGAGGCGTCTGCGCAGGCGGCGGCGGCATCCGGTGCTGGGCAGGACGGCGCGCGCCGATGCCGTACATCGCGGCGAGCTGGGCGACCTTGGCCGTGACGGCGCCCGTGTACTCCTTCGGGGCGTACGCGCCGCGCGAGTACAGCCGCTCGTAACGCGGGACCAGCTCGGGCCGCGACCCGCGCAGCCACCCCAGGTACCACTCGCGCGCCCCCGGCCGCAGGTGCAGGACCAGCGGCGTCACCGAGCTGGCGCCCGCGTCGGCGATGGCCGCGACCGTGGCCTCCAGCGCCTCGTCGGAGTCGGTGAGGAACGGCAGGACCGGCGCCATCAGGACCCCGCAGCCGATCCCCGCGTCGACGAGCGTGCGGCAGACCCCGAGCCGGGCCTGCGGACTCGGCGTACCGGGCTCGACCTGCCGCCACAGCAGCTGGTCGGTGAACCCGATCGACAGGCTCACGCTCACCCACGAGGACTGGGCCGCGTCGGAGAGCAGGTCGAGGTCGCGCAGGATCAGCGTGCCCTTGGTCAGGATCGAGAACGGGTTCGCGTAGTCGCGCAGGACCGTGAGGATGCCGCGCGTGAGCCGGTACCGACCCTCGGCGCGCTGGTACGGATCGGTGTTCGTGCCCAGCGCCACCGCCTCGCCCTGCCACGAGCGGGCCCCGAGTTCGCGGCGCAGCACGTCGGCGGCGTTGACCTTGACGATGATGCGCGAGTCGAAGTCGTGCCCCGAGTCGAGGTCGAGGTAGGTGTGGGTGTTGCGGGCGAAGCAGTAGGTGCACGCGTGGGTGCAGCCGCGGTACGGGTTCACCGTCCAGCGGAACGGCACCTGCGAGGCGGCCGGCACCTTGCTGAGCAGCGACTTGGCGTGGATCTCGTAGCAGGTGACCCCGCGGAAACCCGGTGTCGTGAACGTGCGCGTCACGGCGCCGGGCAGGGCGAGCGGCAGTGCGCCACCCGCTGCCTCGGCCGTGGCGATCTGGAGGTTGTCCCATCGCATGTGATGATTCGAACATATGTTCGAAGGACGGGTCAATCCCGCCGCGCGGTACGGTCGCCAGCGTGCAGACGATGTTCGATTTCGAGTCCGTCGAGCGGGCGGTGGTGGGCGCGCTGGGGGAGCCGACCGGCCGTGCGAGTGTGGCGTTCGTGGGGGTCCAGACGCTGGAGGTGGTGCGGTTCGGCCCGGGGGGCGACGGGCTGGTCCGGTACGTCACCCTCGGCATGTCCCGGCACCCGATGACCGGTGCGGAGGCGCCCACCCAGGACGCCGCCGGGCCGCGCGCCGAGCTCGTGCTGACGGTCCGCGAGCCGGTCGACGGGGTGCTCCGCTCGCTCGCGGTCCTGGCCGCCATGCCGGTCGTGGAAGGGGTCGTGGTGCGGGCCGGGGCCGCGTACGAGCTGGGCGGTCCGCTGTGGCCGGGCAGCCCGTTCACCGGGGTTGTGACCAGCGCCGGCGCGGGTATCGAAGGTCCGGTCGAGTTCCTCGCGGTGGTGCCGGTGAGCCCGTCCGAGCTGGCGTACCGGCGCGAGCACGGCCCGGCGGCGCTCGACCAGTTGTGGACCGCGCGCGGGGTGGACGTCCGCGATCCGTGGCGGGACGGTACGGCGGATGCGCGAGACTGACGCCATGACGACGGTCGGGGAGGTGCCGCGGCTACCCGCCGGGCTCGCCGAGGAACTGGACCGTCAGGCCGAACGCTGCCGCCCCAGCTCGCCGCTGTACGGCTTCCTGCTGCGCGAACTCGCCGGCGATGTGCGCGCGGGCGGGATCGCGGCCGGGCTGCTCGGCCCCTACGACAACGAGCCGACCGCCTTCGTGCCCGGGCTGCGGCTGATGGCGGCCGTGCACGCGCTGGTCCTCGGCGGGCAGGCTCCGCGGCTCGCTGCCTACTACCCCAGCGCGGGTGGCCACGGTCCGCCCGACCGGGCCTGGCCCGAGTTCCGGCGGGTCCTGCACGAGCACACCGAGCGGATCGCCGAGCTCGTCGCCCAGCCCGTCCAGACCAACGAGACGGGCCGGTCCGCCGCGCTGTACGGCGGACTGCTGACGATCGCCGCGGCGACCGGCCTGCCGATCCGGCTGCACGAGATCGGGGCCAGCGCCGGGCTGAACCTGCGGGCCGACCGGTTCGCCTACCGGATGGGCGGGCGGCTGCTCGGCGATCCGCAGAGCGCTCTTGTCCTGGACGAGCCGTGGGACGGGCTGCCGGACGCGCCGGAGGGCACCCAGGTGCGCGTGATCGAGCGGCTGGGCTGTGACCTGCGCCCGATCGACCCGGCCACTCCGGAGGGGGCACTGCGGCTGAAGTCGCTGACCTGGGCGGATCCGGCCCGCATCGAGCGGATCGGCCACGCTGTCGCGATCGCCAGGGCCACTCCGGCAACGGTCGACGCCGCGAATGCCGACGAGTGGCTGGCCAGCAGGCTCGCCGACCCCGTCCCGGGCGCCGTGTCGGTGGTGTGGCACTCGGTGGTGCGCCAGTACGTCGAGCCGGATCGGTGGCGGCGCGTCGGCGCGATCCTCGCCCAGGCGGGCGACGCGGCCACGAGCGCGGCGCCGGTCGCCCACCTGTCGTTCGAGCCCGACATCGGCCCGGACGGCCTCTACACGTTCGCCGTGCGCCTGACGCTGTGGCCGGGCGGCCGCAGCCGGCTGCTCGCCATCGCGGCGGCGCACGGGATCCCCACCCGCTGGCAGACGGAGGAGCGCTGATGCAGTTCGGCCGGTACTACGAGGAGTTCGAGGTCGGCGCGGTGTACAAGCACTGGCCGGGCAAGACCGTCACCGAGTACGACGACCACCTGTTCTGCCTGCTCACGATGAACCACCACCCGCTGCACCTGGACTCCCACTACGCCGAGAGCAGCACCGACTTCGGCCGCAACGTCGTCGTCGGCAACTACGTGTACTCGCTGCTGCTGGGCATGTCAGTGCCGGACGTGAGCGGCAAGGCGATCGCCAACCTGGAGGTCGAGTCGCTGCGGCACGTGGCCCCGACCTTCCACGGCGACACGATCTACGGCGAGACGACCGTGCTGGACAAGACCCCGTCGCGGTCCAAGGACGACCGGGGCGTGGTGTACGTCGAGACGATCGGCTACAACCAGGACGGCACGGTGGTGTGCATCTTCCGGCGCAAGGTGATGGTGCCCACCCGCGCGTACGGCGAGGAGCGCGGCGGCGACCAGCCCGGCAGGCCCGAGCCCGCCGCCCGCTGACCCGCTGACCTGCCGTCCCGCTAACCTGCCCGGGTGTATCCGAGCGAGGACGACAGCGGGGTCGGCGTCGGGCCGTGGGAGGGCGAGTGGCCCGCGGATCCGCGCTACGACCGCGACCTGCTCGCGCACGGCGACCGCCGGAATGTCGTCGACCGCTACCGGTACTGGACCCGCGAGGCGATCGTCGCCGACCTCGACACCCGGCGCCACGGCTTCCACGTGGCGATCGAGAACTGGCAGCACGACCTCAACATCGGCACGGTCGTGCGCACGGCGAACGCGTTCCTGGCCGCCGAGGTGCACATCGTGGGCCGCCGCAAGTGGAACCGCCGCGGGGCCATGGTCACGGACCGCTACCAGCACGTCCGCTACCACGAGGATGTTGAGACCCTGCTGACCTGGGCACACGCGGACGGCCTCGCCGTGATCGGCATCGACAACCTGCCCGGCTCGGTGCCGATCGAGACCGCTGTGCTGCCCGAGCGCTGCGTGCTGCTGTTCGGCCAGGAGGGCCCGGGGCTGTCCGCGCAGGCCAGGGGCGCTCTGGATCTGGTCTGCTCGATCGCCCAGTACGGATCCACGAGGTCGGTCAACGCCGGGGTGGCCTCCGGGATCGCGATGCACGCCTGGATCCGCCAGCACGCGGCGCCTCCCGAGTCCCAGGGGTAACCGCCCGGACACGCGCTGAACCCGACACGCCGGCCGAAGGGCTTGACGGGTGACCCCGGGTGGGCGGACCGTGACGGAATGCCGGCCCACGTCGTCTGTCCGCGCTGCGGTGGCGAGCTCAGGGCGCCGAGCCTGATGTCCAGCGAGTGGCGCTGCGGCGATCACGGCGCGGTGCAGCCCCTGCACGTGGCCGGAACGCTGGGCGACGAGGTGATCGACACGGTCCGCCACCAGGCCGGAGTTCCACTGTGGGCGCCGTGGCCGATGCTTCCCGACTGGACCATCACCGGGCTCGCCTGGGCCGGTGACGGCCGCGTACCCGCCGTCGCCACCGCGATCGCCTGCACCGGCCCCGCCCCGCTCGGCGGGGTCGCGGACGTCGTGCTCGTCGCCGAGGAGCCCGGGGTGGGCCTCGGGGCGCGGTACGCGGGGATCTCGGGCACCGATCCGGGGGAGACCCTGACCGGGCAGATGAGCCGCACGAGCGCGCACGCCAAGGTGCACGCGGCCGGGCACCCGACTCCGCTGTGGTCGATCGACGCCGCCGAGGGCCGATCGGCCTATGTGGGCGAGGCGTCCGGCTGCTGGCTGTGGGCCGTCGCCTGGCCGGCCGAGGCCGGGTACGCGCTCGCCGCCGAGGACGTGAGTCTTGTGGACCTGCGCGAGATCCTGCCCAGTCCGCTCGTGTTCGGCGCGCCGTCGCCCTACCTCTGACCTGCGCCTCACCGTCCGTCGGGGCAGGACAGCCGAGATTGGGTGTATCGGTGGCCGGAGCCCGCTACGCTGGATGAGCTTGTCAACCGCTTGTGTCACGGCTCTCGCGGCGTGGTGATATGCGAGATGGTGCCGCGGTGTGTAGAACGGCGATTCGTACTGTCCTAGTCGGGAGGGGCACGGCGCACTATGAAAAAGGTGCTGACGTGGGGCCTGGTCGCGTTCTTAATCTGGTACGTGGTGTCACGGCCTAACGACGCCGCCGGGGTGCTGCGCCAGATCGGCAGCTTCCTTGCGAGCATCGCCCGGGGCCTGGGCGCGTTCGTGTCCAATCTCTCCTGATACCTCTGCCGGACCCGGGAGGCGACCGTGGTGGAGCGAGACGAGCCGGAGGGTGAGGACCGCCCTGCCCGGCCTGCGCCGCCGCGGGAGAATCCGCCTCCCGCGTCCGTGAGTGTCACCCCGGCCGACTCCGGCCACGAGGGGTCGCACGACCAGGGGCACGACCGTGACCAGACCCGGCAGTCCTCGCCGGTCACGGTCACGACCACGACCTACGACGACGCCGGGCTGATCGTCGGCCCGCCGCACATCCAGCCGACGAAGACCCAGCCCAGCCGGATCGTCGGCCGGTACCTCTTCGACAGCGAGCGCTACTGCGGCGAGTGGCGGCGGCACTGGATCTACGTCGCCCGCTGGACCCTGCTCGGCGCGCTGTCGCCGTTCCTCGTCGGCTACCTCGTCGGCGCGATCAACGACAACTCCAACGCGATCGTCAAGGTCGTGCTGGTCCTGTGGATCGCGCTGCTGGTCTTCGTCGGCTACAAGCTCATGGACTGGTACTACGACCGGTTCGTGCTCACCGACAAGCGGGTCATGGTCGTCGGCGGCATCTTCACCCGGCGGGTCGGCATGATGCCGCTCGCCCGCGTCACCGACATGGCCTACCTGCAGAGCCCGCTCGGGCGCATCCTCAACTACGGCACGTTCGTGCTGGAGTCCGCGGGCCAGGACCAGGCGCTGCGCGAGATCAAGCCGCTGCCGCACCCCGGAGAGCTGTACCTGCTGTTCTGCCAGGAGATGTACGAGCCCGGCAGCAGCACGGCGCAGCAGATCGAAGACGCGGCGGGTGACTGAGCACCTGATCGACCTGCACACCCACTCGACCGCCAGCGACGGCACCCTCGCACCGGGCGACCTGCCCCCGGCCGCCGCCGCGGCGGGGCTCGCCGTCATCGCGCTCACCGACCACGACACCACCGCCGGGTGGGCCGCCGCGGCCGCCGCGCTCCCGCCCGGGCTCACGCTGGTGCCGGGGGCCGAACTGTCCTGCAAGTGGTACGCCGCGGATCCGCCGATCAGCCTGCACCTGCTCGCGTACCTGTTCGATCCGGCCGAGGCCGGGCTGCGGGACGCGCTGCGGGCGGTCCGGGAGTCCCGGCTGACCAGGGCCGAGCGGATCGTCGACCTGCTCCGCGCCGACGGCGTCGCCATCACGTGGGACCAGGTGCTCGCCTACGCCGCCGGTGGCACGGTCGGCCGTCCGCACATCGCCCGCGCGCTCGTCGCCGCAGGTCTGGCCCCGGACGTCAGCGGCGCCTTCGCGTCGGAGTGGCTCGGTCCGCGCTACCGGGTCCACAAGGCCGACCTCGACGTCTTCGACGCGATCCGGCTCGTGCGCCAGGCCGGCGGCGTCACGGTGTTCGCCCACCCCAAGGCCGCCCGCCGTGGCCGGATCGTGCCCGACAGCCTCATTGCCGAACTCGCCGCCGCGGGCCTGACCGGCCTCGAAGCCGACCACGCCGACCATTCGCCCGCCGAGCGGTCCGCCGTACGCGGGCTGGCCGCCGAACTGGGACTGCTGGTCACCGGGTCGAGCGACTTCCACGGCACGAACAAGACCGTGCGGCTCGGCGACAACGCCACCACCACGACGGAGACCTACGAGCGGCTGGTCGCCAGCGCCACGGGAACCCGCCCGATCACGGCTCCTGGGGATCGGTCTTCTTCCGCACCGTGATCTTGGCGGTGTTCGAGGCCAGGTCGACGGCCCGCGGCGGCGCGCCGGACTCGGAGTCGTCGTCGCGCAGCATCGCCATGGTCTGCAGGTTCTCCAGTTGCTGGCGCTTGCCGGGGGACAGAAAGCCCTCAAGCTCACCGAGTCCGGCGGACAGCACGCCTGCCGACCCGCTGGCCGAATCCCGGAACCACTTGAGCAAACCCACAGAACCCAGTCTCACACGGGATCGCCACCGCCGCCCCACCCGTCCTCCGCCGGTGATCCTGGTACGGACCGGGCGGGCTTGTGCTGGTCACCGGGCGCGGACCGGGGCGGGGCGGGATTTGTCGGACGTCCCTGGCAGGATCTCGCGCATGGAGCAGCTCGGGTTCGACGGCATGCCCACCCGGCTCGTCACCGCGACCCCGTCCAAGCTGGGCACGTTCGAAGACTGCCCGCGCCGCTTCCGCATGGTCTACGTCGACCGGCCGGCCCCGCCCAAGGGCCCGCCGTGGGCGCACACGTCGCTGGGGTCCGCCGTGCACAACGCGCTGCGGTCCTGGTGGGCGCTCGCCCGTCCGCGGCGCACCCCCGAGGCGGCCAGGACACTGCTGCACGGGTCCTGGATCTCCGAGGGGTTCCGTGACGACCGGCAGCAGGCCGAGGTCCGGGAGCGGGCCACGGGGTGGGTGGAGTCCTACCTCCGCGAGGTCGATCCCGACGCCGAGCCGGTGGGCGTCGAGCGCACGGTGGCTACCAAGACCGGCACGCTCGCCTTCTCGGGCCGCATCGACCGGCTCGACGACCGGGACGGCGAGCTCGTGGTGGTCGACTACAAGACCGGCCGGTCCCCGCTGAGCACCGACGACGCCCGGGGGTCCGCCGCGCTCGCGCTGTATGCGGTCGCCACGGCCCGCACGCTCCGCCGTCCGTGCCGCCGGGTCGAGTTGCACCACCTGCCCACCGGGGCGGTGTACGGCTACGAGCACTCGGAGGAGTCGCTCGCCCGGCACGTCCGGCGCGCGGAGGACACGGCGGCCGACATCGTGCGGGCCGGCGACGCGGTGCAGGGCGGCGCCGATCCGGATGCTGCTTATCCCGCTCGTACCGGCACCCACTGCTCGTGGTGCGACTTCCGGCGCCACTGCCCCGAGGGACGCGCCGCCGCACCCGAGAAGGAGCCCTGGGCCGCGGTGATCCCGCGCGAGGGCACGTAAGGCCGTCGGGACAGGCGCGGCGCGCTAGGCGCCGCTGAGCTGGGCGTCCGGGTCGGCGTGGGGCTGGCGGGCCACCGGGCCGACGTCGTGGTAGCCCCACGGCTCCGCCGATCCGCGGATCGCCTCTAGCCGCCGCACGGGCGTCGCCGCCACGCGGGCCTTCGCCGCCCGGTACTGCGGCCCCTCGCGGGCCGCCGCAGGCAGGGCGAGCAGCCCGGCGCGCAGCGCACGCAGGGTGACGGTCGCACCGAGGTCGGTGGTGGGGATTGAGGGCAGCCTGCTGTACATCGAGCGCGCCCACGGCGGGAGGAGCGAGAACGCGAGCGACGCCACGCCCGCCCAGCTCGCCATCGCGGGCGTCGTGAGCCGCACCCACCAGGGCATCGGCGGCGCGACGAGGAAGCGCGCGGCCCGGTACGCCGCCGGACCCGCCGACAGTTCCGGCCGGACCCGCTCGAAGTAGGCGTCCAGGCTCTCGGTGTCCCACGGAACGCCGTCGCGCAGCGGATCGAGCCCGACCAGCCGCGCCGACCGCACCTGCTCACCGACATACTGGTCAGCGGCCCGCCGGGGCAGCCACACGCCCGCACGCTGGGCCGTCCGCAGGAACGAGTCGACCTCGCAGCAGTGCACCCAGAGAAGCAGTTGCGGATCGTCGACCGGCACTTCCCGCCCCGTCGCCGGATCGGTGGCCGTGAGCCGCCGGTGCACGGCCCGGACCCGCGCGGCAGCCCGCCCCGCGTCCTCGCTGGTGCCGTACGTGGTGACGCCGATGTACTCGGCCGTGCGGGTGAGGCGGCCCCACGGGTCGGACGAGAACCCCGAGTGCGCCTCGACCCCGGCCATCGCCACCGGGTGCAGGGCCTGGAGGAACAGCGCGCGCAGCCCACCGACCGCCAGCACCGGATCGGCGTGCAGCCGCCAGGTGACGCTCTGTGGGCCGTAGAGGCCGAGATTCGAGAGGGTCATCGTCTCTCCAGCCTGTCACGGGTGCGCCAGGACGGCACCTGATGGATGGGCAATCAGGGCGCCCCGATCGGCCGGCGAGTGATGGCCGGGTGGGGCTTTCCTGTCCGTCCGGGTGGTTAGTAAACCTCATTCACCGTGGTTACCGAGCCAGAAGGCGGCGAGTGTCTTGGCCGTCGTGGCGGTGTTCTCGATCGCGGGAGAGTGCGCGGCCCCGGGGATCACGACGTGGTCCGCGCCGAGCCGGTGCGCCATCTCGGCCTGGGTGGCGGGCTGCCAGGCGTCGTCGTCCTCGCCGTAGGCGACCAGGAGCGGGAGTCCGGAGCCGGCCAGGTCCGCGACCCGGTCGGGTTCGCCGAGCAGCGCGTCCGCCATCCCGCGCAGGCCCGCCGCGGAGGAGGTCACGAACCGCTCCCGGAGGAAGATCCGCAGCTCAGGGGTGGCGCGCTGCCATTTCGGATCCGCCCTGGCCAGGATCTCGACGGCCTCGTAGACCGCCTCCATGCCGTCGTCGAGGTACGGCTCGAGCGCGGCCATCCGGTCCTGGCGCGACCCGCCGATCGCCGCCGGACCCGAGCACAGCAGCGTCAAGGACCGGAAGGCGGCTGGCTCGGCAACGGCGGCGGCGCGCGCCACCAGGCCCCCGAACGAGTGCCCGAGCAGGTGCACCGGCCCGTCGCCGAGCCCGGCCGCGACGGCCCGGACCACGGATCCGAGCCAGGCCACGGAGTACTCCGCCGGATTGTCCGGCCCAGGCGACTCGTACTGCCCGGGCTGATCCATGGCCACGACCCGGATCCCCTCGCGCGTGAGCGGACCGAACAGCGGCGCGAAGTCTTCCTTGCTGCCCGTGTACCCGGGGACCAGCAGGGCGGTGGCGACGGGCGGGATCTCGGGGCGGGCATCGAGGAGCGCGACGGATCCGTGCGGCAGGACTGCCGATCGGGCCTCGGCGCGGTGCGGGGCGAGCTGGCTCATCACCACATTCTGCCCACGCCCCCTCCGGCGCGCCCGGCGAGGGTCCTGACCTGGGCGGATCCGCCACAGCGCCCGCCGATCGAACCGAAGTCCGCGCCTGCTCGTGTCAAGAAGCGGGACCTCGGATCAGCAAGAGCGACGCACCAGGCCTCAGCTGCGCGGAGTGTCAGCTGGAACCTCTACAGTGGCCGGGAACCGACGGAGGTAAGCCGTGTTCGACACGATCTTTGGGATGCCCGCCCATCCGCTGATGGTGCACGCGCCCGTGGTGCTGATCCCGCTCGCGGTCCTCGCCGCCGTGGTCTACGCCCTCGTGCCGCCGCTGCGCCAGCGGGTCGGCTGGGTGCTCGTGCTCGCCTCGCTCGGCGGCGCGGCCACCGCCTTCGCGGCCGTGCAGAGCGGGCAGACGTTCGCGGCCAAGCTGCAGACCAGCGCGCGGCTCAACGAGCACGGCAACCTCGGGCTGAACGTGCGCAACTTCGCGATCCTGCTGGCCGTGGTGTCTCTGGTCATCGTCGGGGTGGACGCCTCGCGCCGCGGCCGGGCGACGTTCGCGCCGTCCGGCGACTCCGACGGCTACACCTACCAGCGCCCCCGCAGCGGCGGCATGCTCATGGGCGTCGTCTCGGTCGTGCTCTCGATCGGCCTGCTGGCCTCAGCCGGCGTCGCGCTGTACTACGTGGTCCGCACGGGGCACACCGGCGCCCTCATGGTCTGGGGCAACAAGAGCGGCTGACACCCGCGCCGGGCCCGGCGGCCGGCCACCGGGTGACGGCCGGCTCTCGTGCCGGGCCAGGCTCAGGTCGCCACCTGGCGGATCACCACGACGAGGATCAGCAGGGCCGTCAGCACGCCGATGGCGATCGCGACCGCGTAGGTCACCACGGTCGCCTCCCGCTCTGCCGCGTCGATCGCCGCATGGTCCTGCGGGGGGAGCGCACGGGGCGGCGGGAGTTGCTGGATCAGCGGCACGGGCGCTGAATGCGGGCCCGGCCGGACGGTCCGGGGTGGCCCCGCGTAGGCCGGTCGCCCGGACGGTTCCCGCACGGGCGGGGCCGGCTGGGCTGAGCCCTCGGCCGGCCGCCGCCAGTACGCGTCGTCGCTGGTCACTGCCCTGTTACTCCGCCGGTGCGGCGTCCGGCGCAGCATCGGCAGCGCGCCGGGTCCGCCGCCGCGGTGCCT
>JAOPVE010000379.1 GCA_025963185.1 Actinomycetes bacterium
TCGAGCAGGTAGGTACCTAGCTGGTCGTCCAGGCGGCCCGGCGCGTGCACGTCGAGCAGTCCTGCTTCGGTCATGTCGCCCACGATCACGCGCGCAACGCCGAGAGGGACGCCGAGGTGCGCGGCGATCTCGGCCAGGGACTGCACCTGGTGGCACAGTTCCGCGATCCGCTGCCAGTCGTGGCCACGGGCGCCCGCGTCCTGGTCACCGCGGACGGTAGTGGTGATCAGGGACTCCATCGCGATGTCGACCCGCGGCCTGGTGCGGCCGCCGGTCATCGCATAGGGGCGGACCAGCGGCCCGCTCGGATCTCCGTATTCAGAGCTCATCAGTCGCCTCGCGTGTGGGGTTAGCGCGGCAGGGCCGCGTGCAGCTCGGACCGGAGCGCCGGCGTCAGGACCGCACCGACTCGTTCCACCAGAAGGGCCATCTCGTAACCGACCTGCCCGATGTCGCATGCCCGCGAGGCAAGCACGGCCAGCGACGATCCGTCGCTGATCGACATGACGAGCAGGAATCCTGTTTCCATCTCCACCACGGTCTGGCTGACCACGCCGCCTTCGAAGCACTGGGCGGCTCCCGCCGTGAGGCTGACGAGACCAGAGGCGATCGCGGCGAGCTGGTCGGCCCGGTCGCGGGGGAGTCCTTCAGATACGGCGAGCAGAAGTCCGTCGGCCGAGACCGCGACCGCGTGTGCGATGCCCGGAACCCGGTTAGCGAAGTTGGCCACCAGCCAGTTCAGGTTCTGGGCATCGTGGCTCAGCGAACTCACATCTCCTCCTGCTCGTCGTTCTCTGTGGCAACCGAGTGCTTCGACTGCGTGGCTTGTCGCCCTTGTTCCAGGCCGTGCCGGTAGCTCGAGAGAACGCCGCGCACCGCGTCGGGGGATCTGTGCGCTGTGGACTTGGGCGTCTTCTTCTGCTGGTTGTCGACCCGGCCAGGAACGAAGTGTGCCATCGGAACGCGCTTCGGCAAACCGCCAGTTGTGGTGACTTCCGGCTTCGCCTCCGCGGCCGCCTGAGCAGCCTTCCAGCCCGCGTCCGCGGGGGAGACCCACTTGCTCGAACCGGGCTCCGCCGAGATCGGCGCGGTCGCCGCCGGGCTCGACGTCGGCACGGCCGAGACCGGCGGGTGGAACGTCACGCCCGAGGGCGTGCCGTTCTGGGCCGCGGGCCGGTCCGGGTACTGCGCGGCGGGCCGCTGTCCGGTCGGCGGCTCGGTGGCCGGGACCGGGCGCCCCGACAGCGATCCGCTCGACAGCGGGCTGCCAGGCACCGGCGGACCCGCCAGCGGGTCACTCGACACCGGACGCTCGACGGGCGTGGGCCGCTCGGGCGCCGGACGGACCGGCGCCGAGGCGGCGGCGGGGGTCTCCTGCGGCCGGGACGGCGCGTGCGGGCCACCCAGATCGCCTACCGGAGCGCCCGAGTCCGTGGCCTTGCCGGGAGTCCGGATCGGCAGTCCCGGCGCGGCAGCGGCCTTCTCAGCCGGCGTGCTGATGCGCTCGGCCGCGGGCTGCGCAGGCTGCGGAGCGGGAGCGGGAGCGGGACGAGCGGGCTGGGAAACGGGCGGCGCGACGGGCTGGGATACGGGCTGGGCGGCCGGCCGAACCGGGGCGACCGGCGGGGCTGGCGGCCCGGCGAAGTCGTTGCCCAGCAACGGTGTGGGCCGCGGAGCGCTGCGGAACCACTCGGACTCGATCGCGTCGAAGATCGGCAGCGGCATCTCGATCGTCGCGTCCATGCTCGCCGGATCCGCGGGGCCTGACAGCAGTTCGCGGGCCGATCCGTTGGGACGGTCGAACGGGATCGCGGGCTGCTGCTGGACCGGCACGGGCGGCACCGGGGGCGGCGGCTGGACTGACGGCGGGACTGGCGGCGGCGCCTGCGCCGAGCGCAGGACCGCCATCGCGGCCGCCGCACTCGACACCCCCAGCCCGGACTTGCCCGAGGGCTCGTCGATCGGGCCGAGCTGGACGAACTGGCCGGTCGCCGACTCGGTCGCCGAGGGCGCGAGCGGCGCCCTGGCGGCGGGCGGCGGGTTCACGGCCCGGATCTGCCCGGTGTCCGCAGGGGAACCCGCGGCGGCCGGGGAGACCGGCTGCTGCGACTGCTGCGGGACCGGGCGGCCGGGCGCGGGAAGCGCGGGGAGCGCCGGAAGGTTCGCGGGCGGGATGACGGTCGAGTCGATCGTCGGGATCCGCTGCGACTCCTCCTTGAGTCCGGAGGACTGGGCGCGGACCGGCTCGATCCGGGTCGTCTCGCTGTCCAGTCCGGCGTCCGCGCGGCTGGGCTCGGGGCGGGACGGCTCGGGCCGGAACGGGTCCTGGCGAGGCGGCTCGGGGCGGAACGGCTCGCTGCGGAACTGGTCCCCGGGGATCGGGCGCCCGTTCTCGGCGTTCGAGGCGAGCTCGCCACGGGCGGCGTCACCGCGGCCGGACTCCAGCAGGCCGGTGTCCATCCGCTCGGACTCGACGCGCTGGGCGACGATCGGCGGCACATCCGCGCCCAGGCCGGGCCGGCCGAACTGGGACGGGGTCAGGACCTCGGGGCTGAGCGCGACGACGGCCATGGTGCCACCGCTGTTCGCGGACTTGAGGTGCACCTGGACGTGGTGACGGGTGGCGAGCCGGCCGACCACGAACAGGCCCATCATCCGGGAGACGCTGACGTCGAACACCGGCGGACGGGCGAGCCGGTCGTTCAGCTCCTCCATCTGCTCCTTGGCCATGCCGATGCCCTGGTCCTCGATCTCGATGATCGCTTCCTCGCCGCTGCGGCGGGCGTTGATCACGACGTCGGTACGGGGCGAGGAGAACGAGGTGGCGTTCTCCAGCAACTCGGCGACCAGGTGGACCATGTCGTTCACGGCGCGGGCCGCGACCTCGATGGTCTCGTCGACCGTGCCGAGGCGGACCCGGGTGTACTGCTCGACCTCGGCCGTGGCCGCGCGGAGCACGTCGACCAGCGAGGCGGGCTGGTTCCACCGGCGGCCGGCGTCCGCACCGGCGAGGACCAGCAGGTTCTCGTCGTTACGGCGCATCCGGGTGGCGAGGTGGTCGAGCTTGAACAGGTCGGACAGCCGGTCCGGGTCCTGCTCGCCCTGCTCGAGGTTGTCGATGAGGCGGATCAGCCGGTCGACCAGGAGCTGCGAGCGGCGGGACAGGTTGACGAACATCGTCGAGACGCTGCGCCGGAGCTGAGCCTGCTCGGTGGCTACCCGGACCGCTTCGAGCTGGACCGCGTTGAACGCCCGGGCGACCTGGCCGATCTCGTCGTTCGAGTGGATCTCGACCGGGTCGATCGCGGGAAGGTCGATGCGGTTGTGCGTGGATCCGGCTCGGAGGCTGGCCGTATCCGGTGGGGACTCCTCGTCCTCCCGCAGCCTGCGGACCAGATCCGGGAGGCTGTGGTTGGCCACTTCCAGCGCGGATCCGCGGAGCCGGGTCAGGGGCCGGACCATCGACCGGGCGACGATCAGCGAGATCGTCACGGCGATGATCAGGGTGAGCAGCACGAGCCCGATGTTGATCAGCGCGCGCCGCAGGGCGTCGTCCCTGACCTTGCCCGCCGCCGTGACGACGTCGCGGCCAAGCTGGGTCTCGACCTGGCGCAGCAGCGTCAGCTTCTGGCCCATCGCGGCGAACCAGGCGGCGGGCTCGATGCGCAGGTCCGTCAGCTGCTCGCCGCGGACGGCGTCGAGTTCGAGCGCGGTGGCGTCCTTGACCAGCTTGCGGGTCAGGGTGTCGTCCATGAGCTGGCGCTGATCGGGTGTGGCGGACGCGGCGAACTGGTTGAGCGCGTCTTCCTGGTGCGCCAGCGAGTTGATGAAGTCGCGGTACTGACCGGGCGCGAAGTGCTTCTGGGCGAGCACCTCGAACAGGATCGTCTGCTCCTGGGAGGCGAACTCCTTGAGCCGCGAGAACGCGGCCGTGGCGCGCACCTGGTCGGCGACACCGCGGTCGTTCGTCGCGTCGGCGATCGCCGAGTCGATGTCGAGCAGGTCGGTGATCAGCGTGGTGTAGCGGAAGTTGGCCGCTGCCTCGGAGATCGCCGTGACCTTGACCGACTCGCGGAGGGAGGTCAGCTTGCCGAGCTGGTCGTCCACGCGGGCGAGGGCGGTGTTGACGACGTCCGCCTGGCCGCTGCTGAGGCGAGCCTTCTCGTCCTGGTAGTTGGTGATCGCCGAGTCCGTGGAGGTGGCTGCGGCCTTGAACGAGGCGTCGTCGGCGCCACCGGAGGCGTCGAGGAAGGTGGACGCACGGCCGCGCTCCGTCTGGAGCTCGTGGGCCAGCGCCGAGACCTTGACGCCGAGCTGGGCCAGGGACTGCACCTGCTCGGCGGACTGGGCGTCCTGAGTGGACTGGCCGATCTGCAGAGCGGCGAACAGCAGCACAGCGGCCATGGGCACGACAAGGATCGCCCACAACTTGTACCGGATCGGCCGGTTTCCCAGCAGACGACGTGGAATCGGAGGTTCATCAGGGCCGCCAGTAGTTGCGTCTCGGTCTCGCTCGAGACGGGCCGCCTCTTGGTCACGGGCGGCCTGACGTATCCCCTGCGCGAGGGACGTTGGCACGACTCCTCCGTTGACGTCTGGGCTAGTCGTCGCACCGTTATCGGGCGGCGAGCACGGCCACCCACCGAGGTGATCGCAGGGGGCATTGCATCACGTTCACAGACGCCGTGAAAAGGAAAGGGTCGACGGAACCCTCAAGTTCACGGGTTATCGGGGCTTAAAACTACATTAAGTGATGACGTGATTGCGAGGAGGTGTGCCTTTTCTCCGCGTTCCCTTGCAGGTCAAGGGTTTGCCACCTGGGTCCGAATCGGACATTCGGGGTCGCTCTATCACCCTTTCGGTCAATTTTCGGGCGCTCAGCCCGTGGGCCGAACCGCCGTGGCCGCTGGGGCAGGGGAGGCGCCGGCACTCGCGGCCGGCACGGACTGTTCCGGAGCGGGCGCCGGATCGGCCGCCGGCAGGTCCCGAACCTCCGGCGCCGGCAACGCGACCGACGGGGGCGCCGGGACGGATCCCTCGATCGTCAGCGTGCCCACCGGAAGCTGCGCGGCCGTGATGAGTCCGCTCTCGTCGAAGCAGTACAGCCCCGGATCCGCGGGGGGTGCCATCGCCGCGGCGATCCCCTGTACAGAAAAGCAAGCACCCCGGGCGCCTCTCGGGGTGGGCGCGTCAGCGATCGACAGGGCCGCGGAGCGGTCCGAGAGCACTTCCAGGCGATTCGTGAACACCGGGGTGAGGCGGCTCACCGGGTCCGACTCGGGGTCGGCCGCTCTGGCGCCCGGCGCGCAGCCCGAGGACACCGGGGTGATCCGGCAGCGGTAGGTCGTGCCGTTGGCCGTGACGGCCGCCGTGGTCCGCTGTCCGGCGGTGAGGGCAAGCGAGAAGCCGCTGCGGACCCTGGTCACCGCGACGGTCTGCGATCCGCCGTCCGCGGGGGCGAAGCGGTAGGTGGCCGAGTACGTGAGGTCCTGGGCGAGCGCGGCTCTCGCGGCCAGCCGGGCGGCCGGGGGCAGATCCGCGGGCGCCGGGGTGCTGGCGGTGGCCGCGGCGGGCGGGGTACCACCGCAGCCGGCGAGGGCCGTGGCCGTGGCGACCAGAACGAGGATCGGGGCGGGGCGCAGCGAGACCGTCACGGCGGACAGTGTTCCAGCGCGCCAGGTTGCCGCGGTGGACGGTACGGGGCCGCGTGTCGGGCCGGCGGCGATTGCGCTGCTCAGGGCCGCGTCCCACAGGCCGGGACGATTCGCTGCCCCGCCGCCACGCTGGCGATGAGGGGTGGGCGCGGCTCGGTAGGCTACGTGCGTTTGACCGAACCTGGAGGGATCGACGTGGGACTGGTCGTACAGAAGTACGGCGGCTCCTCGGTTGCCGACGCCGAGCGCATCAAGCGGGTCGCCGAGCGGATCGTGGCGACGCGCAAGGCCGGGCACGACGTGTGTGTCGTCGTCTCGGCCATGGGCGACACGACCGACGAGCTGCTCGACCTGGCCGGCCAGGTGACCCCGCTGCCGCCCGGCCGCGAGCTGGACATGCTGCTGACCGCGGGCGAGCGCATCTCGATGGCCCTGCTGGCGATGGCGATCAGCGCGCTGGGCTACGAGGCCCGGTCCTTCACCGGATCGCAGGCCGGCGTCATCACCACTTCGGTCCACGGCCGCGCCCGGATCATCGACGTCACCCCCGGCCGGATCCGCAGCGCGCTCGACGAGGGCGCCATCGCGATCGTGGCGGGCTTCCAGGGCGTCGCGCAGGACACCAAGGACATCACCACCCTGGGCCGCGGCGGATCCGACACCACCGCGGTCGCGCTCGCCGCCGCGCTCGCGGCCGACGTCTGCGAGATCTACACCGACGTCGACGGGGTGTTCACCGCCGATCCGCGGGTCGTGCCGAACGCGCGCAAGCTCTCGACCGTCACGTACGAGGAAATGCTGGAACTGGCCGCGAGCGGCGCCAAGGTGCTGATGCTCCGGTGCGTCGAGTACGCGCGCCGCAACAACATGCCGGTCCACGTCCGGTCGTCGTACACGAACAAGCCGGGCACCATGGTGACCGGGTCGATGGAGGATCTTTCCGTGGAACACGCGATCATCTCCGGCGTTGCGCACGACCGCAGCGAGGCCAAGGTCACCGTGGTGGGCGTCCCCGACGAACCGGGCGAGGCCGCACGAATCTTCCGCACGATCGCGGACGCCGAGCTGAACATCGACATGGTCGTGCAGAACGTGTCCGCGGCGGCGACCGGCCGCACGGACATCTCGTTCACACTGCCGGTCGGCGACGGGCCGGTCGCCATGGCCGCCCTCCAGCGGGCCCAGGAGAAGATCGGCTTCGAGAAGCTGATCTACGACGAGCACATCGGCAAGGTCTCCCTCGTCGGCGCGGGCATGCGCTCGCACCCGGGAGTCACGGCCACGTTCTGTGAGGCGCTCTCGCAGGCCGGGGTGAACATCGAGATCATCTCGACCTCGGAGATCCGGATCTCGGTGGTCTGCAGGGACACCGACCTCGACGAGGCCGTCCGGGCGGTGCACGCGGCGTTCGACCTCGGCACGGACGAGCAGGCGGTGGTGTACGCCGGTACCGGTCGGTGACCTCGCCCGGCGGCCGGCCGACGCTGGCCGTCGTGGGAGCGACCGGGGCCGTGGGTACGGTCCTCCTTTCGCTGTTGTCGGCTCGCAAGGACATCTGGGGCGAGATCCGGTTGTCGGCGTCTCGGCGGTCCGCCGGGAAGTTCCTCAGCGTGCGCGGGCAGCGGTCCGAGGTCCGGTTGCTGGAGGGGTCGGTCCTCGACGGGGCTGACGTCGTCGTGTTCGACGTGCCGCCCGCGGTGTCCGCCCAGTGGGCGCCGATCGCGGCCGCGCGCGGGGCCGTCGCCGTCGACAACTCCAGCGCGTTCCGGCTCGACCCCGACGTCCCGCTGGTCGTGCCCGAGGTCAACGCCGGCGACGTCGCGGACCGGCCGCGGGGCATCGTGAGCAGCCCCAACTGCACGACCCTGGCGATGATCGTGCCGCTGGCCGCGCTGCACCGGGAGTTCGGGCTGCGCGAGCTGGTGGTGTCCGGCTACCTCGCGGCCTCCGGCGAGGGCCAGGCCGGGATCGCCGCACTGCACGACCAGCTCGCCAAGGTCGCACTCCAGCCCGGCCTCGGGGGGATCGCCGGGGGAGTCCGCCGCGCCGCCGGGGACAGCCTCGGCCCCTTCCCCGCGCCGCTCGCGATGAACGTGGTGCCCTGGTCGGGGACCGCGCGGGCGGGCGGGTGGACCTCGGAGGAGCTGGCGGTCCGTGACGAGGCCCGCAAGATCCTCGGGCTGCCCGGCCTGCGGGTGTCGGTGACCTGCGTGCGGGTGCCCGTGGTGACCGCGCACTCGCTGTCGGTCCACGCGGTGTTCGACCGCGAGATCACCCAGGATCGCGCGCAGCAAGTGCTCAGCGGTGCGCCCGGGGTGGTGCTCTACGACGATCCGGCCGAGGGCGAGTTCCCGACTCCCGCCGATGTCGTCGGTACGGATCCCACCTGGGTGGGGCGGGTGCGGCGGTCGCTCGACGATCCGCATGCGCTCGATCTGTTCGTCTGCGGCGACAACTTGCGCAAGGGCGCGGCGCTCAACACGCTGCAACTGGCCGAACTGGTCGCCGCCGCGCTGTGAGGCGGGTCAGGCGGGGACGTGGCGGCGGAGGAAGTCCAGCTCGACGGCCATCTGCTTGATCCGCTCGGAGACCACCAGCGAGCCGTGGCCCGCGTCGAAGCGGTACACCTCGTGCGGCGCGCCCAGCTCGGTCAGCCTGGCCAGGTAGTTCTCGATCTGGCGGATCGGGCAGCGCGGATCGTTGGCCCCCGCGATCAGCAGCAACGGCACCTTGACCCGGTCGGCGTACGTGATCGGCGAGCCGGTCGCGAACGCCTCGGGCGCCTCGGCCGGACTCCCGCCGAACAGCACCCGGTCCATGGCCTTGAGCTGCTCCATCTCGTCCTCGTACGCGGCCACGTAGTCGGCCACCGGGACTCCCGCGACGCCCGCTGCCCAGCGCTCGGGCTGCAGGCCCAGGGCCATCAGCGTGAGGTAGCCGCCCCAGGAGTGGCCCTCGATGACGCTCCTCGACGGATCCGCGAGCCCGCTCTCGACCGCCCAGTCGTGGACCGCGGCGATGTCTTCGAGCTCGGTGATGCCCGGACGGCCCACGATGGCGTCCCGCCACCCGCTGCCGTAGCCCGTCGATCCGCGGTAGTTGACGTGCACGACCGCGTACCCGGAGTCGACCATGGCCGCGCGGGCCGCGCTGAAGCTGTCGGAGTCCAGCCAGTGCGGTCCGCCGTGGATCGAGAACACCGTGGCGAACGGGCCCTCCCGGTCCGCCGGGACGCTGACGAGCGCGTGGACCTTGCCGCCGGGACCGTCCACCCAGGCGTCCGTGACGGGGACCGACGAGGGAGCGCGATCGCCCGGCGGCAGGAACAGCGGATCGTCCTGCCCGGCCACCCGCAGTTGCGGCGGCTCGGCGGCGGATGACCAGGCGTACTCGACGGATCCGTCCGGGCGCGCGTCGGCCCCGCCGAGGACCCCGGGCGCGGTGGCGATCGGGATCAGCGACGCGCTGGACAGGTCGTAGCGGTGCAGCGTCGAGCGGGCGGCGTACTCGGCCTCGACCAGCAGCGCCGATCCGTCGGGGTACCAGTCGGCCGAGAGGTCGCCGTCGAGCGCGATCTCCAGCTCGGTCTGCTCGCCCGTCTCGGGGTTCCACAGCAGCAGCTCCGGACGGCCCCGGCGCTCGTGCTGGACCAGCAGCCGCTGATCCCCGTTCACCGGACTGAACCCGACCGCCGACACGCCCTTGCCCGGCCCGTCGGCCAGCTCGCCGACGATCTCGCCGCCCGGGACGCTGATCACCCGCAGGTCGGGGTGCAGCGAGTCGCCGTGCTCGGAGTGCTCGATCGCCAGCAGCGTCTCGTCCTCGGACAGCGCGCCGACCGCCGCGTCCTGGTCCGACCGGTACACCAGCCCCGGATCGCCGTGGCCAGGGCGCCACACGTACAGCTCGCAGCCGTCGTCAGTCGCCCTTCCGGCGGCCACGGTCCGCTTGCCGATCTCCAGCCCGGCCGGGTACGCGGGCGCCAGGCCCGGGATCGCCTCCTCGGCTGTACCCCCCGCGGCCGCGAATGGCTGGCGGCGCCAGATGCCGAACTCGTCGCCGTCGGTGTCGTCGAACCACCAGACCCAGTCGCCGGATCGGTCGAGTGTGCCGTTCGTCGTGCCGTTCGGCCGGTCGGTGACCCTGCGGTGCTCGCCGGTCTCGCGATCCCAGGTGTACAGCTCGAACGTGCCGCTGGCGTTCGACACGTAGAGCGACCGGGACGGGCGGTCGAGGGCCCACTCCGGTAGCGAGACGCGGGTCGCGCGGAAGCGGGCCTGCCAGCGGACGGTGGTGTCGTCGGCGGGCTGCGGCGTGGTCGGCGAGGTCACCTGTGCATCATGCCCGTCCGCGGCCTACGCGGCGCGCTCTGTCCGTGTTTCTGGATCGCGGCCGGTTCGGAATCGGTTCAGAGGCGATCGCCGCGGTCCAGTGACGGCCTACCGCAGCTCGAACGAGAGCACCTTCGACGTCGCGATCTTCGGCCGGTAGGTGAGCCACTTCGGGGCCGTGGGCAGCGCGGCGACGGCCCGGCGCTGCCCGGTGCGGTAGTCCTTGAGCAGGATTGACCGCCCTAGCGGGGTCGCGCACCAGCTTCCGGTGAGGAAGTCGCACGCCGTGCTCTCGTAGAGCTTCAGCTGGATCGGATTCCACGGCCCGAGCGTCCCCGACGCGATGTCGAGGTAGCCGATCCGCCCCGGGGATCCCTCTTCGTACACCTCCAACTGCGGCGGCCCGACGACGCTGACGGTCTCGGTGCCGCGGTCGCCTTTCGGCCGCCAGTCGGTGTGGATCACCGAGCCCGTGCCGTCCAGCCCGATGGTCCCGAACAGGACGCTCTCACCCGGCCTGGCGATGTCGAGGGGACCGGGGACGGCGAGGAGCGCGCCGCTGTCCGGCGACCACGCGATCACACTGTTGGCGGAATACCCCAGGCGGGCCATCGACACGGTCCGGATCGCGCCGGTCGCCACGTCCGCGAACGCGATGTCCGCCACCTTGACGTCCTCGGGCGGCTGGGACCGCCGCGGGAACGCGAGCCGCGCCCCGTTCGGCGACCACAGCGGATCGTCCGAGATGGGGGGAACGGCCAGCGTGCGGACCGTCGAGCGCCGGTGCGTGTCCCACAGCGCGTACGCGAAGTGGGGATACGTGCCGGTACGGAGTACGGCGAGCCGCTGGTCCGGGCTCACGGCCGCCACCGCCCCGGTCACGGTGTAGTACCGCCCCGTCACCGGATCCGCGAGGTAGGAACCGTGGGGACCGGCGGCCGGACGGCTGTGGCGGTCACCGGCTTCGGCTCGCCGCGCACCAGACCGAAGCCCGCCGCCAGCCCACCCGCCGCGAGGACAGCGACGAGGGCAACGGACAGCGACCTCCGCCGGACCCTGCGCCGCCTGCCCGCGATCGCCCGGTCCGCGAGCGCGCCGAAGTCGCTCTGCTCGTGGTCCTCGGACCGCTCACGCACGGCGTCCCGCAGTGCGCTGTCGATGTCGTTCACGCCCTCACCCCCTTGGTCTGCGGTTCCTCGTTACTCGCGAGCGCCGGGTAGC
>JAOPVE010000455.1 GCA_025963185.1 Actinomycetes bacterium
ACGGTGTCGGCCATGACGTTGCCGGTCAGGTGGATCTGGTCCGGGCGGTAGCCCTCCTGGCGGAGGTTGGCGACGGCGTCCGGGGACGGCGCGAACAGGTAGTCGCTGAGCCGGTCGGTGGCGACCCGGTTGATCTCCTCGGGCATGGCCCAGTCGCCGCTGCGCAGACCGGCCTCGACGTGGGCGACGAGCGCTCCGCCCTTGGCCGCGACCAGCGCGCAGGCCAGGGTGCCGTTGACGTCCCCGGCGACGACCACCGCGTCGGGACGGAGGGCCGCGACCAGCGGTTCGAAGGCGGTCATGATGCGCGCGGTCTGCTCGGCGTGGGTCCCGGATCCGGCGCCGAGCAGGTGGTCCGGGGCCGGCATGCCGAGTTCGTCGAGGAAGACGCCGCTCAGCGCGTGGTCGTAGTGCTGGCCAGTGTGGACCAGGACGCTGTCGCACCCGCGGATGGAGAGCGCCGCCATGACCGGCTTGATCTTCATGTAATTGGGACGCGCGCTGACAACACACATAATTCTTCCCATACACCGCACTATAGTGCGAACCGGTAATACGGACTCAGATCACACGACGAGAAGGCGTTCGTCCGATGCGCGTGCTGCTCGTCACCCACTACTTCCCCCCGGAAGTCGGCGCTCCGCAGGCCCGGCTGTCCGAACTGGCGCGCCACTGGGCCGAAGCCGGACTGCACGTCACCGTGCTCACCGGCATGCCCAACCACCCGACCGGCCGCCTGCACCCGCCCTACCGCCGGGCGGTGCTGCGGCGGGAGAACCGGGACGGCTGCCGGATCATCCGCACGTGGCTGTACGCGACCCCGAACGAGGGCGTTCTGCGCAAGACCCTCGGCCACCTGTCGTTCATGGCCAGCAGCCTCCTGCTCGGCGTCTGGCGCACCGGCCCGTGCGACATCGTCGTCGTCTCCTCCCCCACGTTCTTCTCCGTCGGATCCGCCTGGCTGCTGGCCCGGATCCGGCGGGCCCGGCTCGTGGTCGAGGTCCGCGACCTGTGGCCGGCGATCTTCGTGGAACTCGGCGTCCTCACCAACCACCACGTGATCCGGGTGCTGGAGCGGCTGGAACTCGCCGCGTACCGGGCCGCCGACGCCGTGGTGGTCGTGAGCGAGGGGTTCCGCGACGACCTCGTGCGGCGAGGGGTTCCGGCGGGCAAGGTGACCACGATCCGCAACGGGGTGGACCTCGACCGGTTCGGAATCGGTGCCGCCACGGACCGCACCGCCACCCGTGCGCACCTCGGAGCGGCCGACGGCGACACCCTCGTCCTCTACCTCGGCGCGCACGGCATCTCGCAGGGCCTGCCGGGGATCGCCGAAGTAGCGGACACCCTGCGGTCCGAGCCGATCCACTTTGCCTTCGTCGGCGAGGGGGCCGACAAGCAGCGGCTCCGCGACACCGTCCACCGGCTCGGCCTCGAACAGCAGGTCACGATGCTCCCCGCCGTCAGCAGCGACGAAGTGCCCGCGCTGCTCGCCGCCGCCGACGTGTGCCTCGCCCCGCTGCGCGACGTGCCGCTGTTCAGCACGTTCATCCCGTCCAAGATCTTCGAGTACCTGGCCGCCGAGCGAGCCGTGGTGGGGGCGGTCCGCGGGGAATCGGCGCGGATCCTCGAGGAGGCCGGAGCCGTGGTGGTCGATCCCGGGGACGGCCCTGCGCTGGCCAGCGCGCTCCGAGAACTTGCCGGAGACAGTCCCCGGCACCGGGAGATGGGACGGCGTGGACGGGCTCACGTCGCACGTCACTTCGACCGGCGGGTACTCGCGGCCACCTACCGGCAGCTACTTCAGTCGCTCGTCAGGCCGGCATGAGGCTGTTCGTCACCGGCGGCAGCGGCTTCACCGGCCGCCGGGTCGTCGCGCACGCACTGGCCGCGGGCCACGACGTGGTCGCGCTGGCCCGCTCGGACGCCGCGGCAGGAGTCCTGCGCGACCTCGGCGCCCGGATCGCCGCCGGTGACCTGGACGACGCCGGATCGCTGCCCGGGGTATTCGCCGCCGCCCACGCCGACTGCCTGCTCAACGTCGCCTCGATGGGATTCGGCCACGGCCCCGCGGTGGTCTCGGCCGCCGAGCAGGCCGGGATCCGCCGCGGCGTGTTCGTCTCCACCACGGCGGTGACCACCCGGCTGCCCGCCGCGTCCCGGCGGGTGCGGCTCGCCGCCGAGGACGCGATCACCACAAGCGGCCTGACCTGGACGATCCTGCGCCCGACGATGATCTACGGACAGCCCGGTGACCGGAACATCTCCCGCCTGCTCGCGCTCCTGCGCCGCGCCCCGGCGGTCCCCGTCCCCGGCGGCGGCCACCGCCTGCAGCAGCCGGTCCACGTCGACGACCTGGCCGCCGCCATCGTCGCCGCAGCCGAGCAGCCCACCGCGGCCGGGCGGATCTTCGACATCGCCGGGCCAGAGCCGATCTCGTTCCGGCGGTCGTTGCGGGAGGCCGGGGACGCGGTCGGGCGGCGTCCGTGGCTCGTCCCGGTGCCGCTCGGGCCCTGCGTCCTCGGGTTGCGGCTCTACGAGCGCGCGGCGTCGCGGCCACGGCTGCGCGCCGAGCAACTGGAACGGCTCGCCGAGGACAAGTCGTTCGACATCGGCGCCGCCCGCGCACACCTGGGCTTCGATCCGCGGCCGTTCCGCGTCGGGGTCCGCGAGGAAGCCCGCCTGCTGTGGCCCTGAGCCGACTGGCCGAGGCCGCCCGGTTCGCGCGGACCGTCCGCCACCTGCGCCCGGCCCAGATTGGGCACCGGATCCGGTTGCGCACCCAGCGCGCGCTCGTCGGCCGTGCGCCCGGGCCGTCCCAGACCCTGCTCAGCCGTGGTTACCCGCCCGCGCACGGCGGCTGGCCCGAGGCGTTCCGCCCGCTCGACTCCCGGGTAACCACCCCCTGGCCACCGCCCGGGCTGCTGGGATCCGGCCAGATCCGGCTGCTCGGCGAGGACGCGCCGATCGGCGACTGGTCAGGGCTCGGCCAGCCCCTGCTCTGGCGCTTCCACCTGCACTACTGGGACTGGGCCTGGCCGCTGGCGGCGACGCGGGATCACGCGCTGTTCGCCCGGCTGTTCGACTCCTGGCGGCACCACACGACGTTCGGCCGGGGCGAGGCCTGGGCGCCGTACGTCGCATCGCTGCGCGCGTGGTCGTGGTGCGGCCAGTTCGGCCCGCTCGTCCGTGGGACGCCCGCCGAGAGCGCGTTTGTCGCCGCGCTGTGGGACCACACGGGATTTCTGCGCACCCACCTCGAACTGGACGTCGGCGGCAACCACCTGATCAAGAACCTCAAGGCGCTCGTCGGCCTTGCGGTGTTCTTCGGCGACCGGTCCCTGGTCAGCGCGACGATGAGCCGGCTGGAGCAGGCCGTGGACGTCCAGGTCCTGAGCGACGGCGGGCACTACGAACTCGCGCCCTCCTACCACTGCCAGGTCCTCGGTGACCTCCTCGACGTCAGCGGCCTGCTCAGCGCGATCGGCGAACAGCCACCAGGCTGGCTCACCGGCGCCACCAGCCGGATGCGCGATTTCCTCGGGCTGGTGCTCCTGCCGGACGGGACCGTGCCGCTGTTCAACGACGGCTACCCGGTTCCGCCCGACGTGCTCGCCGTCCTCGAACCGGGGCCGCCCGCTCTGCCCGGCGCCACCCGGCTGCCCGACACGGGCCTCGTCGCACTACGGATGGGCCAGCTGTTCGTGCTCGCCGACGTCGGGCGCCCGTGTCCCGAGCACCTTCCCGCGCACGCCCACGCCGACACGCTGTCCTTCCTCCTCTACGACGGCGATCAGCGGATCGTCACCGAGACCGGCACGTCCACCTACGACCCCGGTGCGCGCCGCGACGCCGAACGGTCCACCCGCGCACACAGCACGGTCGAGATCGACGGCACGGACTCGACCGAGGTGTGGGGCGCGTTCCGGGCCGGCCACCGCGCCAGGGTGAACCTGATCGACTGCTCCCTCGACGGCGCGGCCCTGGTGCTCGCCGCCGAACACGACGGGTACCGGCGGCTGCCCGGATCGCCGGTCCACCGGCGGACCTGGCGCCTGACCCCGCAGCGGCTCGACGTCCTCGACGAGGTCACCGGCTCGGGGACGCACCACGTGACCGTCCGGCTCATTCTCGATCCGGGTCTCGAAGCGCCGGGCGAGCAGTCCTTCGGCGGCGGCTGGCAGACCTACCTCACGGAGATCGCCGAGGGCTGGCAGCGCCTGGCGCTGGCCCGGGTGCTGCACCGCCGGCAGAGTGTCGCGCTGCCGTGGTCCCACGAGTTCAGCTACCGCAGGGATGGTGCGCAGTGAAGCAGGTCGTCCAGCCGTTGTCCGGGGGCGCGGTGACGGTGATCGACGTGCCCCGGCCGGTGATCGGCGCGACGCAGGTCCTCGTGCGGACCGTAGCCAGCGTGATCAGCCCCGGCACCGAACGGGCGGTCACGGCGCTGGCCCAGTCCTCCCTGGTGGGCAAGGCCAGGGCCCGGCCGGATCTCGTCCGCCAGGTCATCGCCAAGGTGCGCACGGACGGACTGGCGGCCACCGCCCGCACGGTACGGACCCGCCTGGCGACCGACCTTCCGCTGGGCTACTCGGCCGCCGGGATAGCCGTCGAGGTCGGTGAGGCGGTGGCGGGGATCCGGCCCGGAACGCTCGTCGCCACGGGCGGAGCCGGGCAGGCGAACCACGCCGAATGGCAGGCCGTGCCCGGGCTGCTGTGCGCGCCCGTCCCGCCCGGAGTCAGCGCCCAGGACGCGGCGTTCGCCACGATCGCCTCTATCGCGCTGCACGGCTTCCGGCTGGCGCAGGTGGGGCCGGGATCCAAGGTCGTCGTCGTCGGACTGGGGCTCGTCGGCCAGCTCGCGACCCGGATCGCCGTCGCGGCCGGCTGCGATGTGGCCGGGATCGACGTCGCTGACCTGCCGCTGGAGAAGGCCAGGGCGGGTGGGGCGCTCGCGCTGCGCGAGGACGGCGGGAGCACCACCGCCCGGATCCGCGACTGGACGCGCGGGCGCGGCGCCGACGCGGTGCTGCTCTGTGCGGCCGGGCCGGGATCGGAGATCGCGAACCGGACGCCCGCGCTGTGCCGGGACCGCGCGAACGTCGTGGTCGTCGGCGATATCGGCCTGGAGCTGAGCCGCACCCCGTTCTACGAGAAGGAGCTCGCCCTGCATTTCGCCCGCTCCTACGGGCCGGGCCGGTACGAGCGCAGCTACGAGGAGTACGGCGTCGACTATCCAGCCGGGCACGTCAGGTGGACGCAGGGGCGGAACCTGGAGGCGTTCCTCGACCTGCTCGCGAGCGGGCGGCTGGCCGTCGCCGACCTCGTCACCCAGTCCTTCGGGATCGCCGACGCACCGCGGGCCTACGAGTTGCTGGCCACCCGCAGCGAACCGTCGATCGCGGTGCGCCTGAGCTACCCCGAGGTCCCCACCACGGACGGCCCGCTGCTGCTTCGCACACCCCAGCCCGGCCTCGGCGCGGGAATCGGCTGGCTGGGCGCCGGCGCGTTCACCGCCGGCACTCTGCTGCCCGCCTTCCGGGCCGCCGGATTCCGCCGGTTCACCGCGATCGCCTCCGCGCAGGGGCTCACCGCCCGCCGCCTGGCCGAGCAGCACGGTTTCGAGCGGGCCGTGTCGAGCGCCGAGGACGTCATCGGCGATCCGGAGGTCGGCACGGTCGTCATCGCCACTCCACACGAGAGCCACGCCGATCTGGTGGTCCGCGCGCTGGAGGCCGGCAAGAACGTGTGGTGCGAGAAGCCGCCGGCACTGACCGCCGAGGACCTGGACCGGATCATCCGCGCCCACCAGACCGCCCCGGGGGTGCTGTTCGTCGGCTACAACCGCCGCTGGTCGCCGGCCTTGCGCGTGGCGGCCGACTACGTCCGGGACGCGGGGCCGGCCACAGTGGTGTATCGCGTCGCGGCGGGCACCTTGCCGGGAACGCACTGGTACCACGACCGCCGGCAGGGCGGCAGGCTGCGCGGGGAGGTCTGCCACTTTGTCGACGCGTGCTGCGCGCTCACCGGGTCACCCGCGGCGGCGGTGAGCGCGCTGGCCGGCGACTGCGGCGAGCTGGGGCTCGCGGGTGAGGTGGGGATCGTGATCCGGCATGCCAGCGGCGCGGTGTCGACGATCGCCTACGGGACGGCCGCACCGGCGCGGGCCGGCAAGGAGCGGGTGGAGGTGCTCGCCGGATCCCGGCACGCCGTCATCGACGACTACCGCAAGGTCACCGCCGACGGCACACGCCGCTGGTCAGGCGCCCAGGACAAGGGACACCACAGCGCGGTGGCCGCCTTCATGGCCGCGCTGCGTGACGGCGGCGATCGTGGCCTGACGGCGGAACTGCTGGACTCGACCAGGACGACGCTGGCCGCGCTGGCCGCCGCACAGCGGCAGGTCGCCGACAGCGTCACGGCCGCCGGCCGGGAGCTGCGGTGAACGTGGCGCGGCAGGCCTGGGATGTGGCCGGCTACGTCTGGACCCATCCCGCGAACCGCCGCAGCCGGGTGCGCAGCCTGGCCAGGGCAGTCCGGTTCCAGGTGCGCGGGCGGCTCGGCGGGCGCACCCTGACCCCCGTCGGCGAGCACGCCCGCATGTGGGCTCAGCTGCACCACACGGCCGCGTCCAAGGTGGTGTATTCCAATCCCCCGGACTGGAACGGGATGCAGGCGTGGCGGCGGATCCTGCGCCCCGGCGACCTGTTCATCGACGTGGGCAGCAACGTCGGCAGCTACGCGCTGTGGGCGGCCGACGGCGGGGCCGAGGTGGTGGCGATCGAGCCGAGCCCCGGCACCGCCGACCGGCTTGAGGAGAACGTCCGCCTGAACACCCTGCCGATCACGGTCCTGCGCTGCGGTCTCGCGGCCGAGCCGGGACGGATGACCCTGACCCGGGGCAAGGACGCCACCAACCACCTGCTGCTGGAACCAGGGGCGGCCGGCGACGAGATCGAGGTGCGGACCCTCGACGAGGTCCTGGGCGACCGCACCGCGATCGGCGTGAAGGTCGACGTCGAGGGCGCGGAGCGGTTCGTCCTCGACGGCGGGGTGCGCGCGCTGGCCGAGCGCCGGATCCGCGTCCTGCAGCTTGAGTGGAACCTGATGAGCGAGCAGGTGTTCGGAGACTCACGGGAACCGGTGGCGGCGATCCTGGGCCACCACGGGTACCGCCTTACCCGCCCTGACCAGCAGGGGATCCTCCGGCCAGCCATCGTTGACCCGGCCGGCGGCGGATCCGACGTGTTCGCCGTGGCGCCCGGGTACTCACCCCCGGGCCACGGCTGATCCGCCGGGCGCGGCCACTCCGGCCAGCAGGCTGGTCACGGTGCCGGCGGCCCGGGCGAAGTACTCCGCCTGGCGGTTCCCCCGGCCGCCCGCCGTCCCGGCCCCCCGCCGGACCAGGCCGACGGGTGCGGCGAACCCCCGCTTGGGGCGATCCGCCACCAGCGACGGCAGCGCCGTCCGGGCGAGCACCCGGGCCGGTCCCTTTCCCTTCTCCGCGGCGAGCACCTGATCGGGCAGGTCCAGGCTCCACCGCACCAGTTCCAGGTCGAGCCACGGCACCCGGATCTCGACCCCGTGCCGCATGCCCGCACGGTCCACATAGGCCAGTCCCAGCCCGGGAAGGTAGACGTTGAGGTCGAGGGTCAGGGCCCGGCGCAGCGGCGACAGGTCCGCCGGCAGCTGCTCGAAGACGTCCCGGTGACGCGCGTGGACAACCTCGTCGGCCACCTCAGCAACGGTGCAGTCCAGCACCCGCGCGCGCTCCGGCGCGTCGGAGTAGGTGCACAGATACAGGTACCGCTCGAAGAACGACGGTGCCGCGCACGCTCGCACCAGGCGCCCGGCATACTCGGCCGCCGGGCCACCGCCGATGGCGGGCATCCGGACCCGGCCGAGGCGCCGCAGGACGGCGGCGGGGCGGTCTTCGAGCAGGTGTGCCACGCGGTGCCGCCGGTATCCGGCGAGCAGCTCGTCGCCGCCCTGGCCCGACCAGAGCACCTTGAACCCGTCCGCTCGCGCCCGGGCGGCGATCAGGCTGGTGAGCCCGAACGCCGGATCCGCGAACAGGTCTCCACTCCGCGAGGACCCGTCCTCGCACTCCTGCCCCGCGACGAACGAGACGGGAGAGCCGAAGTGCCGCTGCAGGGTCCGGACCATCCTCGCGTCCTCGTCGAGCCCTTCCCCGCCGCGAGCGCGCTGCCACTCGATGGTGTACGCCCTGGTCAGGGACTTGCCGCCGGCCCACCACAGCAGGCTGCTGTCCACGCCGCCCGACGCCATCAGGCCGACGGGCACATCGCCGAGCAACTGGCGCTCACACGCGGCGCGCAGGTGCTCGGTGAGCTCTCCGGCCGCGCCGGCGAGGCTGATCCGGCGCGGTTCCGCGGTCGGGTGGAGCGGCGCCGCGTAGGGCTCCTGGGCTGCCTCGACACCGCGCCCGGGACGCCAGTGCAGCACGTGACCGGGCAGCACCGAGCGCACGTTGGCGTACGGCGTGCGCGGGTCCGGTACCCACAGGAACGTCAGGAACTGGGCGAGCGCCGCCACGTCCCAGCCGCCGGTGTCGGCGCCGAGGGCCGCGAGCGCGGCGGGCTCGGAGGCGAACCAGATCCGGTTGGGAGCCAGCACGCGAAACAACGGCTTGACGCCCAGCGGATCGCGGGCCAGCCAGACCTCACCGGTGAGCGTGTCCACGACCGACACGGCGAAGACGCCGTTCAGCCGGGACAGGCACGCCGCGCCCTCGTCCTCCCAGAGGTGGACGATCACCTCGCCGTCCATCTGGCTGCGCAGCGCGTGGCCCCGGCTCGCGCACAGCCGGCGAAGCTCCAGGTGGTTGTAGATCTCGCCGTTGAACGCGACCAGGAACCGCCCGCGCTCGTCCGTCATCGGCTGCTGGCCGTCGCTGGAGAGGTCCACGATGGCCAGCCGCGTGTGCATCAGCACACCGGTCGCGCCGGCGGCCTGCCAGTGCGCCACCGCGCCGCCGTCCGGCCCCCGATGGCCGAGCAGCCCGGGCTCCGTCTCGATGGCCGGGGCCGCGGCGGTCCCCGGGGCGGCCAGTCCCGCTATCCCGCACACGGCGAGCGCCCGTCTGTACCGGATCCGGCCCTCGCGCCCGCCCGGCTCGGTGCCGTGAGGTCACCGAGCCAGGCGTTCAGCACGGCCAGCGACCACGCCTCGGCCCACCGGCCACCACGGCGCCAGCGTTCCACGATGGCCAGCCCCGCGGACTGGTCGAGGTGCTGCCAGACGGGAGCGCCGGTATCGGCGAGGGCCGCGACCAGCGCGGTCAGGGCGCCTTCGCGCATCCACTGGTCCATCGGGACGCTGAAGCCCTGCTTGGGACGGGCGGCTGCGGCGACGAGCAGCGGCTCGCCGAGCATGTGCGCGAAGCCGCGCTTGCCGATGCCGCGGTGTGGATCGACAGCCAGGGCGGCCCGGAGGAAGTCGACGTCCACGAACGGGACCCGCAGCTCGACGCCCGATGCCATCGAGTACGCGTCCGCGTCGGGCAGCAGCATGCCCTGGAGATAGGTTTCGAGTTCGGCGCCGGACAGTTCCCGCGCGCTGCGTCCCGAGCCCCGCGTCCTGTCGAGGTTCCCCCTGTCAAGGTTCCCGGACTGGGGTGAGCCGGTGAGAGCCGCGATGTCCGCTGGCCCGAACAGCCTGCGCTGAAGCCGGCTGAGACCGTCGGCGTCCCGCGGCCCGTCCGGCCCGAGCAGCTCGCATGCCTTGCCGCTCGCGAGAGGCCCGCGCATCGGCAGATGCCCTAGCAGCGCCCTGCGCAGGGCCGGTGAAATCCGGTCGGCCCAGGCCAGGATCCGCAGCGCGCGGAGCAGCCGGAAGTGCCGGTATCCGCCGATGGCCTCGTCGCCCCCGAGCCCGGACAGCGCCACCTTCACGCCGCGCTCCGCGACCGCCTCGCACACCAGGTAGCTGTTGAGGCCGTCGATACTCGGACGCTGCATGGCGGCCACGAACCGGGCCACGTCGGACGCTTCGACGGCGCGCGTCAGCACCACGTGCCCGTGGCCGTAGTGCCGGGCGATCTGGGCCGCTGCCGCCGCTTCCGAGCGGCCCCCGCCGACGTCGACGGTGAACGCGGTGACCGAGGCACCGCGTCCGGCCGCGGCCCACGCGATCGCCGCGCTGTCGATGCCACTGGAGAGCAGCAGGGCGGTCGGGACGTCGCTGCGCAGGTGCAGGCGGACGCTCTCCAGCAGCGATTCACGCACCTCCTCGCCCGAGGGCGGAGGTGGCGGATCGTCCCAGAGCTGGGGCCGGACCTCCCCCCGGCGGACCACCGCAGCGCCGTCGAATTCGGCCCACTCGTTCGGTGCCAGGCTCTCGATCCCCCGGAATGGGGCCTGTCCCGAGGCCAGATGACCGCACCGCAGGAACTCGGCGAGCGCTTCGCGGGCTACTCCCGGCAGGCGGGCCACGGTCGTGAGCGCGCGCGCTTCGGAGGCGAACAACAGATCACCGGCCCGCCGGCACCAGTACAGCGGCTTGATGCCGAGCGGATCCCTGGCCAGCAGCAGATGCCCGTCGCGAAGGTCCACGATGGCCAGGGCGAACATGCCGCGGAGCAGGCGGAGGGCCGCGGTCCCGAAGCGGCTGTAGAGCTCGGGCACGACTCCCCCGTCGCTGTCGCTCGTGGGGCGCAGGCCGTGCTGGCTGATCAGCTCACGGTGGTTGTAGATCTCGCCGTTGAAGACGCAGACGATCGCGCCGTCGCTGCTCACCAGCGGCTGGTTGCCGGACTCGGTGAGGTCGACGATGGCCAGTCTGGTGTTGCCGAGCGTGTAGCGCCCCGCCGGCGCCGCCGCGGTGTGGTCCGGGCCTCGGTGCCGCTGCAGCTGGTTGAGGACGGCGACTGACCGCTCCGCTTCTGGCCCGCTCGCGCCGCAGATGCCGCACATGGTTACCGGTCTCCTGAATCGATGGCTACCAGCACGGGCCCGGATGCGGCGCTGCGGCGAGCGAGCAGCTTCGGGCCCCCCAGGTACAGCCCGAGCGCGGCGATGGCCGCGGTGTCCGCCAGCACCCTGGCCAGCGGGCTGCCGAGCAGGCTGACAGCACCGAGCAGGCTCAGCCCGGCCGCGGCCGCTGCCGTCACAGCAGTCACCCGCTGGTGCGACCAGCCGGCATCGGTGAGCCGCTGGTACACGTGACTGCGGTGGGCGCGATGCCACGGCTCCCCGGCCCGGATCCGGCGAGCCAGCGTCCAGCCGGTGTCGGCGACCTGGAGCGCGACGGGAGCGACGGCAGCCTCCACGGCAACCCCGTGCAGCACCGCGTAGGCGACGAGCGCGCCGATGCCCGCACCGAGGCCGTAGGAGCCGACGTCGCCCAGGAAGATCCGTGGCCGCCCGGCGTTCCACGGCAGGAAGCTCAGCGCCGCGACGGACACCACGAGGGCCGAGCCCGTCAGCAGCGGCAGGTGCAGGGAAGCCGAGACGGCGGCGAGCGCCAGCCCGGCGACCGCCGCGTGGGCCGCCGCGATGCCGTTCACGCCGTCCATGAAGTTGAACGCGTTGACGTAGGCGACCAGCCAGCAGGCGACCGCGACCGCCAGCACCGTGACCACGGCACCGTCCTGTCCGCCGATCCGGACCAGCCGCGCGGGCGCGTAGTCAGCGGTCGCGAGCAGCGCGCCGCCACTGACACCGGCGAACACCTGGATCCCCAGCCGCACCCCGACAGGCACCCCGTCGATGTCCTCGGCCAGGCCGATCACGGCGAACAGCAGCACCGGCACCAGCACCAGCAACGCGCCGCCCAGCAGGGTCAGCCCGGCGCCGAGGGCGAGCAGCACGGCGATCCCACCCCCGCGCGGCGTGGGCACAGCGTGCGACGAACGGGGTCCCGGGACGTCGATCACCGCGGCCCGGAGCATCAGCCTGATCACGGCCGGCTGCACGAGCAGTCCTGTTGCGAGCGCCGCCAGCACCGCGACCGTCATGCCAGCTTCCAGCTCGTCCCACGGTCAGTGGTGCGGTACACCCCGTCGCCCGCGACGAGCAGCCCGTTGGCGGGATCGGCGAAGGACATCCCGAAGCCCGGCCCGGCGGCGTCCCGGACGCATCCGGCCAGCCGCCAGCTTCGCCCACCGTCCGCCGTGGCCAGGGTCTGGAGCCCGGCGCAGGTGTCGGTTCGGGGCACGACCGCGTAGCCGACGTCCGGACTGGCGAAGCCGATCGCCAGCGCGTTCGGGACCTGGCCGGTCACCCACCGCGCACCGCCGTCACTCGTGCGCGAGATCCGCCCGTCGGCGCACAGCACCGCCGAGGAGTACAGCGTCACGGCCGACACGTCCACGATCGCGGTACCGGGACGGCACGGCGAGGGCACGTTGCCGGTCGGCGCGTGCACGACGCGAGCCGCCGCGTCGCCCATCCGGTGCCAGGCTCCGCGGGTCGGTCCCGGCTTGGACCAGGTCCGGCCCGAGTCGTCCGTGTAGGACAGGGTGAGCCGGCAATCGGCGTTCGCTCCGACGATCCAGCCGGACTGCTCGCCGGTCCACCGCAGCCGCAGCACCGACCGGACGGGTACGGCGAGGTCCTGCCAGCTGCGTCCGGCGTTCGTCGTGAGCTGCAGCGATGCCCCGCCCTCGGTGCAGCTGCCCAGCGCGGTGGCCCGGACCGCCACGTCCGGACTGTAGCTACTGACCGGCAGTGCGGTGGGCAGCCCCGCGGGACCGTCCGCCCATTGCGCCGGTGGCCGCTCGGGCAGGCTGGCTGCCGCGGCGAACTCGCCGCCGCCCACCGGCGCGGGCGAGACGGACGGCATCGGGGACGCCGTCCCGCGCGGCTGGCCGGGAACGTTCGCGGCCTCGTCGACGCGCACGCCGTGCGAGAGCATCGCCGCGACGAGGGTGACGTCGGCGGCCACGACGGCGGCGGCGAGCCACCACCGGAATCCCGGGAACGTCAGGTCGGCGGTCCGCCGCAGGGTCAGCCGCACCGCTCCTCCGTCTCCGCCACAGCCTCGGATTGCCCAGCCGCGCGCCACGCCGAAGCACAGCGGCGCCGGAGTACCCGGCTGAGAGTTATCGTCAGCGCGTCAGCGCGGCTGCCGGCCCGGCACGCGGACGAGCAGCGGCAGGAGGCACGGGTGTCCGATGAGCGGCGGGGCGACGCGCCCGCCGCCGACGGCAGGTTCCGCGTGCTGGTGGTCTGCACCGGGAATCTGTGCCGGTCGCCGATCGCGGAACGGCTGGCACAGCGGACCCTGCTCGACCGGCTGGGCGCCGACTTCACGGCCTTCTCCGTGTCGAGCGCCGGGACGTTCGCCGAGGACGGGACGCCCATGCATCCGCTCGCGGCGACCACCCTCGCGGAGCGCGGGGTCAGCGCGGACGGGTTCGTCACCAGGAGCCTGACGCGCGACCATGTGGCCGCCGCGGACCTGGTCCTCACCGCGGGCAGGGAACACCGGGCCCAGTGTGTCGAGCTGCATCCGGCGAGCTTGTCCAAGTGCTTCACCGTGCGGCAGTGGACCCGGCTGCTCGACGCCGTCGATCCGGCCGTCCTGCCGGCGGGCGACCCGGCCGCCCGTGCCAGAGCCCTGTGGATCGAGGTGCTAGCCGGGCGGAACACCCTGCAGCCGGGGCCGCCCGGCAGCGACGACCTGCCCGATCCGATGGGGAATCCGGCCAAGGCCTTCCGTGCCTGCGCCGACGAGTTGTCGCTCGCGATGCACCGCACGTTCGGCCTCATCGCCGGGGGGTGACGGTGATCTGCTCGTCGCTGCGCCCGTACGCCTTGCTCCCCGCCGGTACGGCGTCGGCGACCTCCGGAGACTGGTCGACCAGCCGCGGACGCGCCTCGGTGCGGTCGGAGTAGCCGTACCCGTAGTGATAGGTGTAGGCGTCGCCGCCCTTGCGGGGAGCCATGTTGAACACCGATCCCAGTAGCGGTGCATCGACCGCGTCGAGGATCGCCATGGCGCTGGTGACCTGTGCCCGGGTGGTGTGGCCGTGCCTGACGACGAGCAGCGCACCGTCGGCCCGCGCGGCGAGCAGGGCGCCGTCCGTGACAGGCAGCAGCGCCGGGGCGTCGATGACGACGAGGTCGAACTGTTCCCGCATCGTTTCGAGCAGGCTCGTCATGGTCTGGGAGGCGAGCAGCTCGCTCGGGTTCGGGGGGGTCGATCCGCTGGGCAGGATGAACAGGCCGGACCGGCCCCAGGGCTGGATCACATCGGCGAGCTCGACCTGCCCGACCAGGACGTTCGTGAGCCCGACGGCGCCCTCGACGCCGAGGTACTCCGCGACCTTCGGGCGCCGCAGGTCCGCCTCGACGAGGAGGATGCGGGATCCGGCCTGGGCGAGCGTGAACGCGAGGTTCGCGGCGGTGGTCGACTTGCCCTCTCCGGGCACGGCACTGACCAGGACGAGGGCCTTGAGCGGCCGGTCCACGTTGACGAACTGGAGGTTCGTCCTGAGCTGCCGGAACGCCTCCGATCTGGCGGAGTGACCGGAGCCCTCGATGACGACGGGCGCCTTCTTCGCGGACGCGTCGAACGCGACGGTGACGAGCGTGGGCGCGCCGCTGAGTTCCCGCAACAGTTCCTGGCTCTTCACGGTCGTGTCGAGGATCTCCCGAAGGACGGCGAGCCCCAGTCCCAGCAGCAATCCGAGCAGCGCGGCCAGCCCGATATTGCGGACAGGACGGGGGGACACCGGCTCCAGCTGCAGGCGCGGCCCGCCGACCACTTCCACCTTCACCGTGGGCGCGAGGGCTCCCGGCGGGGTCTCCAGCGTCCGGATCAGCGCCACGAATTCGGTCGCCATCGCCTTGGCGATCTGGTCGGCCCGCTCCCGCGAGCCGTCCGTGACGGTCGCCTTGAGCAGGACTGTCTCAGGCAGGGCGACGGCCGAGATCCGCTTCGTTATCTCGTCGGCACTCATGTCGAGCTTCTCGCGATCGGCGATCGCCCGGGCGAGCCGTTCACTCGTCAGCAGGTCGGCGTAGGACTTGACCCGCTCCTGCGAGAACAGTCCGCCCTGGTAGGCATCGGTGACGTCGCCGCGGTTCGAGGTCGTCACGAAGAACGTGACGGACGACGCGTACTGCGGGGGTGTCTGGATCGTCACGACCGCCCCGACGCCGACGGCGATCCCCATCACGACGAGGACCAGCCACCAGTGCTTGCGTACCACCCGAATGAAGTCCCGCAGTTCCACTAGCTACGCCCTCCGACGACCCCCCGCGACCGCAGCAGCGTAAACCATTTTCCGGACGATTCTCCATATAACGGATATAACGTACGTGGGTGTCCGTGAGTGCCTGCAGTAGGGCAGCGCCACGGTGGACCTCGAGGAAACGCCGATGATCGCTCGCCCCCAGACTCCGTACTCGGCCGTCCGGCGCGCAGTCAAGCAGTTCAGTACCGACGGCCTGGCCTGGATCGCCGGGCTCGCGGCCGCCCTCTGGCTCCGCTTCGACTTCGGCCTCCCGGCGCTGCGGCTGGGTCCGCTGCTCGCCGTCGCGCTAGGAGCGGTCACCCTCCATGCCCTCGTCGGCCACCGCCTCTACCTCTACCGGGGGCGGTACGCGTTCGGGAGTTTCGAGGAAGTGCGCGGCGTCGCCTTCGCCGCGTCGACCACCATGCTGACGCTCCACGTCGTCATCCTCAGTGTCCCCATCCGGCCGGTGCCAGCGAGCACGCCGCTGATCGGCGGGACCCTCGCGCTGGTCCTGATGCTCGCCGCCCGCTACACGCGCCGGGTGCAGCTCGAGCGCACGCTGCGGCACGACATCCGCGGCGCCACGCCGGTGGTGCTGTTCGGCGCCGGGAACGCCGCCAGCCAGCTGCTGCGCGCCATGTTCCGCGACACCTGCGGCAAGTACCTGCCGGTCGGCCTCCTCGACGACGACCCCGCAAAACGCCACCTGAGGATCTGTGACGTACCCGTCCTCGGCGGCCGGGAGCAGGTCGGGGCCGTCCTGACCGCCACCGGTGCCCGCACCGTGATCTTCGCGGTACCCAGCGGCAACGCCCGGCTGATCCGCGAGGTGCGGCAGAAGACCCTGGCCGCCGGCGCGGCCTTCAAGGTCCTGCCCTCCGTCGCCGAGCTGCTCGACCACCGGATCCAGGTCTCCGACATCCGGGACGCCGAGGTCGTCGACCTGCTGGGCCGCCACCAGATCGAGACCGGCGTCGCCGAGGCCGCGACCTACGTGGCAGGTCACCGGGTCCTCGTCACGGGCGCCGGCGGATCGATCGGGTCCGAACTGTGCCGCCAGATCCACCGGTACGGGCCCGCCGAGCTCATCATGCTGGACCGCGACGAGTCGGCACTGCACGCCGTCCAGCTCGCGATCCACCGGCGGGCCCTGCTCGACACCTCGGACGTGGTGCTCGCCGATATCCGGGACGCCGAGTGCGTCCGCCGGCTGTTCGCCCAGTACCGCCCGGACGTCGTCTTCCACGCCGCGGCGCTCAAGCACCTGCCGTTGCTGGAGCAGTACCCGGGTGAGGCGGTCAAGACCAACGTGTGGGGCACGCTGACAGTCCTGCAGACCGCGGCCGCGCACGGCGTCCAGCGGTTCGTCAACATCTCGACCGACAAGGCCGCCGATCCCAGCAGCGTGCTCGGCTACAGCAAGCGCATCACCGAGCGGCTGACCGCGCACGTCGCGCTCGCGAGCGGGCTGAACTACGTGAGCGTCCGGTTCGGCAACGTGCTGGGCAGCCGGGGATCGGTGCTCACGACGTTCGCCGCCCAGGTCGCGGCCGGCTCGTCGGTCACTGTCACCCACCCCGACGCCACCCGCTACTTCATGACCGTCCAGGAGGCCGTCCAGCTGACGATCCAGGCGGCGGCCGTCGGGCGGCCCGGCGAGGCGCTGGTGCTGGACATGGGCGAGCCAGTCCGGATCGCCGATCTCGCCCAGCACGTGGCGAGCCACATCGGTCACGTCGCCGAGATCGTCTACACAGGACTGCGGCCCGGCGAGAAGCTGCACGAGCGCCTGTTCGGCAGCGAGGAGTTCGGCGAGCGGCTCCGGCACCCGCTGATCTCCCATGTCGGCGTGCCAGCCCTCGATCCGGAGCGCGTGGCCGAACTCAACCCATGGGCCGACCCCGATGTCGTCCTCGCCCAGCTCGCGGCCCTGTGCGAGGTCGGGCGGAAGGCGCCCCGCACCACCGTGGAGCCGGAATCCGAGGCCGTGGTCACCCGCTGACCAGGCGCCGCAACGACGACGAGAACCTCCACGAACCGGCGGTACCCCCAGTTCGAACCCTCCCCCGCGCTGCGCCGAGATCGGAGCCGTAGGTCCGGAATGGCGGTGACGTGGATGGCACCAGGCTGTGGTTGTCGTGCCTGACCGCGGCCGGGCTTGGCGCCGCGGACCGCGGTCAGGGGGATGGAGCCTGTCTACCGTTCCGCGACGCCGGCCGCGGCCTGCGCGATGAGGGTGGCCACCGCCTCTGGCTTCGACACGTAGACGGAGTGGCTGGCGGCGACCTCGGACAGGATCGCGCCGGCTCGCTCGGCCATGGCGTGCTGCGCCGGCGGCGGGATCATCCGGTCCTCGGTGGCGGCCAGGTACCAGCTGGGCTTGCTCCGCCAGGCGGGTTCGGTCACGGCTCCATCCAGCGCGCCGACACCCCACGGAACCTGGGAGTCGGCCATGAACGCGGCCTGCTGGGCCGGCAGATCCGCGGCGAAGGAGGCCCGGAACTTCTCCCGGTCGAGGAACAGGTACCCGTTCTTCGGCGGCAGGATGGGCGGCACGGGCGCGCCAGGCGGCGGATCGGCGATGAGCGTGGTGACCGACTCCCCCTTGTCCGGCGCGAAGGCCGCGATGTAGACCAGCGCCGCCACGTTCGGGTGGGTTCCGGCCTCGGTGATGACCACACCGCCGTAGGAGTGACCGACCAGCACGACCGGTCCGTCCTGCGCGTCGATGATCTCCTTGGTGGCTTCGACGTCGCCCGCCAGCGACAGGGTCGGGTTCTGCACGATGCTGACTCGGAAGCCGTCCCGGGTGAGCGAGTCGTAGACGCCCTGCCATCCGGAGCCGTCGACGAACCCGCCGTGTACGAGCACGACATTCCGCAGCGCGTTTGTGCCCATGACGATCCTTCTCTCGCGTGGAATGAGCGAACGTCAGGACGGTAAGCCGGCCCGCCCGGGCGCCGCATACGTCAAGTGACTCGTTGCTGACGGGGGGCGGCGTCGTACCTCCCAGCCGGGGCGCTGTCGCGGGTCCGCCGGCGCTGCGAGGATGGTCCCCTGATGCCAATCGCCGTGCGCAACCTTGGGCCCCTGCTGGGCCGGGACGCCGAGATCGAGGTGCTGACTTCGCTTCTTGCCGGGATCCCGGATGGTGGCGGCGCGCTCGTCCTGCACGGCGAGCCGGGAATCGGCAAGTCCCGGCTTCTCGCCCTGGGGGCGGCCCGTGCGCTCGAACGCGGCTTCACGGTGCTCAGCACGACCGGAGTGCAGTCCGAGGCACATCTGGCGTTTGCGGGCCTCCATCAGCTGCTTCGCCCGTTGCGTTTCCGCGCTGCCGCCCTGCCCGCGACACAGCGCGCCGCCCTCGACGCGGCGTTCGGGCTGGGCGAGGAACCGCCGCCCGAGCGATTCCGGATCGCGATGGCCGTTCTCGATCTGCTCTCCGAGGTCGCGACCGACGCGCCCCTGCTGGTCCTGGCCGAGGACGCCCAGTGGCTCGACCGCCCGACGGCCGAGGTACTCGCGTTCGCCGCGCGCCGCCTCCAGTCCGATCCGATCGTCGTGCTGGCCGCCGTACGCGAGGGTTATCCGTCGCTCCTGGTCGACGCCGGACTCCCACAGCATCACCTCAGCGGCCTCGCGCCCGCCGAGGCGACGGCACTGCTGGACTCCGGGGCGCACCAGCTCTCCCCGGTGATCCGTGACCGGCTGCTGACCGAGGCGGCCGGCAACCCTCTCGCGCTCATCGAGCTGCCGATCACCGCGGCAACCGAGCCGATCGGGCCTGACTCGCTGCCTCTGACGGAGCGGCTCGAACAGGCCTTCGCCGCCCGCGTGTCCGATCTGCCGGAGGAGACCCGGCTGCTTCTGCTGGTCGCCGCGCACAGCGACGACGAGCACATCAGCGAGATCCTCGGGGCTGCGAGCGCGATTACCGGGAGCGCGTTGGGCCTCGACCTGCTCGAACCGGCGGCCGAAGCCGCGATCGTCGACCTTGACCTGCACAGCGTGCGGTTCCGGCACCCGCTGATGCGCTCGGCGGTGTGCCAGAGCGCGAGCCTGTCGTGGCGCCGGCGCGTGCACGAGGCGCTCGCCGAGGTCCTGCGGGGCGAGCCGGACCGGCGTGTCTGGCATCGCGCGGCCCTGATCAGCGGCGCGCACGAAGAGATCGCCAACGAGCTCGAACAGGCGGCCGGGCGCGCGAGGCGGCGCGGCGCGAACGCTGTGGCGGTCACGGCGTTGCAGCGGGCCGCGAAGCTGAGCCCGCCCACCCAGCGCGCCCGGCGCCTGCTCGCCGCGGCGCAGCTCGCCTTCGAGCTCGGCCAGCGCGACGTCGTCCTGCCGATGTTGCGCGAGGTCGAGCACCTCGATCCCGATCCGATCGAGCGAGCTCGTGCCACCTGGATCGAAGAGGTCGTCCACACGCGGCCACTGGGGGACGGCACCCGTGCGGCCGCACTGATCGCCACTGCCGAGCGCGCGAGCCAGGCCGGCGATCGCGACCTGCAACTCGACATGGCCTGGCTCGTCGCGTCGCGCGCCTGGCTGGTGGATCCGGCACCGTCCGCGCGCCGGATCCTGGTCGAGGCGGCGAATCGTCTCGGCGACGCGGATTCAGCCGACCTCCGCGTCCTGGCGATCCAGGCCTATGCCGACCCGCTCGGGAACGCCCCGGCGGTACTCGGACGCCTCCGCGCGGCCGCGGCGGAACTCCACCACGATCCGGACGCCGCGCGCTTTCTGGGACCGGCGGCGGTGGCTGTGGGGGCGTTCGACATCGCCGCGGCGTTCCTCGGTGACGCCGTCGAGGGTCTCCGAACGCAAGGCCGGCTCGGGCATCTGCCGCGCATGCTCACGCTGCAGGGAAGTATGGCGGCGCAGCTCGCCGACTGGGGCGTAGCGATTCCCGCGGCGGAAGAGGCCCGGCGCCTCGCGACGGAGCTCGGCGAGCCGCAATGGGTCGCGGCGGCCGACACCGTCGACTCGATCATCGCCGGGATCCGCGGGGACCTGGACGCGGCGGAGCGAGCCGCGGCGCGGGCCGAGCGGGTCGCGGTGCCGACGGGGGCGAACATCACTCTCGCCTTCGCGCAATCCGGCCGGATCCTCGCCGCACTCGGAGCGGGCCGGTACGCCGGCGCCTACGAGGCCGCCGAGCGGCTCTTCGATCCGGCGAGTCCGGCACACCACCCCGCCGTCGCGTGCTGGCTCGTCGGTGACCTCGCCGAGGCCGCGCTGCAGACTGGCCGGATCAGCGAAGCACGAGCACGCGTGAAGGAGGTCGAAGCGGCATCGGGCGACATCCCGGGAACCTGCATCGCGGTAGGACTGCTGCACGCGCGCGCCCTTCTCGCCGAGGACCCTCAGGAGTCGGCGGATCGCTTCGACGAGGCGCTCGGCGCCGACCTCACCCACTGGCCGCTCCAGCGGGCCCGGCTGTTGCTCGCACACGGCCAGTGGCTGCGCCGCCAGCGCCGGATCGCCGAGTCGCGCACACCCCTGCGAGACGCCCGTGACGCCTTCGACGCCATGGGCTGCGCAGCCTGGGGCGACCAGGCCCGCCGAGAGCTTCGAGCATCCGGGGAGTCCAGCCGCCGGCGTGAGCTCGCCGCCCGTGACCAGCTGACCGCCCAGGAGCTTCAGATCGCCCAGCTCGCCAGCCAGGGACTCTCAAACCGCGACATCGGACAGCGGCTGTACCTGTCCCACCGGACCATCGGCACGCACCTGTACCGCATCTTCCCGAAGCTCGGGATCACCAGCCGCGGCGAGCTCTCCTCGGCCCTCTCGGGGAACCCAGCCGCGCAGGGACCCCGCGAGTGAGTGCGGGGGTCACCGTCCCGCGTGGGTCCGGCGGATCACCGCGGCGGGTGTGCGCTCAGCCACGCTGCCGCTCGGCGCGCTGACGCACGGGACAGCCAGGCGTCCTGAATGACCTCGGCCAGTTCGTCGCGGGTCAGCTCGCCGATCCGGCTTGCCCGGACCAAGACGGACGGGTGACCGTCGAAGTGTGCCGTGGTGAAGAACGGCCAGGCCGTGTCCTGAATCAGAGCCTGCTTGTCGGTCTCGGAGGCGACCCAGAGCACGATCACGTCCGGATAGCGCTCCCCGGTGGCGGGGTCGACCGCGTCCGGCCGCGGGTTGCGGAAGAAGACGAACGACTTCCCGCCCACCTGGTAGACCGGATTGTCGCCGCTCCCGTACTCGACGGTGACGTGGGGCATGACCAGAGCCAGTTCGTGCACGTCTTCGACCCGGGCCGGCCGGCTCTCGTCGTCGGACATGTCCCGACCCTATTCGAAACCGCACCCTCAGCTCCCGCGCGCAGGCTGGTGACCGGCCGCCAAGCGACCCGTCCCTGGAGGTCGCGACGCCCCGGACGCCGGGCGATGGATGCGGCGACCGGCCGGGTCCGGACGGCGGGGTGCTCTACTGTCGGGCGCATCCCCGCCGGGAGCCCACGAGGGAGCTGTCATGGAAAGCCCCCTGGTCGAGACCAAGCTCTACATCCCCAGGCTCCGCCGCAGTCTGGTGGCCCGTCCGCGACTGAGCGAGCGCCTCAGCCGGGGATCGGAGGCGCGGCTGACGCTCGTCTCCGCCCCGGCCGGCTTCGGCAAGACGACGCTGCTGACCGCGTGGCTGGCCGCTTCCGCCGATGAGCCACGGTCGGTGGCGTGGCTCTCCCTCGAGGAGAGCGACAGTCAGCCCGGCCTGTTCTGGACCTACGCGATCAGCGCTCTGCAGACCGCCGTGCCCGGCGCCGGGGCGGGCTCGCTGGCGCTGCTGCGGTCCGGGCAGGCGCCAATCGAGACCGTCCTCGCGATTCTTGTCAACGAGCTCAGTGCCGTGCCGAACGAGATCCAGCTGGTGCTCGACGACTACCACCTCGCCGACGGGCCCGACATCGAGGCCGGGATGGTGTTCCTGCTGGAGCACCTCCCGCCGCACGTGCATCTGGTGATCAGCAGCCGGGCCGATCCCGCGCTGCCACTCGCCCGGCTGCGCGCTCGCGGCGAGCTGGTCGAGGTCCGGGCCGCCGAGCTGCGCTTCACCCTCGACGAGGCCACGGACTACCTCAACGAGGTGGCCGGGCTGGACCTGACGGCGAACGACATCGCAGCCTTGGAGGGGCGCACCGAGGGCTGGATCGCCGCGCTCCAGCTGGCGGCGCTCTCAATGCGGGGGCGGACCGACGTCGCCAGCTTCATCGCCGGATTCGCCGGCGGCGACCGGTACATCGTGGACTACCTGGTCGAGGAGGTCCTGAGGCGCCAACCCGGCAACGTCCAGAGCTTCCTGATCCAGACCTCGATCCTGGACCGGCTGACCGGACCGCTGTGTGACGCCGTCACCGCCCAGGACGGCGGCAAGGCGATGCTGGAGTCGCTCGACCGGGCCAACCTGTTCGTGGTCCCGCTCGACGACAGCCGCCGGTGGTACCGCTACCACCACCTGTTCGCGGACGTCCTGCGAACGCATCTGCTGGACGAACGCACCGGCGAGGCGGCGGACCTGCACCGGCGCGCGAGCCAGTGGCACGACGAGAACGGCGAGCCGCCGGCGGCGGTCCGGCACGCGCTGTCCGCCGGGGACGTCGAGCGGGCCGCCGGACTGGTCGAGCTGGCAATCCCGGCTCTGCTCCGGAACAGGCAGGAGGCCACGATCCGCCGCTGGCTGGATCTTCTCCCCGACGAGGTCGTCCGGGTCAGGCCGGTGCTCGCCATCGGCCTGGTCGGGGCGTTGATGTCGGGGGGTGAGTTCGAGAGCGTCGAGGGCCGGCTGCGGGACATCGAGGACCTGCTCGGCAAGCCCCGCGCGGACATGGTCGTGGCCGACGAGGACGGGCTGCTGCGCCTGCCCGGGGCGATCCAGATGTACCGCGCCGCGCTGGCCCTGGTTCGAGGCGACGCGCCCGCCACCATCAGGCACGCCCAGCTCGCGGTCGACCGGACGGCGCCCGACGACCACCTCACGCGGGCCGGGGCGGCGGCCCTCTCGGGGCTCGCGCACTGGGGCAGCGGAGATCTCGAGGCGGCCCATCGGGCGTACTCCGCCTCCGTCGAGGGGCTGCGGCGGGCCGGGAACATCTCCGACATCCTCGGGTGCTCGATCGCGCTGGCGGACATCCGCATCACGCAAGGACGCCTCGGCGATGCGGTGCGCACCTACGAGCACGCTCTGCAACTCGGCTCCGGTTCCGGGGGAACGGTGCTGCGAGGGACGGCCGACATGCACGTGGGACTGAGCCAGCTCGCCTGCGAGCGGAACGACCTGGCTGCCGCCACCCAGCACCTGCTGCGCAGCCAGGAGCTCGGCGAGCAGACGTGGTTGCCGCAGAACCCCTATCGCTGGCGAGTCTCGACGGCCCGGATCCTGCAAGCCCAGGGCGACCTGGACGGCGCCCTCCACCTGCTCGACGAGGCGCAGCGGGTGTACATGGGCGACTTCTCGCCGAACGTGCGGCCGGTCCCGGCGGCGAGGGCACGCCTGCTGGCCGCGAAGGGCCAGTTCGCCGAAGCGCTGAGCTGGGTCCGCGAGCAGGGCTTGTCCGTCGGCGACGAGGTGTCCTACCTGCGGGAATTCGAGCACATCACGCTGGCCAGGATCCTGCTGTCGCAGTACACCGCGCAGCGCACCGGAGCCTCCGCCGCCGAGGCTGCCCGGCTGCTGGAGCGTCTCCTGACGGCCGCGGAAACGGGCGAGCGGACAGGAAGCGTCATCGAGATCCTGGTGCTCCAGGCCCTCACCCAGCACGCCCGGGGCGACACCGCCGGTGCCCTTGCCCCGCTGGAACGCGCGCTGACGCTGGCCGAGCCGGAGGCCTACGTCCGGGTGTTCGTCGACGAGGGACCGCCCATGCAGGTGCTGCTCAAGGCGGTCGCGAAACAGCGGAGCTCGTGGAACTACGTCCGCCGCCTCATCGACGCCTGCGGGTCCACCCCCGTCAGCTCGCCCACGCGCCTCGTGGATCCCCTCAGCGAGCGCGAGCTGGAGGTGCTCCGGCTGCTCGGAACGGACCTCGACGGCCCGGCCATCGCGCGTGAACTCGTGGTGTCCCTGAACACCCTGCGAACCCACACCAAGAACATCTACGCCAAGCTCGGCGTCAACAGCCGGCGCGCGGCGGTGCGCCGAGCCGCGGAACTCGACCTGCCTGCGCACAGGTCTCGATAGTTCACCACGCTGGTCACCACTTCTGGTGATGTCCGCTCACCACATCCGTTCCTAACGTGCAGTCATCGCGAAGGTCCGCCAAGCCGGCCAGGACCCCGCGGACGAGCACGGCATGGAGGAGCGCCATGAGCGACACATCAGCCGGGCATTCACGGCGGTACGAGATCCGCATCCAGGGGCACCTCCCCTCCCGCTGGACCACCTGGTTCGACGGGATGAGCCTCACCGCCGAGAGCGACGGCACCACCGTCCTCGAAGGCCCCGTGCTGGACCAGGCCGCACTGCACGGACTGCTGCACAAGGTGCGAGACATCGGCCTGCCACTGCTCTCGGTCACCCAGCTCGACACCGACACACCCAGGAGACTGACATGACCACCATCACCCGAACCGCAGCGCCAGCCCGAGTCCCGGTGGACTCGGCGAGGAAGACCTCCCTGGTAGCGGG
>JAOPVE010000456.1 GCA_025963185.1 Actinomycetes bacterium
AACTACGGGGCCGGGTCATCTGTGCCGCTTGCGCCGGTCCGCGAGGCGGCCGAGCAGGGAGGTCAGCGATGGGCGCCACCGGCGAGCTGGGAACGGTCGGGGTGGTCAAGCGCCTCGCCGGATCCGCAGAGAGCGCGAGGGCCAATCGCCTCTGGTGGGACGCCGACGCCGACGACTACATGGCTACCCACGGTGACTTCCTGGCGGACGTCGAGTTCCGGTGGTGCCCCGAGGGCCTGACCGAGTCGCAGGCCGGGCTGCTCGGCGACCTGGCCGGGCGGCGGATCCTCGAGGTGGGCTGCGGCGCGGCCCCGTGCGCCCGCTGGCTGGCGACCCAGGGGGCGCGGGTGGCGGCCTTCGACATCTCGGCGGGGATGCTGCGGCACGCCCGCGACGCCGCCGGGCGCAGCGGGGTCGAGGTGCCCCTGGTGCAGGCGGACGCCGAGCACCTGCCATTCGGATCCGGAACCTTCGATCTGGCCTGTTCCTCGTTCGGCGCGGTGCCGTTCGTCGCGGACTCCGGGCGGCTGATGGCCGAGGTCGCGCGCGTGCTGAAGCCGGGCGGGCGGTGGGTCTTCTCGGTGACGCACCCGATGCGGTGGATCTTCCCCGACGATCCGGGGCCGGACGGGCTGACCGTGCAGACGTCGTACTTCGACCGGACCCCGTACGTGGAGGTCGACGGATCCGGATCGGCGACCTACGTCGAGCACCACCGCACCCTCGGCGACCGGATCCGCGAGCTCACGGCCGCCGGATTCGTGCTCACCGACCTGGTCGAACCCGAATGGCCGGCCGGTCACACCCGCGAATGGGGCCAGTGGAGCCCCCTGCGCGGCGCGCTCATGCCCGGCACGGCCATCTTCGTCTGCGACAAGCGGGAGTAGCCGTCAGGTGTGCTGGTACTCGGCGGGCTCCGCGGCGCGGTGGGCGCCCGGCTTGCGGCCCGCGAAGATCAGCACCAGGCCGGCGAGCAGCAACACCAGGCCGAGGGCCGCGAGCGGCGCGGGCATGATCGAGATCACCGAGGCGGACACCTTGTCCCTGCGCGCGTCGCTGAGGCGCTCGGCGACCGTCTTGTCGGTGAACACGAGGTCGGCGTCGAGGACCGTGCCGCGCGATCCGTTGGCGGCGAGTTCCTGCTTCTGGACTTCCTCGCCCTTGACGATGGATCCGGTGACGGGCTCGACCCAGACCGTGCGGACGTTGGAGTAGCGCAGCTCGGCGTTCACCGTCGGGACCGACGGCTGGCCGACCAGCTCACCCGGCGCGTCCTGGTGGTCGATGACCTCGTCGCTGATCCGCTGCTCGAAGCGGTAGACCTCCACCCCGTCGAGCGTGGTCGTCTCCTTGTACTGCATCGGGAACGGCCGCTTGGCCTGCACGTCGAACAGCTGGTAGGTGCGCTTCTCGGTGCCGAACGGGAACTTGTACGACAGCCCGTGGTGCGCCACCGGGTCGTCGTCGGCCTTCTCGCCGCAGCAGTTCACGGCCAGCGCGGTACGGCGATCGTCCGCGACGCGATCCGTATAGGCCTTGACCAGGCTGTTGTCGGCCTCGTTCTCAAGCCGGAGGAACACGTCGTAGACCACGGTGTCGTTGCTGCTGGCCTTGACGTCGCCGTGTACTACTCGGGTGGCGCGCAGCTTCGCACCGTGCTCGATCGTGATCTTTTTGGTATCCGGATTGACCTTGAGGTAGGTGGCACCGTCGGCCTCGGCGACCGTGGTCGTGTCCTGGTTCAGCGGGGCCCTGACCAGTTGCGGCCGGGCGTACACCCAGACCAGCACGGCCGCTGTCAGCAGGAATGCCCCGATAGCTGCTAAGACAGCTCCGGCCGCTCGCTTCATACCGACCTCCGGGTCACCGGCCGACGGCAACCTACCGCCAAGTAGCTGCGGAGGTTACCAGCGAGTCACATCGTGGGGCAGACTGTTCGCCATTATTCGATCGGCGGGGATACCTGGATTTCCGGCGAGGTGCCCCGGTCAACCGATATGAGGTGTTGATGCGCGATCCAGCCCCCGCCACGGCTCCCGCGGACGGCGAGTTAGCCCTCGCCGACCCGGCCGGGGACACCTCCGCGCCGCCCGCCGCCGAGCCCGCCGAGCCGGTGGAGCTCACGCCCGCGGCGCCCGATTCGGCGGAGCGGCGGTGGTCCGGGCCGGACCGGGTGGCCGCCGCACTGATCGCGCTGCACCTGGCGGTCCTCGCCTGGGCCAGCCTGCCCGGATCGTTCATCGCCGACGACCTCATGCGCTCCTCCGAGGCCGCCGGATCGGGTCTGACCTGGAAGTACCTGACCTGGGACGTGTTCGGGCACCTCGCGCCCGGCTACCGGCTGGTGTTCTGGCTCCAGGTGCGGATCGTCCCGCTCAACCACGACGCCACCGTCGCGCTCGTCCTGCTGCTCCAGGGGTGCGTGGGCGCGCTGGCGTGGAGCGTGATCCGGTCGCTGTCGGGCCGGTCCTACCGCAGTCTGCTGCCGCTGGTCGTGTACCTGTTCAGTGCGCTCGCGCTGCCCTCGCTGCTGTGGTGGGCGAGTGCGCTGAACCTGATCCCGTGCCACCTCGCGCTGCTGGGCGCCACCCGCTGGCACCTCCAGTCCGTGCGGACCGGCCGGCTGCGACCGGCGTGGTACGCCGCCCTGGCGATCGCCGGCGGGCTGCTGTTCTGGGAGAAGACCGCGCTGGCCCTCATCGAGCTGCCGCTGCTGACGTTCGCGGTCCTGCCGGGCGGGGTGCGCGAGCGGATCGCCGGAGTCGCCGCCCGGTGGCGCCAGTGGGCGATCTACGCGCTGCCGGTGGGGCTGTTCGCGATCCCGTACGTGCTGGCCGGATCGTCGTACCTGACCCCCTCGGAGCACGTCCCGCTCGCCGGAGTCGCGAAGTTCACCGGGACCATGGCCTGGCGCGCCCTGCTGCCGGGGCTGGTGGGCGGCCCGCTGGACTGGACCCGGTTTGTGCAGTCCTACTTCGCCGTCGCGAACGCGCCCGACGTCATGTCCTGGCTCGGCCTCGCCGGAGTCGCCGCGGTGCTCGTGGTCGCGGTCCGCAGGCGGTCCCGGCCCGGCACAGTCGCGCTGCTGGTGGCGATCCCGTTCCTGGTCACCGCGCTGCTCACGGTGTTCGCGCGGGCCGTCGGGCGCGAGGCCGGCGGCGTGTTCGTGCTGAACGGCTACCAGCCTTCCGCGCTGGACTACCGCTACCTCAGCGACCTGCTGGTCCCGGCGGCTCTCGCCCTCGCGCTGGCCCTGTCACCGGGCCGCGCCCAGCCGAGTGCTCCGGTGCCCGCCCCCGCGCGGATCCGGCCCAGCGTGCTCGCGCCGATCGCCGCGGGCATCGTCATGCTCGTGTCCCTGACCAGCGCGATCGCCTACCGGGACAGCTGGCGGCAGAACCCGGTCGGCGCGTACCTCGACAACGTCAAGGCGACCCTGCCCCGCTCGAAGCCCGGATCGACCCCCGCGATGTACGACAACCCGGTCCCCGAGCTGGTGTTCTCGCCGTTCTGGGGGGCCTACACCCACCCGTCGCGGCTACTGCGGCCGCTGCGCAACGGCCCGAAGTACAGCGCGGCCCCGCCCGGCTTCATGATGATGCTGGACCCGCAGGGACGCGCCCACCCGGCCGCCTTCGTCACGGTGTCCACCACTCCCCCGGCCAAGGGCAACTGCCCGTTCTGGACCACCGGCAAGGCGCTGACCGTGCCGCTCACCAAGCCGGTCCCGGCGGGCGACTGGACCGTGGTGATCTCGTACTACGTCAAGGGATCCACGCCTGCCCGGCTCTCGACCGTCGACTTCAAGCACCCCGATCCGGCGTCGAAGCTGCCCCCGACCTCGCTCATGTTCACCACCCAGGAGAAGGTGGGCTTCGCCGGGTTCGGGCAGGTCTACGGGTACACGGTGAGGGCACCGTTCACCCACATCTACCTCGACCAGCTCACCGCGCCGGTGTGCGTGCTCAAGGTCGAGGTCGGGACGCCGGTACCCGCGGGAGGCCCGGGTGGCTGACACGGTGACGGCCGCCCCGCCCGCCGCGGCGGTCGGGATGCAAAAGCCATCGGCGACCGGATCGGGACGCCCGCACTTCCCCGCCCTGGACGGGTTCCGCGGGATCGCCGCGATCATCGTGCTGATCTCGCACGTGGGCTACGAGTCGGGGTTCTCGATCCGGACCGCGTGGGGCGCCCCGATCATGCGGATGGACATCGGCGTCACGCTGTTCTTCGTCCTGTCCGGGTTCCTGCTGTACCGGCCGTACGCCGCCTGGCACGCCGGGCAGGGCCGCCAGCCCCGCACCGGCCGGTTCCTGTGGGCCAGGGCGCTGCGCATCTTCCCCGCGTACTGGGTGATGCTCACGGTGGTCGTGCTGACGATCCACCAGCACGACGTGACGCCGAAGATCCTCACGCTGAGCTACCTGCTGCTCCAGACGTACGAGCCGTCGGTGATCCTCGACGCGATCGGCCACACCTGGACCCTGTGCACCGAGATCTCCTGGTACGTGTTCCTGCCGGTGCTCGCCCTGGTGCTGTTCCGGCCGTCGCGGCGATCCGCCCGGGCGCAGGTGCGGATCGAACTCGCCGTGGTCGCGCTCTTCATCGTCACGGGGCTGGTCTACGGCGCACTGGTGCGGGGGACGACGCTGATCAACCCGTACGTCGGCGGGTACTGGCTGCCGCACTTCCTCGGCTGGTTCGGCGCGGGCATGGGCCTGGCGGTGCTGTCGGTACACAACGGCACGCGGATCGCGGCCGGGTTCCGCGCCCTCGCCGCAGCCCCGGGCACGTGCTGGCTCGCCGCCGCCGCCGTCTACGCGCTGGCCTGCACGCCGATCACCGGGCCTCGGCTGCTCGTCGCGCTGAACGTCTGGGAGGGGCTCGCCCGCGAGGTGCTCTACCTCACCGCCGCGCTGCTGTTCCTGCTGCCCGGCGTGCTGGGGGACGCGAACTCGGCGATCAACCGGGCGCTCGCCAAGCCCGCCGGGGTGTTCCTCGGCAACATCTCCTACTCGATCTACCTCTGGCACTTCCCCATGATGAAGATGGTCTTCCGCTGGACCGACACGCCTGCCTTCGGCGGCCGGTTCCTGCTGAACCTGGGCGTGCTCTGCGTGGTCACCCTCGTGCTCGCCACCCTGAGCTGGTACGTGGTCGAGAAGCCCGCGCTCTCGCTGAAGTCCTGGCGCCCGCCGCGGCGGATCACGGCCCCGCTGGCGGATCCGGTTCGGGCCTGGGTAGCACGTCACCGGGGCCCTCGGGCGCTGCGGCTGGCTCGGCGTCCGGCTCCCTGACCGCGGTCTCGGTAACTGGCTCGGCGTCGGGCGGTGGCTCGGCGGCGGGTGCCCGGAGGGTCCGCCGCCGGGTTTGCGGGGCGAGCGCGAGGACGGTGACCAGCACCGCCGCGACGGCCAGCAACTGCGGTCCGAGGGCGGTCGCGGGCTGGCCGGGCAGCCAGCCTTGCAGGACCCCGGCGGCGCCCACCGCGGTCGCGGTCGCGAGGGCGAGCACCGCCGCCGTGACCAGGTGGGACGGCCGCGGCAGCCAGCGGGCGAGTGGGCCACGCGTGACGGCGAGCGCCGCGACGCCCACCCCGGC
>JAOPVE010000446.1 GCA_025963185.1 Actinomycetes bacterium
ACCTCGCGCTGACTCTCGGGGAGGGTCCCGGCGCGGAGGCGCTGACCGGGGGCCCGTCCCTGGCCGCGGACCTCACGTCCGTGGACTCCCGCCGACGCTGGCCGACGTACGCCCCCGCGGCGGCGGCGGAGGGCGTCCACGCGGCCTTCGCATTCCCGCTGCGGATCGGTGCGATCCGCCTGGGCGTCATGGACGTGTATCGCGCTACCCCGGGCGCCCTCGACGGGAACGCATTGGCCGACGCGCTGATCCTGGCCGACCTGGCCTGCGCGATCCTGCTGGACACGGTCCACGCCGGACGGGACGGGCTGCCTCCGCTGATCGCTCCGCTGCACCATCCCGAGATCCATCAGGCGACCGGGATGGTGGCAGTCCAGCTGGGGGCCAGCGCCGCCGTCGCCCTGCTCAGGCTGCGCGCGCACGCTTACTCCGCTGGCCGGGAACTGCGCGAGGTATCCGGCGATGTCGTCGCGCGGCGACTGCGATTCAGCTCCGCTTCCGGCAGCGGGGAGGCGGGACCGCGGTGAGATTCCGGATCGTCCGCTCGTGGGCACATGACCGGCACCGGCGTGCCGCTACCATTCCGAGGGGGAGGGCGACGTGGCCGAGATCGAGCTAGCCGACGTGTTCGTGGAAATGGCCGACACCCTGGTCGACGAGTTCGATGTCGCCGACTTTCTGCACTCACTCGCCGAACGCGCCGTCGGGCTGCTCGGTGTCGCGGCAGCCGGGCTGCTCGTCACGGACGGCCAGGGCACCCTCAAGCTCGTGGCCGCCTCCTCCGAGCGGACGCGGGTACTCGAACTGTTCCAGCTCCAGACGGACCAGGGCCCCTGCGTCGACTGTTTCCGCTCGGGGCGGCCGGTCTCGGTCGCGGATCTGCCCGCGGTCGGCTCGTGGCCGCGGTTCACGGCGGCGGCGACCGAGGCGGGTTTCGCCGCCGTGCACGCGCTGCCGATGCGCCTGCGCAACGAGGTCATCGGCGCGCTCAACCTCTTCGACGTCGCCCCGGGCGCACTGAGCGAAGAGACGCTGCGGATCGGCCAGGCGCTGGCGGACGTGGCGACCATCGGGCTGCTGCAGCACCGCGCGATCCTCAGCCGGGACCTGATGACCGAGCAGCTTCAGACCGCGCTCAACAGCCGGGTGCTGATCGAGCAGGCCAAGGGCGTCATCGCGGAGCGGCACTGCATGGACATGGCCGAGGCGTTCATCATGCTGCGCAAGCTCGCCCGTGACACCAACCGGCGGCTCGCCGAGCTCGCCGGGGAGATCGTGGACGGCACTGACAACAGCGGCGGCCGCGTCAGGCGGTAGGCCGCCGGGGTGCCAGCCCAGCCGTGCCGGGCTCGCCGCCGCGGTCGGGGTGCGGCGGCGAGCCGGCTGGGCGATCCGCTACTTGATCGTGATCGTGCGCTTCTGCATACCCCAGTTGTCGGCCTGGCTGCCGGGGAGCCAGATGTCGACGATGTTGCCCTGGATCCAGGTGCCGATGTCCGCGGCGTAGCAGTAGCCGTAGCCGTCCACGTAGAACCGGGTGCCCCACGGGATGACCCGGGTGTCGACGGCACACTTGCCGAGCCCCGCGGTGTAGCCGCTCGCGGTCTGGCCGGGGTCGTTGTACGAGCTGATCGTGAAGCTGTAGGTGGTGCCGGCCGGGATCCGGTAGCTGGCCAGGGATCCGCTGTCCTCCAGCCGGTAGGCGCCGGAGAGCTGCCCATAGGACGAGTCCGCGCCCAGCTCGTTGGCCATCGCCACCACGGTGTACTTGCCGTTGCGGCACGGCGCGCTGTCAACGGCGGACAGCGAGGCCTGGCCCCAGTCGCTGATCCACGCGACCGACTGGGCGTTGCGCCAGACCCGGTAGGCCTTCGCGCCGGGCACCCGGTTGAAGCCGATGGTGACCTTGCCGGCGGCGAAGGAGCCGTGGATGCTGGCCGGCGCCGCGAGCCGTCCGGCGAGCGAGATCTGTGGCGCCGTGCTGCCGGCCGGATGTGACGGGCCGATGACCCGGACGGGCGGGATGTCGTTGCTGAAGTGCTTGCACGCGGCAAGGCCACTGGCGTTGTCGGCATAGGCAGAGGTGGTGACCGCCGTGAGGCCGGCCAGGGCCATGCCAGCCGCGACACACGCGGTGAGAATGCGGGTGTTTCTCCTCATGGATTCATTCCGCTCAGCGCAATGCGGACACACGGAAGGACCAGCCGGGTATCCGCGAGGGTGGGGACCGACGGAGTATCGGAATTCCCTGAATCTAGTCGCGCCGGCGAGCACGTCAATGGTCTAGACCGGACGGGACCCGCGAATCACCGGGCCCCGGCGCCTCGGTGAGCGGTCGTTGTCAGTGCCCGGCGACGACCGCGAGCAGGACGGCGATGAGGACGGCCCAGCCGAGCACCGCCCACCCGAGGTGGTTCCAGCGCAGCTTCTGCAGCAGATTCGTCTTGGCCCGCAGGTCACGGTGGTCGTTCCAGGTGGCGTTCGATCTCTGGGTGCGCGTGCCGGCTCTGAACGCCAGCCACGTGAGCAGGAGCGCCGCGCCAATCAGAGGGATCTTGTCGTGGTCGGCCATGGCACACCCCCATCACGGAGCGCACTGAGAAGATTCACCCAAAGTAGCCTTGCGCCTGCGTTCTCCGCAGGGCTTTCGTCAGGTAGGGCCGCTGAGCTGCCCAATTGGTACACCACAGTCACGCCCCTCAACCCGGGTGCCGATTGCGGTGCGTGCTAAGCAAAGTCACCCTGCGTAGCGCGGCTGGCGATCCTGGGCGGGGCGCGCGGGGGAGTCCGGTGGCGCCGGGCGGCGGCCGTCACAGCACGTGAGGTGCACTGTGGAGCCCGGCTCGCCCGGATTGACCACTTCTCCGGAGAAGACCGGCCGGACCGGGAAATGCCGCCGGCCGAGTGGTCTGCCAGCGGAATCTGGCCCGCACCCCAGAAGCGGTCGCGCGCACCTCGCCGATCTGGCACTGTCATGGTCGCGGGTGTGAGATACGCCATATTGCGTTTTCATCCGGACGGAGGATCCATGGTGATTCAACGACGGACGGGGGCGCCTCGGCACCCCTCGCGGTGGGCCGTCATGATTGGTGTCGCGGCGCTGCTGACCTCGACGGCGGCATGTTCGGGCGGCCAGCACGGGACGGTCGTGAACCTCTACGGCGGGACGAGCGGGCTCGGCTTCGACAAGATCATCGCGGACTGCAATCAGCAGGCCGCCGGGAAGTACACGATCGTCGGCAACCTCCTGCCCAGCGACGCGGACGGCCAGCGGGACCAGTTCGTCCGCCGGCTCGCCGCCCGCGACTCGGGCATGGACCTGCTCGGCATGGACGTGACCTGGACCGCCGAGTTCGCCAAGGCCAAGTGGATCCGCGAGCTGACCGGTGAGCAGAAGGCGCTGGCCACGGCGAACACGCTCCAGCCGCCGATCGACACGGCCATGTGGGACGGCAAGCTCTACGGCGTCCCGCGCACGACCAACGTCCAGCTGCTCTGGTACCGCAAGTCGCTGGTGCCCACCCCGCCGAAGACGTTCGACGAGATGATGTCGATGGCCAGCAAGCTCAAGGCCGCGGGCAAGCCCTACGAGATCGGCCTCACCGCGGCCCAGTACGAGGGCTACGTGGTCAACGTCAACAATCTGATCACCGCCTACGGCGGCACGCTGGTCAACAAGGACAGCTCGGCCCCGACGGTGGACAGCAAGACGGTCCAGGCCCTGACGCTGCTGCACCGGCTGGCGACCTCGGGGCTGACCAGTTCCTCGCTGTCGAACGCCCAGGAGCCCGAGGTGTTCGCGGACCTCCAGGCCGGCCGGTCCGCGTTCTCGCTCAACTGGCCGTACGTCCTGAGCGCCATGCGGACCGCCAACCCGAGCCTGGTCAAGGACCTCGGCTACGCCCCCTACCCGTCGGTGAACGGCGGGCCGCCGAAGGTGACGCTCGGCGGAATGAACTACGCGATCAGCAAGTACAGCACGCACCCGGCCGAGGCGTTCGACGCCGCGATGTGCCTGCGCAACCAGCGGAACGCGCTGAGCGCCGCCCTCGACGGCGGTGACGTGCCGGCCCTCGCCACGGTCTTCGAGCTGCCCAAGTTCAAGGCGGCCTACCCGATGGCGGACGTGATGCTGGCCGAGCTGCGCACGGCCGTCCCGCGGCCGGTGTCGCCGGTCTACCAGAACATCTCGACGATCGTGTCGACCACCCTGTCGCCTCCGTCGGGCATCAACCCGAAGGCGTCGGCCGACCGGCTCCGGACGGGCATCCAGGACGCCATCGAGGGGAAGGGGATCCTGCCGTGACCACAACCCCCGCGGCCGCAACCGCGGTCGAGGACCTCGCCGGCGACGGCACCATCGAGATCGCCCGCCAGCGCCACACGGACGCGAAGAAGGCCGAGCGCAAGCTGGGGCTGATGCTGGTGGCACCGGCAGTCGTGCTGATGCTCGCCGTGACCGCCTACCCGATCCTCTACGCGGTCTGGCTCTCCCTCAACAAGGCGGACCTGCGGGCGCCGGACGACAACAAGTTCATCTTCCTGTCGAACTACGTCACGGTGCTGTCCAGCCCGATCTGGTGGACCGCGTTCGGCGTCACGATGTTCCTCACGGTGGTCGGCGCGGTCTTCGAACTGGTGCTGGGAATGCTGCTGGCGATCGTCATGCACCGCACGATCGTCGGGCGCGGGCTGGTCCGCACCTCGGCGCTGGTGCCCTACGCGATCGTGACCGTGGTCGCGGCCTTCTCCTGGCGCTTCGCCTGGACCGCGGATCTCGGCTGGCTCTCGCCCACGGGGTCCGCGCCGCTCACCGAGTTCTGGCCGTCGATCTGGATCATCGTCCTGGCCGAGGTCTGGAAGACGGTCCCGTTCATGGCGCTGCTCCTGATGGCCGGGCTGGCCCTGGTCCCCGAGGACCTGCTCAAGGCCGCCTCGATGGACGGCGCGAACGCGTGGAAGCGGTTCTGGATGGTTACGGTGCCGCTGATCAAGCCGGCGATCCTCGTGGCGCTGTTGTTCCGCACCCTGGACGCGTTCCGCGTGTTCGACAACATCTTCATCCTGACCAGCGGGGCGAACCATACGAGCTCGGTGTCGATGGTGGCCTACAGCAACCTGATCCGGGGACTGAACCTCGGCATCGGATCCGCCATGTCGGTGCTGATCTTCATCACCACCGGGATCATCGCGTTCCTGTTCATCAAGCTCTTCGGGGCGGCCGCGCCGGGGTCCAGTGCTGAGGGGAGGCGGTAGTCATGCGGCCCGAGACCACCAACCGCAAGCTGATGTGGTGGGGCGTCAACCTCGTCGTCCTGCTGTACGCGTTCGTTCCCGTGGTGTGGATCGTCTCGCTGTCGCTGAAGAACGACGCGACGCTCAACGACGGGAACTACCTCCCGGTGGCCCCGACCGGCCAGAGCTACAAGGCGATCTTCTCCAACACCGACTTCCTGCGGGCGCTGGTCAACTCGATCGGCATCTGCATCATCTCGACGACGATCGCGATCGTGTTCGGCACGATGGCCGCGTACGCCATCGCCCGCCTCGACTTCCCCGGCAAGCGGGCCATCGTGGCGATGGCGCTGCTCATCTCGATGTTCCCGCAGATCGCGCTGGTGACCCCGCTGTTCAAGATCGAGACGGCGTTCGGGCTGTTCGCCACCTGGCCCGGCCTGATCATCCCGTACATTGCGTTCGCGCTCCCGCTGGCGATCTACACGCTGTCGGCGTTCTTCCGGGAGATCCCCTGGGACCTGGAGAAGGCCGCGAAGATGGACGGGGCGACCCCGTACCAGGCCTTCCGCCGGGTGATCACTCCGCTGGCCATGCCGGGGGTGTTCACCACGGCGATCCTGGTCTTCATCTCCTGCTGGAATGACTTCCTGTTCGCGCTGTCCCTGACCTCGACCAAGGCCGCCCGGACCGTCCCGGCCGCGATGAGCTACTTCACCGGCGCCACGACGTTCCAGAAGCCCACCGGGCCGATCGCGGCCGCCGCCGTGGTCATCACCATCCCGATCGTGATCTTCGTGCTGATCTTCCAGCGGCGGATCGTCGCCGGGCTGACCTCGGGTGCAGTCAAGGGCTGACCCGTCACCGCAACTACCCCCGACCGACCCGACCCATGAGAGGAGCTGACGTGGCCGAGATCGTTCTGGACGGTGTGGTCAAGCGCTACCCCGACGGTGCCCTGGCTGTGGACGACTTCAACCTCGACATCGCCGACGGTGAATTCATCATCCTGGTCGGCCCCTCGGGGTGCGGGAAGTCGACCACGCTCAACATGGTGGCCGGGCTGGAGGACATCACCGCGGGGAAGCTGATCATCGACGGTCAGGTGGTGAACGACAAGGCGCCCAAGGACCGGGACATCGCCATGGTGTTCCAGTCCTACGCGCTTTACCCGCACATGACCGTCGGCGACAACATGGGGTTCCCGCTCCGGCTCGCCGGGGTGGACAAGGCGACGATCCGCAAGAAGGTCGGCGAGGCCGCGGAGATGCTGGAACTGACCCAGCACCTGGATCGCAAGCCCGCGAACCTGTCCGGCGGCCAGCGCCAGCGGGTGGCGATGGGCCGGGCCATCGTCCGGCAGCCGAAGGCCTTCCTCATGGACGAGCCGCTGTCGAACCTGGACGCCAAGCTGCGGGTGCAGATGCGCACGCAGATCGCGCGGATCCAGAAGAACCTGGGCACCACCACCCTCTACGTCACGCACGACCAGACCGAGGCGATGACCCTGGGCGACCGGGTCGTGGTCATGCGGGGCGGCGTGGTCCAGCAGGTCGGCTCGCCCGCGCACCTGTATGCCCACCCGGCCAACCTGTTCGTGGCCGGCTTCATCGGCAGTCCGTCGATGAACTTCTTCCCGGGGCAGCTCAAGGGCGAAGGTACCGTCGTGACCGCCCTCGGCGAAGCGCGGCTGCCCGACCGGGTGCGGCAGGCCCTCGACCAGTCGGCGGGCGGCCACGACGTCATCATCGGCATCCGGCCCGAGCACTTCGAGGAAGCCGCGCTGGTGGGCGACAAGCCCGGCGCGACGTTCGACGCCCCGATCGACATCGTGGAGGCGATGGGATCGGATGTCTTCGCGTACTTCACGGTGAAGGGCGAGGGCGCCCACTCCCGCGACCTGGACGACCTCGCCAAGGACACCGGCAACGACCTGCGCAGCGACGGCGTCGACGTGACGGCCCGGCTCGACGCCGCGGCGAACGTCGAGCGCGGGCGGACGGCGCGGCTCTGGTACAACACCGCCAAGGTGCAGGTGTTCGACGCTGCCAGCGGGCAGAACCTGGTCGCCCCCGAAGGCTGACCGGGACGGGCGTGCGCGGGGGCTAGAACCCGCGCACGATCCCGGTGTCTCCGAAGGAGTCGTAGCGGATCCGGCCGGCCGGCACCTGGAGCTCGCGGAACAGCGCAGTGGCCGCCGTGATCATGGCGGGGGAGCCGCTGACGTAGACGTCGTGGTGCTGCCACGCGCCACGGCGGGCGGCGACCTCGGCGGCGTTCCCCTGCTCGCCCGGATAGCCGGGATCGTGGGACACGGTGGGGATCACGGTGAGCCAGGGGTGCCGGGCGGCGAGGTCGTCCAGGCCGTCGAGGTCGTACAGGTCCTCCTCAAGGCGCGCGCCGAAGAACAGGTGGGCCCGCCGGGTGGTGTTCGATCGCCCGAGGTCCTCGATGATCGCCTTCATCGGGGCAAGGCCCGTGCTCCCGGCGACGCAGAGCAGGTCGCGCGGCGAGTCGCGGTCGAGCACCGTGTCCCCGCGGGGCGGCCCGAGCCGCAGCACGTCCCCGGCCTGGTGCTTGCGCAGCAGGGCGCCGCTGACCCAGCCCGCGCCGATCCGGCGGACGTGCAGTTCGATCTCGTTGCCGGGCCGCGGCGCGTTGGCCATGGAGTACGAGCGCCACACGCGAGGCAGCCAGGGCGACTCGACGGTGGTGTACTGGCCCGCCTCGAACGGGTACGGGGCGTCGGGGCGCAGGCGCAGCACCGCGATGTCGAGGGTCCGCCGCTGGTGGCTGACTATCTCGGCCTGCCAGGTGGCCGGTTCGTGCTCGACCTCGGCCGCGGCGTCGATCATCGTGCGGGCGATCATGGTGAAGGCCCGCCACCAGGCCGCCTCGATCTCCTCGGACCAGTCCCCGTAGGAGTACTGCCTGACCGCGCCGATGAGCGCGCGGCCCACCACCTCGTAGTGCTCGGGGCGGACCCCGAACTTGCGGTGGTCGCGGGCCAGCTGCCGGAGCATCGGCACCAGCGACTCTGGCCGGTCCATGCCCTGCACGGCACTGGTCAGGGCCCGGAACAACCGGTCCCGCTGGACGTCCATGACCAGTGGGAACATCGACCGGACCTCGGGATTTCGCCGGAACAGCGTGGCGTAGAAGTACCCCACGGCCTTGTCCTGGACCGGCTCCACAACCGCCAGATTTTCCTTGAGTAACTGCATGTCGCTCGGCATTGCAAACCGTCCCGCCCGCGTCGGCACCGCCCCGGCTCCGGCACAGCGAAAACTGTGTGTGTTCGATCCGTTACACCTTGAACATATCTAGCCCGCGGCGATCTGGTGGCCCAATCGGGAGCATCGGCAACATCGGGAGCATCGCTGGCAACCCCAGCGCGGGAGGTGTGGCCGCACGGCCGGCGCGGGCTCGGAGATCCGGCCAGACTTCCAGTCCCACCCGCGCACAGGTAACACACGGGTCACCCGCAGGTATGTAGCGATCACATACAGTGCCGAGGACGCTCAGACGGGAGATCACCGTGGAGATGCTGCAGAGTGGAGGAGGGTCCGCTGCTGAACGGCGGCTACAGGACGCGTTAGGCAGCCGCGAGCGTGCCCAGCGGTTCTACGAACGCCAGGTGCTCGACCACCTCAACGAGCGGATGCGCGAGTTCGTCCGCCGCCAGCAGCTGGTCTTCGTCGCCACCGCGGATCGCGAGGGCGCGTGCGACAACAGCTTCCGCGGCGGCCCGCCCGGATTCATCCAGGTGCTCGGCCCGCGGCTGCTGGCCTATCCGGAGTACCGCGGCAACGGCGTCATGGCGAGCCTGGCCAACATCGCCGAGAACCCCCACATCGGCCTGATCATGATCGACTTCCTCGATGACGTCATCGGCCTGCACGTCAACGGCCGGGCGGCGATCGCCGAGGACGCGGACCTGCGCGGGCGCCACCCGGACGTCACGGTGGATCCGTCGCCGGGCCGCCGGCCGGAGCGCTGGGTGACCGTCGAGGTGGACGAGGCCTACATCCACTGCCCGAAGCACATCCCACGCTTCGCCCGCGTCCCGCGCGCCCGGTTCTGGCGGCCCCGGCAGCGGGTCCGCCGCAACGGCGGCGACTTCTTCCGGGTGACCACCGCGGACCGGAACCGCTCCACCGGCTGACGTCAGGTCCTGCCGGCGCCTCAAGCCCTGCCGGCGGTTCAGATTTCGCCGACGACGACGCAGCAGCGGCCCGGTGCCGGGTCGAGCCGCGCGCACAGCCCGTCCGCGCCGAGGCCGTCGAGCACGCCACCGATGAGGTGCAGGTTGAGGCCGCAGACGAGTTCGGTGTAGGTCTCGGCGAGGCGGTGGAACGGGCAGTTCGCGAGCGTGAGCCCGTCCGTGCTGGGCCGGGGCTCGTACCCGTTGCCGGCCAGTACCTCGCTGGCCGCCGCCATCGCGTCCGCGGGATGGGCGTGTGGCGCCTCCGCGGCGAGGGTGCGCCCCGCCGCGCCGGCCGCGATGCGAAGCGCTTCGGCGAGGGAGACGGAGCCGTCCGCACTGGCGGTGATCGCCGCCGCCATCACCCGGCCGGCCAGGTCGTAGTGGCGCTCGGGGAGGCTCACCGCGATCTCCCGCGAGGATCGCCGGTACAGCTTGGCGGGCCGTCCGGCGCCCGGCCCGGTCCGGCCCGGCGGGCGGGCGTACTCGACCTCAAGCAGCCCGTCGGCCACGAGCCGGTCCAGGTGGAACTTCGCGACGTGGTGCGCGACCCCGGCGCCGGCCGCTGCCAGTTCGCGCCCGACCGGGCCGTCCTGCGACAGCACGTACCGGTAGAGCGCGCGGCGGACCGGCTCGCCGAGCGCGGCGATGCGCTCCACCCGCGTCCCGAAATCCTCGGTCATGGACGCTCCCTCGCTCTCCGCTGCCCGAAGTCTAACGGACATGGTTATTGACGAAAGAAGATCCGCGCTTCTATCGTCAAGTTCACTGTCTTTTAGAGGAGTGGACCCATGACCAGCATCGCCGCGCGCCAAGCCGCCGCCCCCGGAACGACCGCCAGCCGGCTCCGGACCGACCCCGTCTATCAGGCTTTCTGGCTGCTCCGGATCGGGTTCACCGCCGCTCCGATCCTGTTCGGCCTGGACAAGTTCGCCGGGATCCTGACCAACTGGGACCGCTATCTCGCCCCGGCCATCGACCGGCTCGTACCCGGGACGGCGCATCAGGCGATGCTCGCCGTGGGCGTGATCGAGGTGGTCGCCGGGATCGCGGTGGCCGTCCTGCCTCGGGTCGGCGGCTACGTCGTGGCCGCCTGGCTCGGCGGAATCATCGTCAACCTCCTCGTGCTCGGCGGCTTCTACGACGTCGCGCTCCGGGACTTCGGGCTGCTCCTCGCCGCGCTCACGCTCGCGCGCCTGGCCGCCGCTGTCGGCTCCCCCTGGCTGCCGGGCCGGAGCTGAGCCACCCCAGGGTGCGGGCCGCCGTGACCAAGCAGACGACGATGACCCGCACCGCCTGGACCGGCCCCGCGCCCACCCCGGCACGGCCACCGGCCCGCCCCCGGACCATCTTCGGGGTGGCGGGTGGGGGTGTGCTCCGGGACGCGGGGCTGGGGCGTGACATGGCATCGTAGGGCGGTGAACGCCGTCCCGCCCGCCGCGTCCAGCGCTCGTGCCAGCACCAGGCGGCCGTCCGGCGCCGACGCGGCCCTGGTGGATTCGCTGCTCTCGCTGAGCCGGGTGCTCGTCGGTCTCGCCGCGCGCACCCTCGGGGAGATCGGGGCCGAGGTCACCCTGTCCCAGTACCGGGCGCTCGTGCTGCTCGCCGTGCGCGGCCGGCAGCGCACCGGTGACCTGGCCGCCGAGCTGGGGGTCCAGTCCTCTACCGTCACCCGGCTGTGCGACCGGCTGATCCGCCGCGGCCTGATCGAGCGGGTCCGCCAGCCGGACGACCGCCGCGTCGCGTGGCTGGACCTCACCGGCGAGGGTGCCGGCCTGGTCGCGGACACGATGGCCCACCGCAGGGCCGCGATCGCCGAACTGGTGTCCTCGGCGGAACTCGAGCAGCCGGCCGGGCTAGCACCTGTGCTGGACGCCCTCGTCGAGGCCGCGGGAGAGACAACCGATCCGGACTGGCTCGACCGCCTCGCCGAACGCCGCGCGCGCACGTAATCCCGGCCGGCCCGTGCCCGGGATTCGCCGCCGGGAGCCCTGTCCTGCGCACCGAAGTGCGTGCCGTTGTGCCGGTCCTGGGCGGCGTAGTGGCACACGCTTCCGAGTTGGCGGGCCCGGAACACCCATCCGGCCGCGGCGGCGGCCGAGAGTTATGTTCAACCATGCAACTAAATGCGGGGACCGTCAGCGGCCGCTCTGGCGAGCACCCGTCTTGGCCCGGCCCGCCCTCTTGGTTTGCGCGCCGGACTTGGTTTGCGCGCCGGACTTGGTTTGCGCGCCGGACTTGGTGCGCGCGCCGTTCTTGGCCTGTGCAGCGGGCTTGGCGGGTTCGGGCTCCGCTCGCCGTTCGGCCAGCCGCCGCTGCTCGCGCCGCACCTCGGCGTGGGTCTCGCGCTCCTGCGTGAGCCACTCCGGCGGATCGGCGGCGAGAGCCGCGATCTCCGCGGTGGTGAGCGGGCCCGTGATGCCGCCGCGCGCCAGCCCGCTGTTCGACACCCGCAGCCGCGCGGCCACGACATTGCGGGGGTGCGGACCGTTCCGGCGCAAATCGGCGAGCCACTGCGGGGGATTGCGCTGGAGTTCGTCCAGTTCCTCGCGGGACACCACGCCGTCCTGGAATTCCGGCGGCGTCGCCGGCAGGTACACGTCGAGCTTGACCGCCGCCGTGGACGGCTTCATCACCTGAGACTTCTTCGTCTTGCTCACCGGGCCAGGGTAGCGACCCGGCGCCTGTGCGGCGTAACGCGCGGACCGGGCTCACCTGCGCGGTGGCCGTTCCCGGTACCCTGACCGGGATCCAGGTCAGGGCGCCGGCTCGTTCGCCGGTGCGTGGCCGGCCGCCGGTCCGGAGGTAGCGTGCCCGTCCCCGAGGATCGCCGTCCGGCCTTCCGCCTGCTGGTCGTGCCAGGTGTCACCGTGGACAAGTGGGCCCGCGTGTGGTCCGAGCGGTTGCCCGGCGTGGACCTCCAGGTCGTACCCGCCGAGGCCGCGCAGGCCGCCACGGTCCTCCCGGGCTTGGCCGACGCCGGCCTGCTCCGCCTGCCGGCGGGCGGGGACACCTTCCACGCGATCCCGCTGTACACCGAGGTGACGGTCGTCGTGCTTCCGCGCGATCACGCGCTCGCCGAAGCGGCCGAGGTGACCGTCGCGGATCTCGCGGGTGAGACCCTGCTGCGGCCCCGCGACGACGTGCTCGACTGGACGGCCGTGCCCGGGACCGAGGCCGCACAGCGCCCGGCCACCACGGCTCTGGCCGTCGAACTCGTGGCCGCGGGCACCGGTGTCCTCGTCGTCCCGCAGTCCCTCGCCCGCCTCTACCACCGCCGTGACCTCACCTATCGCGCGGTGACCGATGCCCCGGCGTCGTCGGTCGGGCTCGTGTGGATGCGCGACCGGCACAGCGAGCTGGTCGAGGACATGATCGGGATCGTCCGCGGCCGGACCGCGAACAGCACCCGCGGACGTGCC